>NZ_JBIDCC010000005.1:0-438188 GCF_043204415.1 Nonomuraea sp. NPDC047897 | reverse complement strand
CATCGGGCGGCGTTGAACACGGTGGTGGATGTGAACGCGCGGTTCGGGGTGGGTGCGGGGGATCGGGTGCTGGCGGTGTCGGCGTTGGACTTCGATCTGTCGGTGTGGGATCTGTTCGGGTTGTTGTCGGTCGGTGGTGCGGTGGTGCTGATCGGTGAGGAGGAGCGGCGGGAGGCGCACCGGTGGGCCGAGTTGGTGGCCGAGCACGGGGTGACCGTGTGGAACACCGTGCCCGCCCTGCTCGACATGCTCCTCATCGCAGCGCCGCCCGGCACCCTCGCCGGCCTGCGCCTGGCCATGGTGTCCGGCGACTGGGTCGGTCTCGACCTGTCCCGGAGACTCGCCGAGCACGCGCCCGGCTGCCGCCTGATGGCCCTCGGCGGGGCGACCGAGGCCGCGATCTGGTCCAACTTCTGTCCCGTCCCGGAGAAGGTGCCCGCCGAGTGGGTGTCGGTGCCGTACGGGCGGCCGTTGGCCAACCAGTGCTTCCGGGTGGTGGACGGCCGGGGCCGGGACTGCCCGGACTGGGTGGCGGGGGAGCTGTGGATCGGCGGCGTGGGTGTCGCGCTGGGCTATCGGGGTGATCCGGAGACGACGGCGGCCAGGTTCGTCGAGCGTGACGGGATGCGCTGGTATCGCACCGGTGATCTGGGCCGGTACTGGCCGGACGGGACGCTGGAGTTCCTGGGCCGGGTCGATCAGCAGGTCAAGGTGCGCGGGCACCGGATCGAGCTGGGCGAGGTGGAGGCCGCCCTGCTCGCCCATCCGGCCGTCGGCCAGGCCGTGGCGACCGTCGTCGGCGGGGCCGCCCGCCGGCTGGCCGCCCTGGCCGTACCGGCCGCCGGAGCCGACACACCCGGCCCGGACGAGCTGCGCGCGTGGCTCACCGACCGGCTGCCCTCCTACGCCGTGCCGGCCACCATCCGCCTGCTCGACGGCCTGCCACTCACCCCCAACGGCAAGATCGACCGCGCCGTCCTCGCCCGCCTGGCCGGGCAGGACGACACCACCGCCGACGCCCCGCCCGACGGGGACACCGAGCAGGCCCTCGCCCGCATCTGGCGCGACCTGCTCGTCCTGCCCGAGGTCGGCAGGCACCAGAACTTCGTCACCCTCGGCGGCGACAGCATCCTGGCCGCCCGCCTGGCCGAGGAGATCCGCACCGAGTTCGGCGTCGAGCTCCCGCTGCGGGACATCTTCGCCGGACCCACGATCGCCGAACACGCCGCCCTGATCGACCAGCGGCGGACCGCGACCTTCGAGGAGGGGACCGTATGAACGCCGGCCGGCTCGCCGCGGAACTCGAGAGCCTGGGCGTCCACCTGTGGGAGGAGTCCGGGCGGCTCCGCTACCGCGCACCCCGGGGCGTCCTCACCGACGAACGGCGCGCGCTGCTGGCCGAACACAAGGCCGCCCTGCTCGACCAGCTCGCCCGCCGCGAACGGCCCGAGGTCGTCCACGACCCCGGCAGCCGCCACGAACCGTTCCCCCTCACCGACGTGCAGGCCGCCTACCTGCTGGGGCGCCGGGACGCCTTCGACTACGGCGGCACCGCCTGCCAGGTCTACGCCGAACTCGCCTTCGCCGACCTCGACCCCGCCCGCCTCGAACACGCCTGGAACCAGCTCGTCCGCCGCCACGACATGCTCCGCGCCACCGTCCACACCGAGGGCTACCAGCAGGTCAGCCCGGACGTGCCGCACTACCACGTCCCGGTGGCCGACTTACGCGGCCGGCCCGCCGCCGACGTCGCCGCACACGTCGAACGCACCCGCGCCGAGCTGGACCACCGCGTCTACGACCCCGGCACCTGGCCGCTGTTCGAGCTGCGCGTCACCCGCACCGGCGAGCGCGACCTGCTGCACGTCTCCGTCGACTTCCTCATCGCCGACTACCTCAGCATCCGGCTCCTGCTCACCGAGCTGGAACGGCTCTACCTCGACCCGGACGCCGCCCTGCCCCCGCTGGAGATCACCTTCCGCGACTACCTGCTCGCCGCCCGCCGCGAACGCGACGGCCTCGCCTACGAGCGCGACCGCGACTACTGGGAGTCGCGCCTCGACGAGCTGCCCGGCCCGCCCGAACTGCCGGTCACCGAGCAGGCCGCCACCAGGGCGGGTAACCGCTTCACCCGCCACCAGGTCACCCTCACCCCCGCCCAGTGGGACGGCCTGCGCGGCCGGGCCGCCGCCCACGGCGTGACCCCGTCCACGGCCGTCCTCACCGCGTTCGCCGAGGTCGTCGGCCGGTGGAGCCGCCACCCCGCCTTCACGCTCAACCTCACCCTGCTCAACCGCCGCCCCCTGCACCCGCAGGCCGCCGACCTGGTCGGCGACTTCACCACCGTCAGCCTGCTCGCCGTCGACACCGGCGCCGCCGGCACCTTCGCCGGGCGGGCCGCCGCCGTGCAGAGCCGCCTGTGGGAGGACCTCGACCACCGCCTCCACACCGGCGTCGAGGTGATGCGCGAGATCGCCCGCCGCCGCGGCCGGGCCGCCGCCCTCATGCCCGTCGTCTTCACCAGCACCATCGGCGTCGGCGACGACCAGGCGGGCGGCGGCGACCTGGCCGAGGTCGTGTACGGCAGGAGCCAGACGCCGCAGGTGTGGATCGACTGCCAGGCCCTCGTGGAGGGCGGCACCTTGCAGGTCCGGTGGGACGTGCGCGACGGCGTCCTGCCCGACGGCGTCGCCGAGGACGCGTTCGGCGCGCTGCGCGACCTCCTGCTCGACCTGGCCGGCTCCGACGCCCCCTGGGACGCCGCCGCGCCGGTACGCCTGCCGGCCGTGCAGGCCGCCCGGCGTGAACGCGCCAACGCCACCGCCGCGCCGCTCCCCGCCGGCCTGCTGCACGAACCCGTCGTGGCCCAGGCCCGCCGCACCCCGGACCGGCCCGCCGTCGTGACCGGCGACCGCACCCTCACCTACGGCGAGCTGCTGCGGCGCGCCCGCGCGGTCGCCGCGCGGCTGCGCCCCGGCACGCGCGTGGCGATCCTCATGGACAAGGGCTGGGAGCAGGTCGTCGCCGCGCTCGGCACGCTCCTGGCCGGAGCCGCCTACCTGCCGGTCGACACCGCCCAGCCGCCCGCCCGGCGTGCCCGCATCCTCGCCGACGCCGGGGTCGCCCAGGTGCTCACCCAGTCGTGGCTCGCCGACCGCCCGGACGGCGTCGACCTGGTCGACGTCGACACCCTCACCCCCACCGACACCCACACCCCCACCGACACCCCGCCGCCGCCGTCCCCGGCCGGACCCGGCGACCTCGCGTACGTGATCTACACCTCCGGCTCCACCGGCACGCCCAAAGGCGTGATGATCTCGCACGCCGCCGCGCTCAACACCGTCGCCGACGTCAACGACCGCTTCGCCGTCACCGGAGGCGACCGCGTCCTCGGCCTGGCGAGCCTCGGCTTCGACCTGTCGGTGTACGACATCTTCGGCCCCCTCGCCGTCGGCGGCGCCCTCGTCCTGCCCGACGCCGCCCGCCGCGGAGACCCCGCCCACTGGGCGCGGCTCGTCGCCGAGCACGGCGTCACCGTGTGGAACTCCGTCCCCGCCCAGCTCCAGATGCTGGAGCACTACCTGGGCGCGCACCCCGGCTCCGGCCTGCCGTCGCTGCGGCTGGCGCTGCTCAGCGGCGACTGGATCCCCGTCGCCCTGCCCGGCCGGATCCGCGCCCACCTGCCCGGCCTGGACCTCGTCAGCCTCGGCGGCGCCACCGAGGCGGCCATCTGGTCCATCCACCACCCCATCGGCGACCCGTTGCCCGGCTGGTCCAGCGTCCCGTACGGCAAGCCCCTCGCCAACCAGGCGTTCCACGTCCTCGACCACGAGCTGCGGCCTCGGCCCGACTGGGTGCCCGGCGAGCTGTACATCGCCGGCGCCGGCCTGGCCCTCGGCTACCTCGGCGACGAACGCAAGACCGCCGAACGCTTCATCCGCCACCCCGAGACGGGCGAGCGGCTCTACCGGACCGGCGACCTGGGCCGCTACCGCGGCGACGGGGTCATCGAGTTCCTCGGCCGGGAGGACCGGCAGGTCAAGATCCGCGGGCACCGGATCGAGCTCGCCGAGGTCGAGGCCGCCGTCCAGGCCCACCCGGCGGTCGCCGCCGCGCACGTCCTGGTGGACGGCGACGGCATGGACCGCCGCCTGGCCGCGTTCGCCGAGCCCGCACGCACCGCCGCCGGAGCCGCCGAGGACGGCGAACGGGTGGCCGCCGAGCTGAGCGCGGCGGCCGCCGCGGCGGCGGCCCCGTGCACCGCCCACATCGACCGGGCCGAGCTGATGGAGTTCATCGCCCGGCTCGACCGGGCCGCCGTCCTCGGCATGATGCGGGCGCTCGTCCGGCGGGGCCTGTTCGGCGAGCCAGGCGCCACCGCCGCCGCCGACGAGGTGCTCGCCGCGACCGGCGCCGCGCCCCGCCACCACCGGCTCGTCCGCCGCTGGCTGCGCGTCCTGGAGAACGAAGGGCTGCTCGAACGGCACGGGGACCGTTGGCGGGCCGTACGGACCGTCGCCGCCGAGGACCTGACGGCGGCCTGGCGGGCCGTCGACGAGCTGCAACGCGAGGACAGCTACCCGGCCGAGCTGATCGGCTACTTCAGGGACAGCACGGACCGCCTGCCCGAGCTGCTGCGCGACGAGCTCGACCCGCTGCCGCTGCTGTTCCCCGAAGGCCGGCTGGAGATCTCCGAGGCCGCCTACCGCGAGAACCTCATCAGCCGCTACGTCAACCACGCCGCCGTCGAGCTGCTGCGCCGCATCGCCGGCCGCCACCCGGGCACGCTCCGCGTGCTGGAGGCCGGGGCGGGCGTCGGCGGCACCAGCGCCCAGACCATTCCCGCGCTCGACGGCCACGACGTCGACTACCTGTTCACCGACGTCTCGCCGTTCTTCATCAACGAGGCCCGCGAACGCTTCGGCGACCGGCCCTGGGTCCGCTACGGCCTGTTCGACATCAACGAGGACTACCGCGAGCAGGGCTACGCCCCCAACGACTTCGACGTCATCCTGTGCGCCAACGTGCTGCACAACTCCCGCCACGCCGGCCGGGTGCTGCGGCGGCTCACCGAGATGCTCCGGCCGGGCGGCTGGCTGCTCTTCATCGAGACCACCAAGGACAGCTACCAGATCATGACCTCGATGGAGTTCATGATGCCCGGCAAGGACCCCGCCACCTGGGACTACGAGGACCTGCGGCACGGCCTCGACCAGACCTTCCTCGGCCGGGAGCAGTGGCTCGGGCTGCTGCGCGAGGCCGGCGCCGACGCCGCCGTCTGCCTGCCCGGCGACGGCGACGTCACCGGGCCGCTCGGCCAGAACGTCTTCGCCGCCCGCTTCAAGGCCGACCGCGCCCCCATCGACGTGGCCGGCCTGGCCGGGCACCTGGCCGACCGGCTGCCCGAGTACATGATCCCCGCCCACCTGCAGGTCCTCGACAAGCTGCCGCTCACCACCAACGGCAAGGTGGACACCGCCGCGCTGCGCGGGCTGCTGCCCCGCGCCGCCGCCGGCCGAGCCTCCGCCGGCGGCCCGCCCCGCGACGACCTCGAACGCCGGCTCGCCGCCGTCTGGGCGGAGGTGCTGCACCTGCCGCGGGTCGACCGGGACGACGACTTCTTCGACCTCGGCGGCGACTCCCTCGTCGTGGCCAAGCTCGCCGCCGTGCTGCGCGAACAGGTGCCCGAGGCGTGCGAGATGTTCTGGGACGACCTGGTCCGCCACATCCTGCACCGGCCCAGCGTCGCCGCCCTCGCCGACGAGCTGCGCCGCGGCGCCCGGCCCGCCGCCGACGACGACAGCGGCGACGACGGCGGCGGCGGCCGGGCCGCGAGCTCGCCGCTGGTGCCCCTCGGCGGCGAACCGGCCGGCCCCGGCCCGCTGCGCGTGCTCGTCCACGAGGGCAGCGGCACGCTCGGCCCGTACCGGGCGCTCGCCCGCCGCCTCACCGACAAGGGCGAGCGGCTCGCCGGCCTCGCCGTCACAGAGGTCGACGCCTACCTCGCCGAGGACCCGCGCGGCCTCATCGAACGGCGCGCCGCCCGCTACGCGCGCGCCCTCCTCGACACGGGCGCCACCGGCTTCCACGTCGTCGGCTACTGCATGGGCGGCCTGCTCGCCACCGAGGTCGCCCGGCACCTCACCGAGGCGGGCGCCACCGTCGAGAACCTCACGGTGATCAGCAGCTACACGCTGCCGCGCGTCATCGACGACGACCTGGTCGCCGAGTACGTCTTCGCCCGCGTCATGGGCGTCGACCCGGCCGCGGCCGGCTACCCGGCCGACGAGGCGGCCATGTCACGGCTGTTCGAGCGGCTGCTCGCCGAGGACCCCGAACGGGTGCCCGCCGGCCGGCTCGCCGCCCTCGACGCCGCCTTCAGCCGCCTGGCCGCCCGCCCCCAGCCCGAACGCCTGGCCGCCATCGGCCGCACCGCCGCCCACGCCGACGCCGAGATCGAACGGCATGTCACATCCCTCTACCAGGTCGTCCGGCACAGCCTCGACGCCGTCGGCACCCACCGGCCCGAGCCGTACGCGGGGGACATCACGTTCCTGCGGCAGCTCGGCGACACCGGCTTCCTGCCGTGGCTGCGCGACGACATGACGGGCTTCTGGCGTGACCTGTGCCTGGGCGAGCTGACCGTGGCCGACATCCCGGGCGACCACTTCACCTGCCTGCGACCTCCGCACGTGGACGAGGTCGCCATGCTGCTGACCCGCCTCGGGGAGCGCCGATGAGCGCCCCGGACGCCCCCGCCGCCGGGCCGCCGCGCCACCCTGCCGCCGCGTCCGCCGGGCCGCCCGGCCGTCCGGGTACGGACGGCGCGCCGGTCGGGGTGCTCGGCTGCACCGGCGCGATCGGCGGCGCGCTGGCCCGCCGCCTCCACGAGGCCGGCATCGGACCCCTCCGCCTCGGCGGACGCGACCTCACCCGCGTACGGGCCGTGGCGGCCTCGCTCGCCACCGGGCCGCCGGGGCCCGGCCGCGGGGTCGAGAGCGTGGAGGTCGACGTGGCCGACGCGGACGCGCCGGCGGCGTTCTGCGCCGGGTGCCGGGTGGTCGTCAACTGCGCCGGCCCCTCCGCCCGCATCCTCGACACCGTCGCCCGCGCCGCGCTCGCCGCCGGCGCCGCGTACGTCGACGTCGCCGGCGACCTCATCGACCGTGCCCCGCTCCACGCCCTCGCCGGCGACGGCGCCGGCGACGGCGTGGTCGTGCTGGGGGCCGGGATGATGCCCGGGCTGTCGGCGTTGCTGCCGAGATATCTCGCCGCCGGAGCCGGCCGGGTGGAGCGGCTCGTCGCGTACGTGGGCGGGCTGGATCCGTTCACGCCCGCCGCCGCGCGGGACTACGTCGCCTCCCTGGCGGGCGGCCACGGGACGCCGCTGGCCGCCTGGCGGCGGGACGGTCCGGTGCGGGGGGCGTTGCGGCCCGCCCGGGGCGTGCGGGTGGCCGGGTGGCCGGGTCGCGTCAGCGTGTACCCGTACCTGGCCGCCGAGACCGAGCGGCTGGCCCGGACGCTCGGCATCGCCGAGGTGGACTGGTGGACGGTGTTCGACGGCGACCGGACCCTCGACGCGCTCGCGCGGGCGGGGGAGGCCGAGCCGGATCGGACGGCCGAGACGCTGGTGCGGGCCTCCCGGCTGGACGCGTTCGGCCGCGAGCCGTACTTCCAGATGGTCTTCGAGCTGACCGGCGACGGCGGCGGGCGGACACTGGTGGCGCGCACCGGGCGCAGCCACGAGCTGAGCGCCGCCGTGGCCGCCGCCGCGACCGCGGCCGTGCTGCGCGGGCAGGTGCCCGCGGGCGTGCACGAGGCGGGCGACGTGCTGAGCCCGCAGGAGGTGTTCCGGCGGCTGGACGACGATCCGGCGCTGACCCGGCTGGCCGTCGAGCCGATGATCCGGGCGGCCGGCGGCGCGGCGCCCGGTCACGCGGGCGGCGCACCGGCGCGGCCGCACCGCCGCGGTGACGAGGCGGACACGCTGGTGGAGGAGGGAACGCTGTGAGCGGACGGCCCCGCGTCCTGGTCTGCGGCACCGGCTTCGGCCGGGTGCACCTGGCGGCTCTGACCGACCCGGGATCGGCCTTCGAACTCGCCGGCATCCTGGCCAGGGGCGGCGAGCGGTCCCGGGCCTGCGCCGCCGAGGCCGGGGTGCCGCTGTACACGCGGGTGGCCGACATGCCGGACGGTGTGGACCTGGCCTGCGTCGTGCTGCTCGGCGACGTCAACGGCGGCCCCGGCAGCGCCGTCGCGGCCGAACTGATGGCCCGCGGCGTGCCCGTGCTGCAGGAGGGACCGCTGCTGCGCGACGAACTGGCCGCCTCCCTGCGCGCCGCCCGCCGCCACAAGGTGGTGTTCCAGGTCAACACCCACTACGTGCACCTGCCGCCGGTGCGCAGGTTCGTGGCCGCCGCCCGGGCGCTGCGTGCCGAGCAGGAGCCGCTGTGGGTGGCGGCCGCCTGCGGCATCCAGGTCGCCTACCACCTGGTGGACGTCCTGGGCCGGGCGCTCGGGGGCCTCAGACCGTACGAGTTCGCCGCGTGCGGCACGACGGACGGGCCGCGCACGCCGTTCCGCACCCTGGAGGGCGTGATCGCCGGCGTGCCCGTCACCCTGCGCGTGCAGAACCAGCTCCACCCCGCCGACCCCGACAACCACGCCCACCTGCTGCACCGGATCACCATCGGCGCCGAGGGCGGCACCCTCACCCTGCTGGACCCGCACGGCCCCGTCCTGTGGTCGCCCCGCCCGCACCTGCCCGCCCCGGCCAGGAACGCCACCCGGCTGCACGACGCCGCCGACGCGCACCTGGACTTCCCGGCCTGCACCCCGCTCGGGCCGGCCGAGGCGCCGCCGTACCGGGAGATCCTGGCGCGGATGTGGCCCGCCGGCGCCCATCGCGCGATCTCCACCACCTGGACCGCCGTACGTGATGGAATGGACACGATGCGTGACGGACAGTACTACCTCGCGGTCGGCGGGGCGTGGCAGGAGCTGACGGCGGCGCTCGGATTTCCCGAACGGCTCACCGCGCCGCCGCCCCGGCCGCTCTCCGCCGAGCCCCTGCTGGCCGCGGCCCTGCGAGCAGCCGCGCCCGAGGAGGAGCCCGACGCGCTGGAGGAGGCGAACGCATGACCGTCACCACGACCGAGCTGCGCGAACGGTGGCTGCGCCCGCTGCGCCGGCACGACGCACCCAGGCTGCGCCTGGTGTGCTTCCCGCACGCCGGCGGCGCGGCCGGCTTCTTCCGCACCTGGGCGGCCCGCCTGCCGCACGGCATCGAGCTGTACGGCGTGCAGTACCCGGGCCGCCAGGACCGCATCGGCGACGGCCACGCCGCCGCCATGGACGACCTGGCCGGCCCCGTCGCCGCCGCGCTGGAACCGCTGGCCGGCGTCCCGCTCGCGCTGTTCGGCCACAGCATGGGCGCGGCCGTCGCCCACGAGACCGCCAGGCTGCTCGAAAGCCGGCTCGGCCGGCCGCTGGCCGGGCTCGTCGTCTCCGGCCGGCCGGCGCCCGACCGGCCGCGCCCCTCCGACGTCCACCTGGGCGGGGAGGAGGCGCTGCTCGACGACCTGCGCCGGCTCGGCGGCACCAGCGAGGAGGTGCTCGACGACCCCGCCCTGCGCGCGATCGTCCTGCCCACGCTGGAGGCCGATTACCGGCTGATCGAGACCTACCGTCCCGCCACGACCGCGCCCATCCGCACGCCGGTGTGCGCCTGCGTCTCCGACGCCGACCCCGAGGTCGACCCGGACGAGGCGGCCGCCTGGGAGCGCCACACCACCGGCTCGTTCGACCTGCGGATCTTCCCCGGCGACCACTTCTACCTGGTCCCGCAGGAGGCCGAGCTGGTCGCCCAGGTGCTGCGCTCCTGCGACCTGCCCGCCCCCTGGCCCTCCACCCCCTGACACACCCGCCCACCACGAAAGGAGCACCGCGATGAACCTCGACAAGGAACTGACCGCCCTGGAGGAGCAGGGCTGGGCCGCGATCTCCGTCGGCGACGGCGGCTTCTACCGCCGGCTGGTCACCGACCGCACCGTGTGCGTCGAACCCGACGGCCTGCAGACCGGCCGGGAACTGGCCGACGACATCGACGCCAGCAAGTCGCCGTTCGACGACTACAAGCTGGAGGACGTCAAGGTGTTGCCGCTCGGCGACGCCGCCGCGATCATCACCTACCGCGCGGTCGTCCGGCTCAGCCAGGCCGACTTCACCTTCCAGCTCTACATGACCAGCGTGTACGAGCGCGCCGGCGAGGAGTGGAAGCTCGTCTTCCACCAGCAGACCCCGGTCAAGGAGGCGGGCGAGGACGGCTGATCGCGGATGCGCCCGCCCGCGCGTGGGCAGGATCTCCGGCGCAACCGACCGCTCACCCCAGGAGGTTCCGATCATGCACGGAGGCAGTGTCGAGGTGGAACGCCTCCGCAAGACCTTCGGCGAGAAGACGGCCGTGGACGACGTGTCGTTCGGTGTCGCGCCGGGCACCGTCCTCGGTCTGCTCGGCGGCAACGGCGCGGGCAAGACCACGATGGTCAACTGCCTGAGCACGCTGCTGCCCCTCGACGGCGGGCGGGCCGTCGTCGCCGGGCACGACGTCACCGACGACCCGGCGGGCGTACGCGCCTCCATCGCGCTGACGGGCCAGTTCGCCGCCGTCGACGACGTGCTGACCGGACGGCAGAACCTCGTCCTGTTCGGCAGGCTGCTCAAGCTGGGCCGCAGGGAGGCCGCCGCGCGCGCGGCGGAACTGCTCGCCGGGTTCGGCCTCGCAGACGCGGCCGACCAGCCGGTCAAGTCCTACTCCGGCGGCATGCGCCGCCGCCTCGACCTGGCCGCCAGCCTGGTCGTGCGGCGGCCCGTCATCTTCCTCGACGAGCCGACCACCGGCCTCGACCCGGCCGGGCGCAGGGAGATGTGGGGCGTCGTGTCCGGGCTGTGCGACGACGGGGCGACGCTGCTGCTGACCACCCAGTACCTGGAGGAGGCTGACCGGCTCGCCGACCGGATCGTCGTCCTCGACCAGGGCCGGGTCATCGCCGAGGGCACCCCGCGCGAGCTCAAGGACCAGGTCGGCGGCGCCGTGTGCGCCGTCCACGTCGACGTTCCCGAGCAGCGCGAGCGGGCCGTGCGCGCGCTGCGCGACCGGATGGACGGCGTCACCGAGTCCGGTGACCTGATCACCGTCCCCGGCGCCGACGCCGGCACGCTCACCGAGGTGGTGCGCGTCCTCACCGAGGCCGGGGTGGAGCCCGACGACGTGGGGCTGCGCCGGCCCACGCTCGACGACGTGTTCTTCTCCCTCACCGGCCGGCGCGAGGAGAGCGAGGAGCAGGAGGAGCAGGAGGGGACGCGGCTGTGACGCTCCCGACCAGCCCGACCGGCCCAGCCCGCGCGACCGCCGGGGCGGCCCGGCGGCCCGTCACCGAGAAGGGCCCTCGCAACCTGCTGGAGCAGGGCCTGCTGCTGGCCGGCCGCAACGTGCGGCTCGCCTCGGTGGCCGACACCGTCAGCACCATGGTCGTCTTTCCGGTGATCTTCGTTTTCGGCTTCCTGGCCATCTTCGGCAACCTGCTGGCGGCACGGGGCGTCGACTACGCCCAGTTCCTGCCGCCCGCGATCGTCGTGCAGTGGATGTTCTCGGTGGCCATCTCGGCCGCGTTCTTCTTCGCCACCGACCGGCGCACCGGCATGCTCGCCCGCTACCGGGCGATGGCCATCAACCGCGGCGCCGTGGTGGTCGGCAGGATGGCCGCCGACAGCCTGCGCGCGCTGCTGGCCATCGCGGTGATCCTCGCCGCCGGGCACGTGGCGGGCTTCCGCTTCCAGGCGGGGCCGTTCGCCGCGCTCGGCTTCGTGGCGCTCGCGGTGGGCTTCGCGCTGACGCTGTCGGCCGGCACCAGCGCGGTCGGCCTGACCGCCCGCGATCCGGAGGCGGTCTCGTCCACCCTGCACACCGTGTACCTGCCGCTGCTCATGGTCTCGTCCGCGTTCGTGCCGGCCGACGCCTTTCCCGCCTGGATCGAGCCGTTCGTCAGGGCGCAGCCGGTGACGGCGGTCATCGACGCGCTGCGCGCCCTGGCCGACGGCGGGCCCATCGCGGGGCCGCTGACCCGGGCCGTGCTGTGGATGGCCGGGCTGCTGGCGCTCTTCTCGCTGGCGGCCGTCCGCGCGTTCAGGAGGGCCACGTGAACACGCTCACCGAGACGTCCCTGCTGGCCGGGCGCAACCTGCGGCGTTTCCTGCGCAGCCCGCAGCTCATCGCCGACTCGGTCACGTTCCCGCTGATCCTGCTGTTCGTCATGCTGCTGGTCTTCGGTGAGCTGGTCGGAGGGGTCACCCGCGGCGCCTACATCGACCGGCTGGCCCCCGTGATCGTGCTGTTCAGCGCCGCCTACGGCGCGGTCGGCACCGGGGTCGGCTTCTTCACCGACCTGCGCGGCGGGATCGTCGACCGGTTCCGGGTCATGGACATCGGCCGGCTGTCGGTGCTGACCGGCCGGATCGCCGGCGACCTGGTACGGGTGCTGCTCGTCGCCGTGGTCACCACCGCGGTCGCGCACCTGGCCGGGTTCCGTTTCACGCAGGGGCCGCCGGCTGTGGTGGGCTTCTTCGGCGTCGTGCTGCTGTTCGCGTGGATCTTCCTGTGGCCGGCGATGGTCGCCGCCATGTCCGCCTCCAGCGAGCAGGCCGTCAGCGGGGCGCTCAACACGCCGATCACGCTGCTGCTCTTCCTGTCGTCGGGGTTCGTGCCCGCCGAGCAGTTCCCCGGCTGGCTGCAACCGGTCGTCCGCGCCAATCCGCTGTCCCTGGCGGGAGACGCGCTCGTGGGGCTCTCCCGTGGGGGTCCCGTGGCCGGGCCGGTGCTTTTCACCCTCGCCTGGGCGGCGGTGGCGACGGTGATATTCGTGCCGCTCGCGGTGCGCCTTTACCGGCGGCGGTGAAACGCATTCTTCCGGGCCTTTTCCGGGGCTCGAAAGAATGCGCGCCGCGTCGTTATCCGGCTCGTCGGAATTCGACGAGCCGGTATTCGATGTGCCCGTCGGCGGCGCCGCACCGCGCCGCCCGGATCGTGCCGGCCGACCAGCCGTGCCGGGTGGCCAGCTCGTCCAGGCGCTCCCGGCTGCCGAGGTCCGTGAAGCCGAGCAGTAGCCTGCCGCCCGGCTCCAGGTGCCGGGCGGCGTCCCGCAGATACGTCTCGTGGGCGCCGTAGCCGGGGTCGAAGAAGGCCCGCTCCAGCTCGCCGCCCGCTCGCTCGCCCGCCGGCGCCTCCACGAAGTTGGAGTTCCAGAAGATCAGGTCGAACCGGTCGTCGCCGCTCAGCGGGGCGAACATGTCGCCGTGCCCGACCCGTACGCGGTCCTCGACGCCGTGCCGTACGGCGTTCATGCGGGTGTTGCGGGCGGCGGCGGCGCTCACGTCGAGGGCCGTGACGGAGGCGCAGCCACGCAGCGCCGCCATTACGGCGAGGTAGCCGCAGCCGCTCCCGACCTCGCAGAACGACCCGTGCACCGGATAGGGCAGCCACTCGGCGTACAGGGCGGCCGACTGGGTCAGGTGGGGGGCGTACACCCCCGGCAGCAGGTCCCACTCCAGGCCCAGCAGCCGGAATGTCGCCGGCTCGACGATCTCCCTGTGCCGGTCGAGAAGAATTCCCGCCGCCTGTCTGGCTCGTCCATTCATCACCGCTCTCCGATCGTTGTCCGGCATTGCGTCACGATAATTATAGGCATTAGTGTTTAAAAGGCACCAGGGATGGTAATCGGGAGATGAATCTGGATAAGGACGGATATGGCGATGACCGCTACCGCAGACGTCACCCGGCTCGCCGCCGCGTACCGGCGCACGGGCATCGAGGCGCCCGACCCCGACCCCCTCGGACAGTTCGCGCGCTGGCTGGAGGAGTGGCGGGCGGCCTGCCCCGGCCTCCCGGCCTCGGCCGTGCTGGCGACGGCCGACCACCACGGGCGTCCCTCGGCCCGCTGGGTGGACGTCGCCCACGTCGACCACGGCTTCGTGTTCTTCACCCACCACGCCAGCCGCAAGGCCGCCGACCTGGCCGTCAACCGGACGGCCGCGCTCTGTTTCGGCTGGCTCGACCTCGGCCGCCAGGTCCGCGTCGACGGCACGGCCGACCGGCTGACCGACGTGGAGTCCGACGCCCACTTCGCCCGGCTGCCGCGCTCCCTGCAGGTGCTGTCCTGGGCGAGCGACCAGAGCGCCGAGATCGGCGACAGGGAGGTCGTACGGGAACGTTTCGCCCGGGTCCGCGATCGCTTCGCCGGCCAGGAGATCCCGCGGCCCGTGCACTGGGGCGGCTACCGGCTCACGCCGCTGGAGGTGGAGTTCTGGCAGCGGCGCGGCGACGAGATCCAGGACCGGCTGCGCTACCGACGCGACGACGGCGGCTGGCAGCAGGGCAGGCTCGCCCCATGAGCGCCCCCGAGGAGGACGACGCGATGATGCCCGGATGCGTGCCGTGGCCCCCCGAGGTCGCCCGGCGCTACCGCGACGAGGGGCTGTGGCGCGGGGAGACGCTCGGCGACCTGCTGCGCCGGTCCGCGCGCGAGCACGGTGACCGCACCGCCGTGGTCGCCACCGGCGGCGGCCCCGGCGCGCCCCGCCCGGTGCGGTGGACGTACCGGGAGCTGGACGAGCGGGCCGACCGGCTCGCCGCCGGGCTGCGCGCGACCGGCGTGCGGCCCGGCGACCGCGTGCTCGTCCAACTGCCCAACATCCCCGAGCTGATCGAGCTGTGCTTCGCGCTGTTCCGCACCGGCGCCGCCCCCGTGCTGGCGCTGCCGCCGCACCGCCATGACGAGATCACCCACCTGGCCGCCCACACCGAGGCCGTGGCGTACGTCATCCCCGACCGGCACCAGGGCTTCGACCACCGCGAGCTGGCCCGCCGCGTCCGCGGGGCCGTGCCCGGCCTGCGGCACGTCATCGTGTGCGGCGAGCCCGAGGAGTTCACCCCCCTCGACGGCCTGTACGCCGCCGCGCGGGACGGGGAGGCGGGCCCCACGCCGCAGGACGTGGCGCTGTTCCTGCTGTCCGGCGGCACCACCGGCCGGTCCAAGCTCATCCCGCGCACCCACGACGACTACCTGTGCAACATCCGGCTCAGCGCCGTCAACGCCCGCCTCGGTCCCGGCGACGTCTACCTGGCCGCCCTGCCCATCGCGCACAACTACGCCCTCGGCTGCCCCGGCGTGCTCGGCACCCTGCACGCGGGCGGCACCGTCGTGCTGCCGCCGACGCCCAGCCCCGACGACGCGTTCCCGCTGATCGAGAGCGAGCGCGTCACCGTGACCGGCCTGGTGCCGTCGCTCGCCCGGCTCTGGACCGAGGCCGCCGCCTGGAGCGGCCACGACCTGTCGAGCCTGCGGCTGGTCCAGGTCGGCGGCGCCGCCGTCGACCCGGAGCTGGCCCGCGCGGTGGGGGAGCGGCTCGGCCGCGTCCAGCAGTCGTTCGGCATGGCGGAGGGGCTGCTCAGCCAGAGCCCGCCGGACGACCCGCCCGACCTGCTGGCCACCACCCAGGGCAGGCCGCTGTCGGACGCCGACGAGGTGCGCGTCGTGGACGACGAAGGGCACGACGTGCCCGCCGGGCAGACCGGCGAACTGCTCGTGCGCGGCCCGTACACCATCCGCGGCTACTACCGCGCCGAGGAGCACAACACCGCCGCCTTCACCCCTGACGGCTTCTTCCGCAGCGGCGACCTGGCCAGGATCACCCCGACCGGCCACCTCGTCATCTGCGGCAGGGTCAAGGACGTCATCAACCGCGGCGGCGACAAGGTGCCCGCCGACGAGGTGGAGGAGCACCTCGTCGCCCACCCGCGGGTCCGGGCCGCCGCCGTGGTGGCCGTGCCCGACCCGTACCTCGGTGAGCGCACCTGCGCCTACGTCGTCCCCGCCGGGCCCGCGGACCAGGCGCCCACCCAGCGGGTGATCTCCGCGTTCATGCGCGAGCGGGGCGTGGCCGCCTACAAGGTGCCGGACCGCGTCGAGATCGTCCCGGCCCTGCCTCTCACCCCTGTAGGGAAGATCGACAAGGCGCGGCTGCGCGCCGGGGCGGACGCGCGGCGCGGCGGCGGGCCGGCGTGAGCCCCGCCACGGCCGCCGCGGACGGGCAGGCGCGCCCGCGCCCCGCCCCCCAGCAGCCCGACTGGGGCGACCCGGAGCTGCTGGCCGAGGTCACCCGGACGCTCGCCGGGCTGCCGCCGCTGGTCAGCCGCGCCGAGTGCGTCCGGCTCACCGAGGCGGTCGCCGAGGCGGAGCGCGGCCGGGCGCTGCTGCTCCAGGGCGGTGACTGCGCCGAACGCTTCCGCGAGTCCGGGCCCGAGCAGGTCGGCGCCAAGCTGCGGCAGCTCTACGACCTCGCCGCCGTGATGCGCGCCGCCACCGGCCTGCCCGCCGTGCCCGTCGGCCGCCTGGCCGGCCAGTACGGCAAGCCGCGCTCCTCGCCGTACGAGCGGGGCCCGGACGGCGTCCCCGTCCCCGCCTACCGCGGCGACGCCGTCAACAGCCCCGCCGACGACCCCGCCGCCCGCGACCCCGACCCGTTCCGGCTGCTGCGCGCCTACGCGTGCGCGGACCGGGTGCTGCGCGAGGTCCGCGGCTCCTGGCCGGGACGCGGCCCGCTGGAGCGCGCGTACGTCTCCCACGAGGCGCTCCTGCTCGACTACGAGCAGCCCCTCACCCGCCGGGACGGCACGACCCGCTACGCCTCCTCCGCCCACTCGGTGTGGATCGGCGAACGCACCCGCGACCCCGGCGGGCCGCACGTCGCCTTCGCCGCGGGCATCACCAACACCGTCGGTGTCAAGCTCGGGCCGTCGATCACTCCCGCGCAGGCGGTCCGGCTGACCCGCCTGCTCAACCCCGAAGGCCGCCCCGGCCGCCTGGTGTTCGTGGTGCGCCTCGGCGCGACGAGGGTCCGCACGTTGCTGCCCGAGATCGTGGGGGAGGTGACCAGGCGGGGTACACCGGTCGTGTGGTTGTGCGACCCCATGCACGGCAACACCGTGCGCATCGGCTCGGGGCCGAAGACCCGGCCCATGGAGGCGATCCTGGAGGAGGTGGTGGCGTTCGTCCGGGTGCTGCAGGCGCAGCGACGGCATCCGGCGGGGCTGCACCTGGAGATGACGCCCCAGGACGTCACCGAGTGCGTCGCCGCGCCGCGCCCGCACGCCGGGCCGCCCGCGCTGCCGCGCTACCGCACGGCCTGCGACCCCCGCCTCAACGCCGGCCAGGCGGCCGAGGTGGTCGACCGGTTCGTGAGAGTCCTGTGAAGGAGGCGACGTGAGCTTCGACGGCATCCCGCGCAAGGCCTACGACTTCTACAAGGAGCTGGAGGCCGACAACACGAAAGAGTTCTGGCACGCCCACAAGGAGACCTACGACGCCAGTGTCCGCGAACCGCTCCAGGCGCTGCTGGCCGAGCTGGCGGACGAGTTCGGCCCGGCCAAGCTCTTCCGGCCGCAGCGGGACATCCGCTTCAGCAAGGACAAGTCACCGTACAAGACCGAGCAGACGGCGAGCGTCGCCGTCGAGGGCTCCGTCGGCTACTACCTGCAGATGGAGGCGGCCGGACTGTACGTGGGGGCCGGGTTCCACGCCTTCGGCGGAGACGACACCGCCCGCTACCGGGCGGCCGTGGCCGACGACGAGGCGGGGCCCGAGCTGGCCGCCGTCACCGAACGTCTCACCAAGGACGGCTTCGAGCTGGTGGGGGAGCGGGTCAAGACGCGGCCGCGCGGCTACCCGGCCGACCATCCGCGCCTCGACCTGCTGCGCTTCGCGTCGTTGGGCGCCGAGCGGCGCATCCCCAAGACCAGGGGGACCGGCCGGCAGGCGCTGACCGCCGTCCGCGACGACTGGCGGCGCCTGCGCCCCCTGGTCGAGTGGCTCGTCACGCACGTCGTGCACGGCCGCCCGGCCTCCTGACGTGACCACAGGGCGAAGCGTGCCACGCCCGTCAGCCGTGGCGGCGGGCGCGCGCCCGGGGAAGCCGATCCCGGGACAGTCCGGCGAGTTCCGGGATCGGGAGCCGCTCCGAGGCGGACGTTTGGCCGATTGATGGACCACGCTTGGTCATAACAGCAGGTCACCGGGTAGATCCGCGATGTGCGGAGAGCGAGGGGGACACGAGCCGCGGCGGTGCTGCTGGCCGCGGTGGCGCTCGCGCCCGCCGCCGCCTGCGGGACCGGAGACGCAGGCCAGAAGCTGATCAACTTCTACAACGCCCCGCAGGAGAACCTCGCCGCCATCGTCGACCGGTGCAACGACCTGGCCGCCGGCCGCTACCGGATCGTGCTCAACACCCTGCCGCGCGACGCCGACGGACAGCGCGAGCAGCTCGTGCGCCGCCTCGCCGCCGCCGACCCCGGCCTCGACGTGCTCGGACTGGACGTGACGTGGACCGCCGAGCTGGCCGAGGCGCGATGGATCCGCGAGTGGACCGGCGAGCACGCCCGGCAGGCCAGAGCGGGCACCCTGGCCAAGCCGCTGGAGACGGCCACCTGGCGGGGCAGGCTGTACGCGGCGCCGTACAACACCAACGTCCAGCTCCTGTGGTACCGCTCCGACCTGGTCCCGGAGCCGCCGAGGACGTGGGACGAGATGATGCGGGTCGCCGCCGAGCTGGCCGCGCAGGGCAAGCCGCACTACGGCGAGGTGACCGGGGCGCAGTACGAGGGGCTCGTCGTCTGGTTCAACAGCCTGGTCGCCTCCGCGGGCGGCCGGATCCTCGACCCCGAGGGCACGAAGGTCGAGCTGGGCCCGCCCGCGCTGAAGGCGTTGCAGGTGATGCGCGACTACGCCCGTTCCAAGGCCGCGGACCCGTCGCTGCCCAACACCCAGGAGGACGCCGCCCGGCTGGCCATGGAGGGCGGCCGGGCCGCGTTCGAGGTGAACTGGCCCTTCGTGTACGCCTCGATGGCCTCGAACAAGCCCGACATGCTGCCCGTCTTCAAGTGGGCGCCCTATCCGGGCATCCAGGGGCCCGGCACCTCGCCGCTGGGCGGCGGCAACTTCGCGGTCAGCGCCTACTCGCCGAACCCGGCGGAGTCGTTCCAGGCGGCCCTGTGCCTGCGCGACCCCGCGAGCCAGCTCACCGCCGCCGTCAAGGACGGCCTGCCGCCGACCCTTGAGGCCGTCTACGACGACCCCGCCATGGCCGAGCCGTACCCGATGCGGCAGGCCATCCTCGACGCGCTCAAGACGGCCGCGCCCCGGCCCAAGACGCCCACGTACCAGAACGTCTCCACCATGATCTCGGCCGCCCTGTCGCCGCCCGCCGCGATCGACCCGCCCGCCACCCTCGGCGAGCTGCGGGAGCAGATCGGCGAGGCGCTGCGCAGCCAGGGGGTGCTGCCGTGACCGCCCGCGGGGCGCTCACCGAGGGCCAACGCTCCGAACGGCGGCTCGGGCTGTGGCTGTGCGCCCCGGCCGCGTTCATCATGCTGCTCGTCACCGGCTGGCCGATCGTCTACTCGGTGCTGCTGTCGCTGCAGCGCTACGACCTGCGTTTCCCGGCGGACCGGGCGTGGGTCGGGCTGTCCAACTACGCGGCCGTGCTGACCAGCGAGTTCTGGTGGAGCGCCCTGTGGGTGACGCTGGTCATCACCGTGATCAGCGTCGCCATCGAGCTGGTGCTCGGCATGGCGCTCGCCTTCGCCATGTACCGGGCGCTCGTGGGGCGGGGACTGGTGCGCACCGTGGTGCTCATCCCGTACGGGATCGTCACCGTCGCCGCCGCCTACGGCTGGAGGTACGCCTGGACGCCCGGCACCGGCTGGCTGGCCGGCATGCTGCCCGAGGGGTCGGCGCCGCTCACCGACCGCGTCTCCGCGATCGCCATCATCATCCTGGCGGAGGTGTGGAAGACCACGCCGTTCATGGCGCTGCTGCTCATGGCGGGCATGGCCGTCGTGCCGGAGGAGCTGATGCGCGCCGCGTCCATGGACGGGGCCTCACGCTGGCAGCGGTTCACCCGCGTGATGCTGCCGCTGATGAAGCCGGCCATCCTGGTCGCGCTGCTGTTCCGCACGCTCGACGCGTTCCGCATCTTCGACAACATCTACGTGCTGACCAACGGCTCGCAGAACACGAGCTCGGTGTCCATCACGGCCTACCACAACCTCATCGGCGGGCTGAACCTCGGCATCGGCTCCACCATGTCCGTCCTCATCCTCATCAGCGTGGCGATCATCGCCGCGCTGTTCATCGTGGGCTTCGGCACCGCCGCGCCGGGGAGCGGGCGCTGATGGAACGCCTCGACCGCAAGCGCGCCACCGGCTGGACCGTCGCCAACGTCGTGGTCGTCCTGTACGCGATGATCCCGGTGGTGTGGATCGCGTCGCTGTCGTTCAAGGACCCCGGCACGTTCACCGACGGCTCGTTCATCCCGCGCAAGTGGACGCTGGCCAACTACGCCGGCATCTTCGACAATCCCGACTTCGTGCGCGGCCTGGTCAACTCCATCGGGATCGGGCTGATCTCCACGTTCGTCGCCCTCGTCTTCGGCACCATGGCGGCCTACGCCATCGCCCGGCTCACCTTCCCCGGCAAGCGGCTGCTCATCGGCGTCTCGCTGCTGATCGCGATGTTCCCGCAGATCTCGCTGGTCAGCCCGCTGTTCCAGATCGAGCGGAGTCTCGGGCTGTTCAACACCTGGCCCGGCCTGATCCTGCCGTACATCACGTTCGCGCTGCCGCTGACCATCTACACGCTGTCGGCGTTCTTCCGGGAGATCCCGTGGGAGCTGGAGAAGGCCGCCAAGATGGACGGCGCCACCCCGTTCCAGGCGTTCTGGCAGGTCATCGTGCCACTGGCGGCTCCGGGCATGGTGACCTCGGCGATCCTGGCGTTCATCTTCTGCTGGAACGACTTCCTGTTCGCCATCTCGCTGACCTCGTCCAACGCGGCGCGGACGGCCCCGGCGACGATCTCGTTCTTCACCGGCAGCACGCAGTTCGAGGATCCCACGGGGTCGATCTCGGCGGCGGCCGTCGTCATCACGATCCCCATCGTGATCTTCGTGCTGTTCTTCCAGCGCCGGATCGTGGCCGGCCTGACGTCCGGAGCGGTGAAGGGATGACGCGAACACATGGCTGAGATCGAGCTCGACCACGTCACGAAGAGGTTCGCCGACGGGACGGTGGCGGTGGACGACTTCGACGTGCGCATCGCCGACGGCGAGTTCGTCATCCTGGTCGGCCCGTCGGGCTGCGGCAAGTCCACCACCCTCAACATGATCGCGGGCCTGGAGGACATCTCCGAGGGCGAGCTGCGCATCGACGGCGTGCGGATGAACGACAAGGCGCCGCGCGACCGCGACATCGCGATGGTCTTCCAGTCGTACGCGCTCTACCCGCACATGACCGTGCGCGAGAACATCGCCTTCCCCCTCAAGCTCGCCAAACTCGACAAGAAGGTCATCGACGAGAAGGTCGAGCACGCCGCGGGCCTGCTGGACCTCACCCCGTACCTGGACCGCAAGCCGGGGGCGCTGTCGGGCGGGCAGCGGCAGCGGGTCGCGATGGGCCGCGCGATCGTGCGCAGCCCCAAGGCGTTCCTCATGGACGAGCCGCTGTCCAACCTGGACGCCAAGCTGCGCGTGCAGATGCGCACCTCCATCTCGCGGCTGCAGAAGAACCTCGGCACGACCACCGTGTACGTCACCCACGACCAGACCGAGGCGATGACCCTCGGCGACCGGATCGTCATCATGCGGGCCGGGCTGATCCAGCAGATCGGGCCGCCCCAGGAGCTGTACGAACACCCGCGCAACCTGTTCGTGGCCGGGTTCATCGGCTCGCCGGCGATGAACTTCATGCCCGCCGAGCTGACCGGGGACAGCCTGCGCACCGCCATCGGTGACATCCCGCTGCGGGGGCGGCTGCGCCGCGCCTTCGACGGCCGCGACCCGAAGGCCAAGGACGTGCCCAAGCAGGTCATCGCGGGCATCCGGCCGGAGGCGTTCGAGGACGCCTCGCTCGTGCACGACGGCGACGGCGGCGGCGGTTTCACCGGCACCGTGGACCTGCTGGAGTCGATGGGGCCGGAGAAGCTCGCCTACTTCACCCTCGACACCGGCGGCGTCCGCTCGCGGCATCTGGAGGACGTCGCCGCCGACGAGGCCGGCGGCGGCGCGCAGCTCGTGGCCCAGCTCGACCCGAAGTCGCAGGCCCGCCGCGGGCAGCCGGTGCGGCTGTGGTTCGACTGCGAGGCCATCCACCTGTTCGACCCCGACAGCGGCGAGAACCTCACCGAACGCGCCTGACTCTCAGGCCGGCAGGGCCCTGCCGAACGCCCGGGCGGCGACGCCGCCCACCACCGGGCCGAGCAGCCAGAGCAGCGGCACCCCGTCCACCAGCCACGTCAGCCCCGCCGTGAGCAGCCAGAAGACGCCCACCACGGTGAGCGTGCCGGCCTGCACTCGCATCGCCCGCCCGTCAGCGCCGGGGCGCAGCACCCCGTCGCTGACGATCGCCCTCAGCAGCCCCGCCTGGGTGAGCAGCAGTGCCGCCACCGCGCCGGCGAACAGGCAGACGGCCAGCGGGTTGGCCACGGTCTCGCCGATCAGCCCCGTCGCGTACGGCAGCAGCACCACGACCAGCAGCAAGGGGACGTGCCAGCGCATCACCCGGGGGGTGACCCGGCCGACGAGGTCGAGCGTGCGGTGGTGCTCCCGCCACACGCCCCACAGGATGAGGAACGCGATGACGAAGGCCAGCCACGCCCCCCAGTTGTCGCCGAGGAAGCCCCACAGCCGGGCGGCCATCACGGGCCGGGGATCGTCGCTGTCGACCAGCTCGGCGGGTGGCCGGGGCAGCTCGACGGCCAGCAACGTCATCGCGATCGCGAAGACGGCGTCCACGAACGCGCCCACCCGGTCGGGGCCCTGCCCGGGCCCGGCGGCGGCCCGGACCGCGTCCGGCTCACCCATGGCCCACCTCCCGTCACCGACCGTAACAGGCGGTGTCGGGCGCCCGGCGAACCGTGGCCGTCAGCGTGGCCGTCAGCGCGGCAGGTAGGCGGACCAGCGTCCCGGCCGGATGCCCTCCAGCGGGCGCCGCTGCCAGGCCAGCAGGAACGGCGCGGGTACGGAGCGGCCCCGGTCCACGGCGATCACCCGCTTGCCCGCGGCCTCGGCGCCGCGCACCGCCGCCGGCACCTCCCGCTGCCCCGCCCAGTCCAGGACCGTGTGCCCCTCGCAGCCCATCCGGTAGGCGATCTGCACCGCCTGCTCGCCGTACACCAGGCAGGGCGGCCGCACGCGCAGGCCCTCCAGCGCGCGGGCGACGCGCACCTCGGCGTCCCGCTTGGCGAGCCGCGGCGTGACGACCTTGTCCAGCGTGACGCCCTGCAGGACGCAGTGACCGAGGAAGATCGCGGCGGCCAGGCAGGCGCCGGCCCGGCGTGGCGCCGCGCCTCGCGCGCCCGCCGTCAACGCCAGCGCCCCGTGCGCGACGGGGAAGGCCAGCAGGGCGTACGTGGGCAGCAGGAAGCGGGGCGCCGCGTACCCGACGAGGAAGACGTACGGCGCGGCCAGCGACACGCCGGCCACGGCGGGCAGCAGGGCTTCGGCCAGGCGGTCACGGCGCCGGGCCGCGTACAGGCCGAGCAGGACGAGGGCGGGGAGGACGCTCCACCACAGCACCCAGGACGGCACGGCGGGGCCGCAGTCGGCGGGCGGCCGGCACAGCAGCGGGCCGTTCAGCGCCCGGGCGTGCTCGTACAGCGAGAAGTGCAGCCCGGTCTCGTTGGCCGCTCCGGCGGCCCGCCAGCGCGCGAGCGGCCCGCCGAAGCGCACGTACGCCTCGACGACCCAGTCCGCCCAGCCGGCCGTCAGGCCGGCGAGCAGCGCGATCGCCACCCGGGGCCGCCACCGTCCGGGCCCGGCGAGCGCCGCCCCCAGCGCCAGGACGAGCCAGACGCTGTCGGGCGGCCGTACCAGCGCCACCGCCGCCACGCACAGCGCCAGCCCGGCCACGCAGCCGCGGCCGGCGTCCGGCCGCAGGCAGCGCAGGAAGAACCCGACGGCGGCCACCGCGCCGAACGCCACCCACATGTTCGGCATGGCCGCGGCGCCGTAGAACAACGCCAGCCACAGCGACGCGAACAGCAGCGCGGCCAGCGGCGCCGCCGCTCCCGGACGCAGCCGCAGCCAGGTCGCGAACGACGCGTACAGCGCCAGGGCCGACAGCACGGCCAGGTAGATCCGCAGCGCCTCCGTCGAGGACGTCACCAGCGTCACCGGCGCGACGATCAGCGTGATCCCGCGGGCGCGGGGGGCGATGAACTCGACCGCGGACACGCGGGGATCGACCTGGCTGACGTACACCACCTCGTCCCACCCCAGCCCCATGCCGGGGCCCACCGCGAGCAACTGGACGGCCCCATAGCAGCCGGCCACCAGCATCAGCAGCGCCCGCCAGGGGTCGGCCCGCAGCCACGAGGACATCGATGTGCTTGGTCGCATGAAGCCCTTCGTAACGCCGGCGCCTGCGCGGGCGCGGGCGCGACGAGAAGACTTGCCCCAAGACATGCGCAGTGATGACGCTGTCACGGCAGGTCTCAGGCGACGGCGGTCAGCCACAGGTGCAGGGCGAGGCCGAGGCCCGCGAGCGCGATGGCGAAGCGCAGCGGCCGCTCCGGCAGCCGCCGCACGACCGCCGGGCCGACCCAGCTCCCCGCCAGGCAGCCGACCGCGAGGGCACCGGCGGCGGGCCAGTGCACGGGGGCCAGGAAGGCGTAGGCGACGGCGGCGGTGATGTTGGCGGCCCCGGTGGCGATGTTCTTGACCGCGTTGGTCACCGGGAGCGGTTCGGTCGCCGAGGCCGACAGCACGGCCAGCATGAGCACGCCGGCCGCCGCCCCGAAGTAGCCGCCGTACAGGCCGACCAGCACGACCGTGCCCGCCAGCGGCAGGCTCGCCGGTGCCCGGCCGGTTGCCGCGGAGACCGAGGCGGCGGCGGCGCGCCGGTCGGCGAACCTCCTGAGCGGGTCGCGGGCCAGCAGCAGCACCGAGCCGAGCGCGATGAGCCACGGGACGACCAGCTCGAACGCCGACGCCGGGGTGCTCAGCAGCAGCCACGCGCCGAGCGAGCCGCCCGCGGCGGCGAGGACGACCAGCTTGGCGACGCGCACCCGCTGGCCGCGCAGCTCGGCGCGCGACCCGGCGGCGGAGCCGACCGTGGTGGAGAACATGGCCACCGTGTTGGTGACGTTGGCCGCGATCGGCGGCAGCCCGACGGCCAGCAGCGCCGGATAGCTGAACAGCGAGGCCAGCCCGGCGACGGAGCCGGCCAGCCCCGAGGCGATCCCGGCCAGCACCAGCAGGCCCGTGGAGGCGGCGTCCACCTCAGAACTCGGCGGCCGGATCGACCGGCGCCATCCGTTCGATGGCCAGCCGCGTGCGCTCCATCGCCGCGACGATCTCGCGCGACCGCTCGGGGGTGAGGTGGGGGACCGGCACGGAGCAGCTGATCGCGTCGGTCGCCGGGCGGCTGTAGCGCAGCGCGAAGCCGAAACACGCCACGCCCTCGTAGTTCTCCTCGTCGTCGGTGGCGTAGCCGCGCTCGCGGGTCAGCCGCAGGTCGGCGATCAGGGTGTCACGGTCGACGATGGTCTTGGGGGTGAGCGGGGTCAGCCGCTCGGGGATGGGCACCTCCGTGCTGGTGCCCAGCCGCTCGGCCAGCAGGGCCTTGCCCATCGCGGTGCTGAAGGCCGGCAGCCGGCGGCCCACCCGGCTGAACGGGCGGAGGTACTGGCTCGACTCCTTCGTCGCCAGGTAGACGATGTCGCCCCGGTCGAGGCGGCCGAAGTGGATCGTCTCGTCGAGCAGCGCGCTGAGGTCGTTGATGTGCGGCTGGACGATGCGCAGGTAGGGGTCGGTGTCGAGGTACGTCGTGCCGGCGAGCAGGGCGCGGATGCCGATGCTGTAGAGCGTGCCGGTGGGGTCGGTGCGCACCCAGCCGTGCTCGGCCAGCGTGCGGATGAGCGCGTAGACGCTGCTGCGCGGCGCGCCGAGCGCGTCGCTGAGCTCGCGCAGCCGGGCGGGGCGGTTCTGGCGCGAGGCGAGCAGTTCCAGCAGTTCCACGGTGCGCGCGGCGGATTTGACCCCGCGGACGCCGGTCTGCGCTCCGTCGTCGGTCGCGTCAACAGGAGTCGCGTCAACAGGAAGGGTCATCGCACTCATCCGATCCGGGCACGTGGTGGCTCCAACGGCTGACACCTTACCAAGCAGCGAGCAGGTTCGTTTGAAACATAGATGTCGTCTCCCTATGAAGACAGTCTGCTCTGTATGTGTCTTCGATGCGTGGCGGCGCGGGTCAACGGGCCGCAACGAGGTCTTGGCCCGGCGGAGATCGACCACCCGGCCGGACCGTTCCTAGCGTGGAGGGTGGCGGCGCGGGCCCGGAGAGGAGAAGGCCATGTTCATCCAGGTCATACAGGGGCGGGTCGGCGACACCGGCGAGATCCGGGAGGCGCTCGACCGGTGGATGCGGGAGCTCCGGCCCGCCGCGCGCGACTGGCTCGGCACCACGGCCGGGGTCACGGACGACGGCATGTTCGTGAACATCGCCCGGTTCGCCTCGCGCGAGGCCGCCCGCGCCAACTCCGAACGCCCCGAGCAGCACCGGTGGTGGATGGAGACCGCGAAGCTGTTCACCGGGGAGGTGTCCTTCCACGACTCCGACCGGGCCGAGACGTACCTGCGCGGCGGGTCCGACTCCGCCGGGTTCGTCCAGGTGATCCGGGGCCGCGTCCGTGACGCCGCCCGCGTCCGCGAGCTGATGCGGGCCGGCGAGGCGGACCTGGCCGAGGAGCGGCCCGACCTCATCGGCGGGCTCGCCGCCGTGGAGGACGACGGCGGCTACGTCGACGCGGCGTACTTCACCAGCGAGGAGGAGGCCAGGCAGGGCGAGCGCAAGGAGCTGTCGCCGCGCCTGCGCGAGGCGTTCGAGGAGATGATGAGCCTGTTCGACGGGCAGCCGGACTTCCACGACCTGCGCTCCCCGTGGCTGTACTCGCCGCCCTCCTGACCGGGGCGGACGTGACGGCGCGTGGCTTGCCGCCACTCCAGGTCAGCGGGGCGGGGGCGGCTCAGGCCAGGACGGCCAGGGCTTCGCGGGCGAGCTGCAGCTCCTCGCGCGGCTCGACCACGTAGACGGGCACGGCGGCGCCCTCGGCGCTCACCGGACCGTCCTCCGACCGGTGCGTCACGGCCGGCGGCTCGACGCCGAGCACCCGCAGCCGCCGGCAGACGTCGTCGCGCACCTCGGGCTGGTCCCAGCCGATCTCGCCGGTGAACACCAGGGCGTCGACCCGGCGCAGGGAGGCCGCCACGGCGGCGACCTCCCTGGCCACCCGGTGGCAGAACACGGCCAACGCCAGTGCCGCCGCCGCGTCGCCGTCCCCCTGGGCCGCCACCAGCTCCCGCGTGTCTCCGGACCGGCCGCCGGACAACCCGAGCAGCCCGGACTTGCGCCACAGCCCCTCGTTCAGCTCCCCGGTCGTGAGCCCGCCCTCCTCCAGCAGCCACAGCAGCATCCCCGGATCGACCGCGCCGGACCGCCTGCTCATCGGCAGCCCGTCCAACGGCGTCCAGCCCATCGAGGTGTCCACGCTGCGCGCGCCGGACACGGCGCACACCGACGCGCCGCCGCCCAGGTGGGCGAGCACCAGGTCCAGCTCCTCCACCGGCCGGCCGGTCAGCTCCGCCACCCGGTCGGCCGCCCAGGCGTAGGACAGGCCGTGGAAACCGTAGCGGCGCAGCCCGTACCGCTCGCGCCACCGCGCCGGCAGCGCGTACGTCGCCGCCTCGACGGGCAGGCCGGCGTGGAAGGCGGTGTCGGGGCAGAGCACGTGCGGCACGGCGGGCAGCAGTTCCCGGGCCGCCTCCACCAGGGCCAGCGCCGGCGGCAGGTGCAGCGGCGCCAGCCCGCGCACGGCGCGCACCGCCTCCAGGATGTCGTCGTCGGCGACCACCGCGCTCCGCACGGTGTCGCCGCCGTGCACCAGGCGGTGCGCGACGGCCTCGACGTCACGGTCCAGGCGACGGCCGAGGAACGACGACAGCTCGTCCCTGGCGGCCGCCGGGTCCAGGGCCCGTTCGGCGCGCGCGCTGTCGATGAGCACCCCGCCCTCCACGAGATCGAGCCGGAGACTGGACGATCCGGCGTTGACGGTGAGCACGCTCGTCACGATGACACTGCCTCCTCGCCTGGCGGGATCCACTCCCGGCAGGATCTTCGTCGGCGGGCCGCGCGGGCCCCTCCGGCGGGGGGGGGGGGGGGGGGCCGCGGCGCCGGCGCCGGGGGGGGGGGGGGGGGGGGCCGCCCGCCCCCGCCGGGGGGGGGCCGCGCGCGCATGAGGGGGCGGGCGGGGCCCGCGCGCCCCCGGCGGGCGCGCCCCCCCCCCCCCGCGGGGGCCGGGGGGGGGGGGGGGGGGCCCCCCCCGCCCCAGCGGGAATGCGCCGGGTGGCGGGTAGCCCGCGCCCCGGCTGAATGCGCCGCGTCCCGTCCTCCACGTGTCCGGATCGGCGCCCCGGGTAGGTGTGCGGCGACGAAGGGGTGGCGCCGATGAAAGCGATCACGGTGATTCCCGGTGAGGCCGGCAGCGTGCGGGTCGAGGACCTCGACGGTCCGGCGCCCGGCGAGGGTGAGGTGCTGGTCGAGGGGTTGCTGCTCGGCATCTGCGGCACCGACGCCGAGATCGTCGAGGAGTTCGAGCACGGCGCGCCGCCGCCGGGCCGCGACCGGCTGGTGATCGGGCACGAGTCGCTGGGCCGGGTGATCGAGGCGCCGCGGGGCAGCGGCCTGGCGGAGGGCGACCTGGTGGTGGGCATCGTCCGGCGTCCCGATCCGGTCCCGTGCGAGCCGTGCGCGAACGGGGAGTGGGACTTCTGCCGCAACGGCCGCTTCACCGAACGCGGCATCAAGGAGCACGACGGGTTCGGCGCGCGGCGGTGGCGGATCGAGCCGGAGTACGCCGTCAAGCTCGACTCCGGCCTCGGTGACCGCGGGGTGCTGCTGGAGCCGGCGTCGATCCTGGCCAAGGCCTGGGAGCAGACCGACCGGTTCGTCACCCGCACCTCCTGGCGGCCCCGGGTGGCGCTGGTCACCGGCGCGGGGCCGATCGGGTTGCTGGCGGCGCTCATGGGCGTCCAGCGCGGCCTGGAGGTGCACGTCCTCGACCGCACCGACCGCGGGCCCAAGCCGCGACTCGTCGCCGACCTCGGAGCCGTCTTCCACACCGGGGACGTCACCGGCCTCGGCGTGGAGCCGGACGTGGTGATGGAATGCACCGGTCACGGGCCGCTGGTGTTCGCCCTGCCCGAGGTGGCGGGGCGGGACGCCGTCATCTGCCTGACCGGCATCTCCTCGGCGAACCGGCTCGATGAGGCGCCCCTCGGGCTGGTCAACACGGAGCTGGTGCTGAAGAACACCGTGATGTTCGGCACCGTCAACGCCGCCCGCCGCCACTACCAGCAGGCAGCCGAGGCTCTCGTCAAGGCCGACCGGGACTGGCTCGACCGGCTGATCACGCGGCGGGTGCCGATGGAGGAGTTCGGGGCGGCGCTGGGCAAGGAGCCCGACGACATCAAGGTCGTCGTCGACCTGACCCTCTGACCGGCCCGCCCTGGGCGCGGGTCGTGGCGGAGGCGTGCGCGTCGCGGGCCCGGGCGAGCAGCTCCATGAGCCGCTCCTCCTCGCGGATCCGCGCCCGGTACTTTTCCGGCAGCTCCCTGATCTCCTCGATCTCGCGGCACAGCTTGGCGTGGATCTCCTCGCGGCGTACGGGGTCCTTCTCCACCTCCAGGTACTCCGTGGCGTGGCGGCGGGCCGCCGAGACGAGGTTCTGCGCCCGGCCCTTGGGGCTGTGCAGTGAGGCGAGCACGGTGACGACGAGCACGCCGAGGATGACGCTGAGGGACAGGCCGGTGCTGATCTCCACCACGGCGACCGGTTGACCGTCGGCGATGAACGGCACGTTGTTCTCGTGCAGCGCGTGCAGGATGAGCTTCACGCCGATGAAGGCGAGGATCGCGGCCAGGCCGTAGCCGAGGTAGATGAGGCGGTCCAGCAGCCCGTCGATGAGGAAGTAGAGCTGGCGCAGTCCGAGCAGGGAGAAGGCCGTGGCCGTGAACACCACGTACACGTTCTGCGTCAGCCCGAAGACGGCCGGGATGGAGTCGAGGGCGAACAGGATGTCGGTGCCGCCGATGGCGGCCATGACGAGCATCATCGGCGTCATGACCCGCCGGCCGTCCTGGACGGTGAACAGCTTGTCGCCGTCGTAGGCGTCGGTGGTGCGGACGAGCCTGCGGGCCAGCCGGACCATGACGTTGTCGCCGGTGTGGCTCTCCTCGCCCTCCGGCCTGACGAGGTTGCCGGCCGTGACGAGCAGGATGAGGCCGAACGCGTAGAACACCCACGCGAACGAGTTGATCAGCGCCGCGCCGAGGAAGATGAACCCGGTCCGCGCGACCAGGGAGAAGACGATGCCGAACAGCAGCACCTTCTGCTGGTCGGCGCGCGGCACCTTGAAGCTGCAGATGATGATGAGGAAGACGAAGAGGTTGTCGACCGACAGCGCCTTCTCCGTCACGTAGCCGGCGAGGTACTCGGTGCCCGTCGCGGGGTCGCCGAACAGCCACACCCCGCCGCCGAAGGCCAGCGCGACGCCGATGTAGAGCGCCGACCACGCGGCGGCCTCGCGCAGGCTGGGCGCGTGGGCCTTGCGCACGTGGAAGAAGAAGTCGAACAGGACCAGGCCGGCGATGCCGGCGATGGTCAGCCACCAGACCACAGGGGGTACGTCCACCGGGCCCGTCTACCCCGGTGGCGGATTGATCACTCCGCCCGGCCGTACCGGCTCTGATCAGCGACGCCGTCCAGCCAGGCAAAAAGCGAGGTTTTGCAGGCAAAAGTCCGGTAAGTCGTAGCGTCTGAGTGACGACTGTACGGAGAGGACGGCCCAGGTGAGCGAAGGACTGGAGTCGGGCGGGGAACCCGGCGGCGACCGCGCCGATCGCAACTTCGTGGAGCTGCTGCAGGGCGCCCGGGTGGCGGTGACCGGGGTGCAGGTGCTGTTCGCGTTCCTGCTCACCGTGCCCTTCTCGCCGGGCTTCACCCGGCTGGACGCGTTCGACCGCCGGCTGTTCTACGTGGCGCTGGTCAGCGCGGCGATCGCGTCCATCTGCTACATCGCGCCCGCGGCGCAGCACCGCGTCCTCTTCCGGCAGGGGCTGAAGGAGACGCTGGTACGCCGGTCCAACTTCTACGGCATCGCCGGGGCCCTGGCGCTCGCCGTGTCGATGACCGCGGCCACCATGCTCGTGGTCGACCACCTCTTCGACAGCACGATCGGGGCCGTCACGGCGGCGGTCGTGGCGCTGCTCGCGCTGTGGACGTGGTTCGGCCAGCCGGCGCGCGACCGCTCCAACACGCCGACGCGGGAGGGCGCGCCCTCCGACGACGGCCGCGACTAGCGACCGAGGCGGCGGGCGGCGGCCGGCCGGGTCGTACGTCAGGAGGCCGCCGGTTCCGTGAGCTGGTGTGCCCACGGCGGGCTGGCGCCGGCGACGGCGCACGTCAGCGCGGCGACCCGGGCCCCGAACGCCGCCGCGTCGGCCGCCGCGCCCAGGTCCAGGCCGTCCAGCCGTCCGCCGAGCAGGCCCCGCTCGCCCAGACGGTGCAGCAGCCCCGCCGTGAAGGCGTCACCGGCGCCGACCGTGTCCACCACCGCGACGCGGGGGGCCGCGACCTGCGTACGGGAGCCGGCCAGGGAGACGAGCGCCCCCGCCGCGCCCCTGGTCACCACGACGAGGCGGGCGCCCGCCGCGTGCCAGGCGTCGCACACCTGCTCCACCGGTTCGCCGGGGGCGAGGAAGGCGAGGTCGTCCTCGCTCAGCTTGACGATGTCGGCGAAGGCGCACCAGCGCGGCACGTCGTAGGCGTCGCGCCGCGCGAGGCTGGGCCGGACGTTCGGGTCGATCGAGACCGTGGCTCGCGTGGCGGCCTCGGCGGCGAAGCGCTCCACCGCCTCCCGTCCCGGCTCCCTGACCAGGGCGAGCGAGCCCGTGTGCAGGCAGGAGGAGCCGGCCAGGCCGCCTGCGGCCAGTTCGCCGGCGGTCCACCGCCAGTCGGCCGCGCCCTCGGCGTGGAAGCTGTAGGCGGCCTGGCCGCGCGCGTCGAGCGAGGCCACCGCGAGCGTGCTCGGCTCGGCCGCGTCCACGCAGCCTGACAGGTCCACTCCCGAGGCGGCCAGCCGGTCGCGGAACAGCGCCCCGAACACGTCGCGGGAGATCCGTCCCAGGAACCGCGTGGGCGTGCCGAGCCGCGCGAGCGCCACCGCCGTGTTCGCCGGGCCCCCGCCGGGCAGCACCCGCAGCGCCAGCTCCGGGTCCGCGGCCCGCTGACCGGCCGCGCGGCCGGCGTCGTCGCCGCTCACCCGGCCGGCGAAGGCGTCGGCCACGCACTCGCCGAGGACAGAGATCATCACAGTCGCCTCTCACCACGTTGCCGATTCGTTACGGCCGTAGACCATTGACGTTTCCCGGTTCGGAGTTCATCATCGCAACACGGCCGATGTCAACGATGACATGTGTCAACGATGACATCGAGTTCGCCCTGATAGTAGGATGAGATCCGAGACCACACTGATAGGAAGCCACCATGAAAGCTAGGCTCTCGGCCGGTCTCCTGGCTGCCGTGCTCCTCGCCACCGGATGCGGCAGCGACGACGGAGGCGGCAGCGGCCAGCAGGCCGCCTCCACCGCCAAGGTCGGCCTGATCACCAAGACGGAGACCAACCCGTTCTTCGTCAAGATGAAGGAAGGCGCGCAGAAGTCCGCGCAGGCCAACGGGCTGGAGCTGATGACGGCCGCGGGCAAGTTCGACGGCGACAACGCCTCCCAGATCACCGCCATCGAGAACATGGTGGCCGCCGGCGTCAAGGGCATCCTCATCACGCCCAGCGACACCAAGGCGATCGTCCCCGCCATCAAGAAGGCCCGCGACGCCGGCGTCCTCGTCATCGCGCTCGACACCCCGACCGACCCGCAGGACGCCACCGACGCGCTCTTCGCGACCGACAACCTCAAGGCCGGCGAACTCATCGGCCAGTACGCCAAGGCCGCCATGGCCGGCAAGCCCGCCAAGATCGCCACTCTCGACCTGGCGCCCGGCATCACGGTCGGCCAGCTCCGCCACGACGGCTTCCTCAAGGGCTTCGGCATCGCCGAGGGCGACCCGTCGATCGTCTGCTCGCAGGACACCCGCGGCGACCAGTCCAAGGGCCAGACCGCGATGGAGAACTGCCTGCAGAAGGCCCCCGACATCAACCTCGTCTACACCATCAACGAGCCGGCCGCGCTCGGCGCCCACACCGCGCTCAAGGCCAAGGGCCGCGAGAAGGACGTGCTGGTCGTCTCCGTCGACGGCGGCTGCACCGGCGTCAAGGCCGTGCAGAGCGGCCAGATCGCCGCCACCTCCCAGCAGTACCCGCTGAAGATGGCCGAGGACGGCGTCAAGGCCGTCGCCGACTACGCCAAGGGCGGCAAGAAGGCAGCCGGCTACACCGACACCGGCGTCACGCTGATCACCGACAAGGCGGTCGACGGCGTCGAAGCCAAGGACACCGCCTTCGGCCTCGCCAACTGCTGGGGCTGACATGGCCGTCATGGAAGCGACGCTGCCGCGGCGCCTCATCACCACCCCCACCGCGGGCCCGCTGGCGGCGCTCGTGCTGGCGTGCGTGTTCTTCTCGGTCAACTCCGAGCAGTTCCTCACCGGGGGCAACTTCTCGCTCATCATCCAGCAGGTCATGGTCGTCGGCACGCTCGCCATCGGCCAGACGCTGATCATCCTGACCGCGGGCATCGACCTGTCCAACGGCGCCATCATGGCGTTCGGCGGGATCGTGATGACGAAGCTGGCCGTCGACAGCGGCCTGCCGCCGCTGCTCGCCATCGCCGCCGGCCTGGCCGTCTGCGCCGCGTTCGGGCTGCTCAACGGCCTGCTGGTGATGAAGATCTCGCTGCCGCCGTTCATCGTGACCCTCGGCATGCTGAACGTGGTCTTCGCGCTGACCCACATCTACTCGCAGGACCAGACGGTCACCGACCTGCCGCCCGCGATGACGTACCTCGGCCAGACCTTCAACCTCGGCGGGACGAACGTCACCTACGGTTCGCTCCTCACCATCCTGCTGTTCCTGCTGTTCGCCTACCTGCTCGGCCAGACCGCCTGGGGCCGCCACGTGTACGCGCTCGGCAACAGCCCCGAGGTCGCCCGGCTGACCGGCATCCGCACCAACCGGCTCCTCGTCGGCGTCTACACGGTCGCCGGCCTCGTGTACGGCATCGCCGCCCTGCTCCTGGTGTCCCGCACCGGGGTGGGCGACCCGCAGGCCGGGCAGACCGACAACCTCGACAGCATCACCGCGGTCGTCCTCGGCGGCACGAGCCTGTTCGGCGGCCGGGGGCTGGTGCTCGGCACGCTGATCGGCGCCCTCATCGTGGGGGTGTTCCGCAACGGGCTGCAGCTCATGGGCGTACCGTCGATCTACCAGACCCTCATCACCGGGATCCTGGTGATCCTCGCCGTCACCGTCGACCAGCTCTCCCGCAGGAGGAACCGATGACCCCCGTCCTCCAGGCGCGCGGCCTGGTCAAGCGCTACGGCCACGTCACCGCGCTCGACGGCGCCGACTTCGACCTGATGCCCGGCGAGGTGCTCGCGGTCATCGGCGACAACGGGGCCGGCAAGACGAGCCTCATCAAGGCGCTGACCGGCGCCCTGCAGCCGGACGAGGGCGAGATCCTCCTCGACGGCAGGCCCGTCCGCTTCCGCGATCCGCTCGAAGCGCGCCGGCACGGCATCGAGACCGTCTACCAGGACCTCGCCGTCGCCGCCTCCCTCGACATCGCCACCAACATGTTCCTCGGCCGGGAGATCCGCAAGCCAGGCCTGCTCGGCACGGTGTTCCGGATGCTGGACAAGAAGCGCATGCGCGAGGAGTCGGCCCGGCACATGGCCGACCTCAAGATCGGCCTGCGCTCGCTCACCCAGTCCGTCGAGTCGCTGTCCGGCGGCCAGCGGCAGGGCGTCGCCGTGGCCAGGGCCGTCGCCTGGGCCTCCAACGTCGTCGTCATGGACGAGCCCACCGCCGCCCTCGGCGTCAAGGAGTCGGGCCAGGTGCTCGACATGATCAGACGGGTCCGCGACCGCGGCACCCCCGTCGTGCTGATCAGCCACAACATGCCGCACGTGTTCGAGATCGCCGACCGCGTCCACATCCAGCGGCTCGGCCGCCGGGTCGCCCAGATCAAACCGGGCGACTTCAGCATGGCCCAGGTCGTCGCCATCATGACCGGCGCGATGCAGGTCACGGACGGCAAGGCAGTGGTCACCGACCAGGACGCGGCGGAGGCGATCGGCCTGTAGCGGGGCCACTACCATGGTCGGAATGCGGCGCCCCACGATGGCAGACGTCGCCCGCGAAGTCGGTGTGACCGCCAAGACCGTCTCGCGGGTGCTCAACGACGACGGGCCCGTCGCGGCCGACACCCGGGAGCGGGTCCTCGCCGCGATGCGCAGACTGGGCTACCAGCCCAACCTGATGGCCCGCAACATGCGGGTCGGCGCCCGCGACGCCGCGATCGGGCTGGTCATCCCCGAGATGGGCAACCCGTTCTTCGGCACGGTCGCGGGCGGCGTCGAGAACGCCGTCCGCGCCCGCGGCCTGACCCTCATCGTCGGCTCGTCCAGCGAGACGGCCGACCTGGAGCAGTCGCTGATCGCCACGTTCCTGGCGCGCCGGGTCAGCGCCCTCATGGTCGTGCCGTCCGCCGCCGGCGACCACCGCCACCTGCGCGCCGAACGGGCGGCCGGGCTGCCGATCGTCTTCCTCGACCGCCCGGCCGTCGGGATGGCCGCCGACCACGTGGTCAGCGGCAACCGCGACGGCGCCCGCGACGGTGTCGCGCACCTCATCGCCCACGGGCACCGCCGGGTCGGCTTCGTCGGCGACCTGCCCGCCACCCTCTACACCCGCCGCGAACGTTTCCAGGGCTACCGCGACGCGCTGGAGGAGGCGGGCCTGCCCTTCGACCGCACGCTCGTGGAGAGCGGCCACGACCAGGATGCGGCCAGCGCCGCCGTGCTGCGGCTGCTGGCGCTGCCCGACCCGCCGACCGCGCTGTTCACGGCGAACAACTTCGCCTCCATGGGCGCCGTCGTGGCCCTGGCGCGGGCCGGACGGCGCGACGTGGCGCTGGTCGGGTTCGACGACCTGCCGCTCGCGGAGGTGCTCGACCCGCCGCTGACGGTCGTCGCCCAGGACCCGGCCGCCATCGGCGCGGCCGCCGCCGAGCTGGCGCTGTCCAGGCTCGACGGGCACCGCTCGAAGGCGGCCCGCCGCCTGCTCATCCCCACCCGCCTCGTCATCCGCGGCTCGGGCGAACTCCCCCCACCGGCCTGACGCCCCCGCCCTGGGCGCCGTCCACGGCCGGAACGGGGGCGGAGGTCACGGGCGGAGGTCACGGGCGGAGGCCGGCGAACAGGTCGTCCTCGTGGTGGGGGGCATCGACGCGGGACAGGACGCGGATGAACGCCTCGTGGGAGAACGCCTGATGCTGCGCCTCCTCCGGCATGCGGAGCAGGAAGATGTTCTCGCCCTGGCTCTCGTGGGCCATCAGCGCCTTGAGCTTGCGTTCCACGTAGGGGGCGACGTCGACGACCGTGGTGACCTGCTCGTCGGGGGTGCCGAAGTCATCGGACGGCTGGAAGTCGCCCATGTCGGCCCCGCTCTCGCGCATGAGCTCGAACATCCGCTTGATCGCCGAGCGGGGGATCGCCGTGTAGTAGAACTTGGCCGGGACGCCGGACGCCTCGACGGCCGCCGCCGTGACGCGGTGAGCCTGGACGTGGTCGGGGTGGAAGTAGCCGCTGCCCCCGGTCTCGTCGTAGGTGACGACCACGTCGGGCCGGTAGCGCTCCATCAGCTCGCCGAGCCGGGCCGCGGCGGTCTCGACGGGCACGTTGGCGAACGCGTCGGGATGCCGGTTGGTGTCCCAGCCGTCCATCCCGGAGTCGCGGTAGCCGAGCAGCTCCAGATGCTCGACGCCGAGCACGGAGACCGACTCGCGCAGCTCGGCCAGCCGCCGCTCGGCGACGGCCGCGTCGTCGTGACCCGGATCGCCCGGCTTGACGCCGCCCGGCCCGTCGCCCTGCTCGCCGTTCGTGCAGGTGACCAGCACGGTGCGGACGCCCTCCGCGGCGTAGCGGGTCAGGACGCCGCCGGTGCTCAGGCACTCGTCGTCGGGGTGGGCGTGCACGGCCATGAGGGTGAGTCGCCGGTCCATGCTCCGAAACCCTACCCCCCGCCAGGGCGCCCCGGGCGGCGAGACGTCTCCACCTCCGCCACCAGCCCCTGACGCCCGGGGCGGCTCTCCTGGGGTCCCCGCTGCGGCATGTGCGGTCATATGCGCACGCGTGACGAAGCCCAGCGAGGCGTTCGCACCCCCGACCCGGAAGCCGATCGGGCAGACTCCTGAGCCATGACACATGACGGAGAGCCCGGCTCGTTGCGCGGTGTGCTGGCCGAGGTCGCGGCCGAGCGTGCGGCCCAGGACGCGATGTGGGGCTTGCAGGACTTCCCGGACGGCACGGGACGCACGGCCCCCGCGGACGCCGGCGGGGTCCGGGAGGCGGGCGAGGCCGCCGACCGCGCCAAGCGGGAGGTGACGGAGGCGGCGGCACGAGGGGCGCTGACGTGGCGGCACGTGCTGCACGAGGAGGTGCTGGAGGCGTTCGCCGAGGACCAGCCGGCCGCCCTGCGGGCCGAGCTGATCCAGGTGGCCGCGGTGGCGGTCAAGTGGGTGCAGGCGCTCGACCGGCGCCGTGAGCCCGCGCCGCGGCGCGACCGGCAGCGCTTCCGCGCCATCGTGGACGTGCACGTCCTGCTGCTCCGGCCCGCCGCGCGGGGCGGCGGACCGGACCGGGGCGGACCGGGGGGCGGACCGGACGGCGAGCCCCGGCCGGGCGCCCGGGTCCGCGAGGTGCTGCTGGGCCGGCGGGCGGGCACCGGTTACGGCGACGGCCTGTGGCATCTGCCCTCCGGGCACCTGGAGGCCGGCGAGTCCGTGATCGGGGCCGCGGTGCGGGAGACACGCGAGGAGACGGGCGTCGCCCTCGACCCGGACGACCTGACGTTCGTTCACGTCATGCATCGGGCGCCGGAACGGATCGGCCTGTTCTTCGCCGCCACCCGGTGGCGGGGCGAGCCGTACAACGCCGAGCCGCACAAGTGCTCCGAGCTGGGCTGGTGGCCGCTCGACAGGCTGCCCCACGACATGGTCGGCTATCCGGAGGAAGCGCTCTCGCACATCCGGGACGGCGTGCCCTTCGCCCTCCACGAGTGGAACCCCGTCGGCTGAGGCGGGGTCACGCCGTCGCCGACCAGACGGCCGCCAGCCGGCGGTAGGAGTCGAGGCGGAGGTCCAGGTCGTAGGTGTTCATGGTGACCAGGACCTCGTCCGCTCCGGTCAGCTCGACCAGGCCGCTCAGCTCCAGCGCGACCTGCTGAGCCGTGCCGTGGACGCGCCCCTTGCGTGCCTCCTCCAGCAGCGCCCGCTCCCGGTCCGTCATCTCCAGCGCCAGCACCTCCTCCGGCGGGAGCAGGGGCGGGAAGGAGCCGCGGGTGCGGGCGTGGGCCGTTGACCACGCCTCCGGCACCTGCAGCAGGGCCGCCTCTTGCTCGGTCGGCCCGACAGCGACGTCCACCGCGGCCACCACGTACGGCCGGGCGGCCCACGCTGAGGGGCGGAACCCGGCGCGGTACCGCCCGACCGCCTCCCGGGCCCGCCCGCCCGTCGCGCCGATCACGAGCGGCAGCCCGTGCGCGGCGGCGATGTCCGCGCCCGCCCCCATGGCCAGCACGAACGCCTGCGGCCTGAGCCCCTCGGCGGGCAGCGCGTGCACGCCCGGATGGGCCGACCGGCCGGTGAAGAAGCCGAGCAGCTCGGCCAACCGGTCGCCGAAGTCGTCCGCCTCCTCCTTGCCGACCCCCAGCGCCCGCCGGATGCCGCCCGTGAACCCCACCGACCGGCCGAGCCCCATGTCGACGCGGCCGGGGTACAACGACTCCAGCACGCCGAACTGCTCGGCCACGACCAGCGGCCGGTGGTTGGGCAGCATCACCCCGCCGGTGCCCACCCGGATGCGGGAGGTGGCGGCGGCCACGGCCGCCGCCAGCACGGTCGGCGCGGAACCCGCGGCGCCGGGCACGCTGTGGTGCTCCGACACCCAGAACCGGTGGTAGCCGAGCTCCTCGGCCTGCCGCGCGAAGCGGACGGTGTCGCGCAGCGCCTCGTCCGGCGGGTGGCCCTGCCGGACGAGCGAGCGGTCGAGGATCGAAAGCCTGGTCACATACGTGTGCAACACCGACGGACGCGGAGAATTCCTACCCCTGGTAGAGGCCGACCGACCAGCGGACGAGCCGGTTCGGGGCCGCGGACGGCATCGACGCCTTCACCGTGATGGTCGCCGTCCTGCCCTTCGGCACGGTGACCTCCGAGATCGCCAAAGGGTACGTCCCGTTCTTCCACCCGCCGCACGAAGTGCCGGAGCCCGTGTCCCGGCCGTCCACCTCGAAGCGGAACCGCAGCCGGCCGGCCAGCTCTCCGCTGCAGAGCTGGTCGACGCCGACCTTCCGGCCGTTCCCGCGGACCCGGAACGTGACGGAGGCCTCCCGCGGCCACGTGCCCGACCGCGACTGCGTCAGCGCCAGGCCGCCCGCGCGGTGGGGGAGCGCCCGCAGCGCGGGCGGCTCGACCGGCCGCTCGGGCGGCGTCCACTCGTACACCGCCAGCGACCAGTCGGTCGGCTCCTCCTCCACCTTTCGGCACGGATCGGACGGCTTCTCCCGGACGCAGGCCGAGCCGACGGTCGTCGTGTCGAAGGTGACCGTGACCTCCTTCCCGGCGCCCACGGGCACGGGCAGCGAGACGAGCTGCCTGCCCTGCAGGCAGTACAGGCCGGTGTTCACCGGCGTGCGGCCGATCGTGATCCTGGGCACGGCGTGGCTGCTGCCGGGCCGGCCGCCCCTGGAACAGACGGAGGCCACGTCGAGCGGCTTGCCGGTCACCGGGATCGTGATCGTGGCCTTCCCGCCGGACGACGTGCCGACGGAGGCCACCCCGAGACGGCGGTACACGGCGCCGTCGGCCGAGGTGAACGAAGCGGGCAGCTCCGGGTGGTCCGCGCTCCGGGTGACCACCGCGGTGTCGCCTGCCCCGTCGTCGGCGGGGCGCGTGGTCTGCGTACCGGGCAGGAGGGTCAGGCCCAGCGCGGCGACCGCCGTGGGGGGGGGGGGGCGGGGGGGGGCCCCCCCCCCGGCCCCCCCCCCCCGCCCCCCCGCCCGCGGCCGCCCGCCCCGCTCAGAGGGGCGGGGGGTTGGGGGGCGCGCGCCCCGGGGGGGGGGGGGGGGGGGTGGGCGGCCCCGCGGGGGGGGGCCCCCCCCCCGGGGCCCCCCCGCGGGGGGGCCGCGCCGCGGGGCCCCCCCCCCCCCCGCCGCGCCGACGCCGGCGCATCCGGCCGATGCGCGCTCGCACCTGCTCGTGGCGGACGGGGTTGGCCGGCGCGGGGCCGTCGCCGTGCTCGCGCAGGGCGTCGCGCAGATCTTGTACGGTCACCGGTGCAGCTCCTTCACGATCGACTCGTCCACGCGCAGCTTGGCCAGCGCCTTGGCGGTCTGGCTCTTGACCGTGCCGGGGTTGCAGCCCATCAGCCGCGCCACCTCGGCCACCGCCAGGTCCTCGTAGAAGCGCAGCACGACCACGGCCCGCTGCTTGGCGGGCAGCCGACCCACGGCCCGCCACAGCGCCTCCCGCTCGCCGACCCCGGCGGCGTCGTCGCCGGTCGGCGTGTCGGGCAGGTCGGCGCTCGGCAGCTCGCGACGCCACCTGCGCCGCCACCACGACGTGTAGGTGGTCACGAGCACCCTGCGGACGTACGCCTCCGGCTCGTCGATGCCCGGCCAGGCGAACCACGCCTTGGCCAGTGACTCCTGCAGCAGGTCCTCCGCGAGCGCCCAGTCCCGGGTCAGCAGGTACGCCGTGCGTAACAGCAAGTCTGACCGCGCCAGCACGAAGTCCTGATATGTCGCCCGATCCGCCACCTGTTGCCTCCTGACGGCGCCGCTGTCATCGCCCGCCCTCTACATCTCGGTCGTGGTGGTCCCGGGTAGCGGGGCCACTGCCGGTAGGGACGCATCGATGCCCCAGCCGGGTTGCCCGCCCGGTGGCCGGGAACGCACGGGGAGGGACGGCGTCAGGGGGTGGCGCGGTCAGGGAGCGGTGCGGCCGGCGCGGGCGATGGTGAACGGGGCCAGCTCGCCCAGGCCGCGCACCGACAGACGGTTGACGGGCCGCAGCTCGAACGCCCGGTCGCCCTCCAGCTCCTCGGCCATCTCCGGGTCGGCGAGGATCGTGCCCGGGTTGGCGAGCGCAGTCAGCCTGCTGGCCAGGTTCACCGTGGTGCCGAACACGTCGCCCATCCGCCAGACCACCGGTCCGGCGGCCAGCCCCACCCGTAGCTGCGGCATGGTGCGCGCCCTGGCGTGCGTCTCGATGAGCCGCAGCCCGATCTCCGCCGTCTCGTGAGCTTTGCCGGAGACGAACAGCACCGAGTCGCCGAGCGTCTTGACCACCCGCCCGCCGGAGGAGGTGACGACGTCGGCCGAGCGGCCCTCGAACTGGTCGACCAGCCCGGCCAGCTCCCGCTCGGTCATCTGCCTGCTCAGCCGGGTGAACCCGACCAGATCGGCGAACCCCACCGCGAGCCGTACCGCGGTGTGGTCCTGGTCGACCATGCGGCCGGCCGCGGCGGCGAGCTGCCGCTGCCAGGAGTAGACGAGCAGCCGCGCGAGCGGCGGGACGACCCGGTCGGCCCGCCGGCGCCAGGCCCTGGCCCGCTCGGACAGCGGCACGCCCGCCTGGTCGAGCGTCTCCACGCCGAGCTGCGCCTGCGACTCGGCCAGCCGGGCCGTCGCCCGGCCCAGCGAACGGGCCGTGAGCAGCATGTGCTCCTCGTCGTAGACCCCGTCGGTGACCATCCCGACCAGCGTCCTGAGCGCCTCGACGTCGGCGTCGGTGAACTCGACCGCGTCGTCGGCGACGTTCGGGAACCCGAGCGCCCGCCAGAACCGGCGCGCACGGTAGACCGGCACCCCGGCCATGTGCGCGACCTGGTGGCTGGTGTAGCGACGGGGCTCGCGCAGGAACGCCTCTGCAAGCCCGTCGGGGTCCTCGTGCGTCATGCTGCAAGATACACCGCTACGGGGGATGGAAGGGTACCGTTTCGCCCCTGTTTGCCAAGGTGGGGGCGTCCGTGCCCGAACGAGCGGGGGCGGGTCAGCCCTTGAGGCCCGAGCGGGAGATCCCCTCGATCACCCAGCGCTGGGCGATCAGGTACAGCGCGAGCACCGGCAGGCTCGCGATCACCGCCCCGGCCATCAGCAGGTCGTAGCGGATGTTGTTGGCGCTCTGGAAGTTGCCCAGGCCCGCCGGCAGGGTGAGCGACTCCGGGCTGAGCAGCACGTACAGCGGCCACAGGAAGTCGTTCCAGTTGGTGAGGAAGGACAGCAGGAACAGGGTCACCAGCGCGGGCCGGGCCAGCGGCAGCGCGATGGCGACGAAGATGCGCCACCGGTCGCACCCGTCCAGCTCGGCCGCCTCCTCCAGCTCGGCCGGCAGGGTCAGGAAGAACTGCCGCAGGAAGAACACCCCGAACGCGCCGGCCGCCGAGGGGACGATCACGGCGGGCAGGCTGTCCACCCAGGACAGCTCGTTGACGATCAGGAAGTTGGGGATCAGCAGCACGACGGGCGGCACGAACAGCGTCGCCACGATCGCGGTGAAGATCACGCCGCGGCCCCGGAACCGCAGCCGGGCCAGTGCGTACGCCGCGGGCGCGGCCGTGACCAGGACGAGGGCGGCGTGCCCGGTGGCCGCGACGAGGCTGTTGACGAACCATGTCACGACGGGACTGTCGGCGCTGGACAGAATGTCGCGGTAGGCGCCGGTGGTGAACGGGTCGGGGATCCACGACGGCTCCGTCGACCCGGCGCTCGCCCGGGTCTTGAACGAGGTGGAGACCATGTACACCAGCGGACTGAGGTAGAGCGCCGCCAGCACGACGAGGACCAGGTGGAGCAGCGCCCGCCGCAGGCCGCGCACGTCCCGGGTCACCGCTTGCCCCTTTCCCTGAAGGCGCCGAAGACCAGCGCGCTGACGACCATCAGGCAGCCGGCCAGGACGAAGCTCATGGCCGACGCGCTGCCCATGTCGAACTGGCGCAGGCCCGTCTCGGCGATGAGGTAGATCGCGGTCTTGGTCTGGTCGGCCGGGGCGCCTCCCGTGATCAGGTAGGACTGGCCGAACATGTTGGCCGAGGCCAGGATGGTGGCGTTCACCACGAACACCGTGACCGGCCGCAGGCCGGGCAGCGTCACGGCGCGGAACCGGTGCCAGGCCGAGGCGCCGTCCACCATCGCCGCCTCGTGCAGCTCGCGCGGGATGTCCTGCAGTCCCGCCAGGAAGATGACGGAGTTCAGGCCCAGCGTCCACCACACCGTGACCCCGACGAGGGCCACCCAGGCGGGCGGCACGGCGGTGGTCCACTGCACGTCCAGTCCCAGGTAGTGGTTGACCAGGCCGATGTTGCCGTCCAGCAGGAACCGCCAGACCAGCCCCACCACCGCGACGCCCAGCACGTAGGGGGCGAAGTAGACGGCGCGGTAGAGGTTGCGCCCCTTGAACCGGCCGTTCATCAGCAGCGCCACGAGCAGGGGGAGCACGATCAGCAGGGGGACCGAGGCGACAGTGAAGATCGCGGTCGCCCGCATCGCCGTCCAGAAGCGCGACCCGTCCACGTCGGCCGGGTCGAACAGGTCGGCGTAGTTCTGCAGGCCGACGAACGGCTTGGCCGGCAGGTTGATGTCCCACTCGTGCAGGCTCGTCCAGCCGCCGAACGCGATCGGCGCCAGCATGAAGACGGCGAACAGCACGAGGTAGGGGGCGAGGAAGGCGTACGGCGTCCAGGGCCGCATCCGCGGGGTGCGCGGGGCGGGTCCGCCACCGGTGCGCGGGGCGGGTCCGCCCCGCGCACCGGTGCCGGGCAGGCCCCGCGTCCGGATCGGCAGGCTCACTGTCCGTACTTCCTCACTGTCCGTACTTCCGCTTGTTGTCGGCGAGCAGCTTGTCCGCCGTCGCGACGCCCTCCTTCAGCGCCTCGACCGGGGAGGCCTGCTTGAGCACGGCCTTGGCCACCGCCAGTTCGAGGGCCTTGGACTGCACGTCGCCGACGCCGGGCAGCGGCGGCAGGAAGTGGAAGGCGTCAAGGTCGGCGGCCAGCTTGATCTGCGGCAGCTCGGCCACGGCGGGGTCCTCGCGGGCGGAGTTGCGTGCCGGGATCATGCCGGCCTTGGCCCACTCGGTGGACAGGCGGCCCATGTGGTCGATGAAGGACTTGGCGGCCTGCACCTTGTTGGCGTCCTTGCCGGCCTGGGAGGTCATCACGAAGTTGTGGGAGGAGCTCCACACCGCCGCCGTGCCGCCGATGTTCGGGACGGGGGCGAGGCCCCACCGCAGCGACTTGGCGTTCGTCGTCAGGTCGTTGATCTGCCAGATGCCGTCCCAGGTGAAGCTGACCTTGTCGTTCTTGAAGGCGGCGTACTGGCTGTCCTGGGCGACCTGGGCGGGGCTGAGACCCTTGTCGATCTGCTCGACCATCCAGCTCAGCGCCCGCACGCCCGCTTCCTCCCCCCACAGGGCCCGGGTGCCGTCGTCGCTGTAGAGTTCACCGCCGTGCTGCCAGAGCAGGCTCATGAACATCAGGTGGGCGGGCCACTTGTTCGGCATCCAGAACGGGTTGGCGATCCCGGCCTTCTTCAGCTGGGCGAGCGCGTCCTCGTAGCCGGCCTTGTCGGCGGGGGCCTCGGCCAGGCCGATCTTGTCCAGGTGGGCCCGGTTCCAGTAGTCGCCGAGGCAGTGCACGTCGAGCGGCACGCTGTAGCGCTTGCCCTGGTAGACGCCCGCGTCCCAGACGGCGGGGATGAAGTCCGACTCGCTGAGGGACAGCGCGCCGACGACGTCGTCCAGCGGCAGCAGCGTCCGCCGGGCGGCGAAGGTGCCCACCCAGTCGTTGTGGATGACCGCCACGTCGGGGCCCTTGCCGGCGGTGATGGCCGTCGGCATCGCGGGGTAGAGGTCCTCCCAGCGCCGGGTGACGTTGCGGACCTCGATGCGCCCGGCGAACTGCTTGTTGAACGTCTCCAGCATCGCCCGCATGTGGGGGCCGTCGCCGCCGGTGAACCCGTTCCAGTAGTCCAGCGTGACCTTGGGCCCGGTGTACTCGCCGCCGGAGAAGGTCGGCGCGGCCGAGGCGGGGGCGGAGGACCCGGCGCCGATCTTGGTGCCGCCCCCGCAGGCGGTCAGGGCGGTCAGCCCTGCGGCGCCGGACAGACCGAGGAACGAGCGGCGGGACAGAGAACTGCTCATGGTGCCTCCTACGGGACGCTGGGAGCGAAGCGGACAATACTCCAAGAAACGGGCGGAAGCGTCAGGGTGAACCCGCGTCCTGCCTGGTCGAGCCCGCTGCCGGCCCGGGGAACCACCCGGTCGGGAGCGTCGGCGGTGTTGGTGGCCGACAGGTCGCCGTCCGTCAGCTCCAGGTGCTCCACCGGCCGCAGGCCGGCGGGCAGGGCGACCTCCAGGCGACACGGTCCGTGCCGGTCGCGGTTGACGACGAACAGCGAGATCTCCCCGGTCGCCGCGTCATGGGTGGCCGTCGCCCAGATCGCGGGCGCCTCGCCGTACTTCGCGGTCGGGATCGCCGCGCAGTCGGGCTCGACCCGCAGCACCTCGCCGCGGGCGTGCCGGGCGGTCAGCGCGAACGGGTGGAAGACGGTCTGCCGCCAGGCGGGACCGCCCGGCTCGGTCCGGATGGGCGCGATCACGTTGGCGAGCTGGGCCAGGCAGGCAACGCCGACCCGGTCGGCGTTGCGCAGCAGCGTGATGAGCAGGCTGCCGACCACCACGGCGTCGGTGACGTCGTAGGAGTCCTCGATCAGCCGGGGGTGCTCGCTCCACTCCAGGGATGCCTCGCCGTGGAAACGGCTCTGGTACCAGACGTTCCACTCGTCGAAGGAGAGCTTCAGCCGCCTGCGGCTGCGCAGCTTCGCGCCCACGTGGTCGGCGGTGGCGGCGATCGAGCGGATCATGTGCTCCATGTCGGCACCGCTGGCCAGGAACGAGTCGACGTCGCCGTCGGAAGGGTCGTAGTAGGCGTGCAGCGAGATGTAGTCGACCAGGTCGTAGGCCGCTTCCAGCACCTCGGCCTCCCACGCCGCGAACGTCGGCATGCCGCTGTTGGAGCTGCCGCAGGCCACCAGCGACAGGCTCGGGTCGAAGCGCTTGAGCGCCCGAGCCGTCTCGGCGGCGAGCCGGCCGTACTCGGCGGCGGTCTTGTGCCCCATCTGCCAGGGGCCGTCGAGCTCGTTGCCCAGGCACCACAGCCGGATGTCGTGCGGCTTGTCCACTCCGTGCGCCCGCCGCAGGTCGGACAGGCGCGTGCCGCCGGGGTGGTTGGCGTACTCGACGAGCTCCAGCGCCTCCGCCACCCCGCGCGTGCCCAGGTTGAGCGCCATCATCGGCTCCACGCCGGCCTTCGCCGCCCAGACCATGAACTCGTTCAGGCCGAACCGGTTGTCCTCCAGGCTCCGCCAGGCGAGGTCCAGCCGTGCCGGTCGCTCCTCGACCGGGCCGATGCCGTCCTCCCAGCGGTAGTTGGAGACGAAGTTGCCCCCCGGGTAGCGGACGACGGTCACCCCCAGCTCGCGGACCAGCCGCAGCACGTCGGTGCGCAGGCCGTCGGCGTCGGCCAGCGGGTGGCCCGGTTCGTAGACGCCGGTGTACACGCACCGGCCCATGTGTTCGACGAACGACCCGAAGAGCCGGGGTTCGACCGGCCCGACGCGGAAGTCGGGATCCAGGGTGAGACGAGCGGTGGTCGCCAAGACAACAACCTCACTGTTAACGCGACGTTTCGTGGAGGTATTGATACAACGTTGGTTCAACGTTGTAAATGGGGATGCGGGCCGCCGATACCGGGGCGTTACGATCGACGGCGTCGAACCGTGTGCGGCAGGCGAGCCGCGCGACCTTGGGAGGTGAGTGCGGATGGGAGCGAGCCTGCGCGACGTCGCGCGCCTGGCCGGCGTGTCGGTGAAGACGGTCTCCAACGTGGTCAACGGGTACGCCCACGTCTCGCCGGCCACCCGGGCCAAGGTCGAGCACGCGCTCTCCCAGCTCGACTACCGTCCCAACCTGTCGGCGCGCAACCTGCGGCAGGGCCGCACCGGCGTGATCGCCCTGGCGCTGCCCGAGCTGGACGCCCCCTACTTCGCCGAACTGTCGCGGTTCATCATCGACGCCGCCGCCGCGGTCGGCTGGCTGGTGATCATCGAGCAGACCGGCGGCAGCCTGGACCGCGAGCGGCAGGTCCTCGACGGGGTGCGCAGGCACCGCGTGGACGGGCTCATCCTCAGCCCCATCGCGATCGGCGCCGACGAGCTGGCCGCCCGGACCGACGACACGGCCCTGGTCCTGCTGGGCGAGCGCATCCACGGCGGCCCGGCCGACCACGTCGCCGTCGACAACGTGCGCGCGGCCCGCGACGTCACCGAGCACCTCATCGAGCTGGGCCGCAGGCGGATCGCCGCCCTCGGCGCGCAGGACAACTCCATCAGCGGCACGGCCCCGCCCCGCCTGGCCGGCTACCGCGAGTCCCTGGCCGCGCACGCGCTGCCCGAGACCGTGGCGAAGGTCGAGCGCTACCGCCGGACGGAGGGCGCCGCCGCCATGGCCGCTCTGCTGGAGTCCCGGCCCGACGCCGTCTTCTGCTTCAACGACCTGCTGGCGCTCGGGGCGATGCGGACGATCCTCGCCGCGGGCCTGCGGATACCGGAGGACATCGCGGTGGCCGGGTTCGACGACATCGAGGACGGCCGCTTCTCCACGCCGACCCTGACCACGGTGGCCCCCGACAAGGGGCAACTCGCCGGGATCGCGGTCGACCTGCTCAAGCAGCGGATCGAGGGCCGCACCGACCGGCCGCCGCGCGAGGTGCACGCCACGTACCGGCTCATGACGAGGGAGAGCACGCTCGGCGGGCACGCGGCGGACGAGGCCGCCGGCCCCGCCCTGAAACGGCCCTGAACCGGCCCTGAAGCGGCCCTGAAGCGGCCCTGAAACGGCCCTGAAGCGGCCCGCTTCGCGGGGTGGTGGCGTCCGCCGGGTGGAGAAACCGTTTGCCGCTCGCGTCGCCGCCCTGGCAGCATCGGGTCCCCATGGACAGGCCCCTGATCTCCGAGATCCCGACCGCCCCCGTGCCGGTCCCCGACGTCGTGTCGGCGCTGGCCGGCGGCGACACCATCACTCCCGTGTGGCGCAACGAGCTCGGCGGCCTGACGTTCCGCCTCCAGGGCGGGCCCGGCACCACCCGGTACGCCAAGTGGGTCCCCGCCGGCACCCCGGAGCTCGACCTCTCGGCCGAGGCCGAGCGCCTGACCTGGGCGCGGCGATGGGCGACCGTGCCGCGCGTCGTCGAGCACGGCGCGGACGCCCACGGCTCGTGGCTCGTCACCGCGGCGGTCCCCGGCCGTCCGGCGGTGGACCCCCGGTGGATCGCCGAACCGGCCACCGCGGCGGCCGCGATCGGCCGAGGGCTGCGCCTGCTCCACGACGCCCTGCCGGTGGAGGACTGCCCGTTCGACTGGAGCGTCGAGCGGCGGCTCGCCCAAGCCGACCGGCGCATCGCCGACGGCGCGGGGCCGGACGACTGGTGGCCCGAGCACCGGCCCCTCGACCTGGCCGAGGCGCGGGCGCGCGTCGGTCAGCCGCCGGCGATCGACCGGCTGGTGGTCTGTCACGGTGACGCGTGCGTGCCCAACACGCTGCTGCACGACGACGGCGCGTTCGCCGCGCACGTCGACCTCGGCTCGCTCGGCGTGGCCGACCGGTGGGCCGACCTGGCGGTCGCCGCCTGGAGCACGGAGTGGAACTACGGCCCGGGTTACACCGGCGTCGTCTACGACGCGTACGGGATCGCCCCGGACGAGGAGCGGATCGCCTACTACCGCCTGCTCTGGGACATGTCGTGACCGGCTGCCGGCGGACGCGAGCCGGATCAGGCGCCGCCTACTCCAGCAGGGCGCGCAGGGCCGCGCGTTCGCCGGCCGGCACGTAACCCACGTAGTAGTCGTACATGGTGCGCCGCGACAGCCGGGCCGCGAGCGGGCCGTCGCCGGCGCGGACGGCGGCCAGCACCTCCTCGTGGTGGCGGATGCTCTGCCGCATCAGCGCCACCCGGTCGTCCGCCTCGGCGATGCGGCCGGAGACCAGGTTCAGCACGATCGAGCGGACCACCTCGGTGCAGATCTGGATGAGCTTGTTGCGGCTGGCCCGCGCCACCGCGTCGTGGAAGGCCACGTCGGCCGCGCTGAAGGCGTCGTAGCCCGTCTCGACGGCCTCGCGCATCCGGTCGATCGCGGCGTCCATCTCGGCGAGCTGGTCGTCGGTGCGTAGCCGGGCGGCCAGCAGGTTGGCCGAGGAGTCGAGCACCATGCGGAACTGCACCAGCTCCGCGAGCGACAGCCCCTCCACCCGGGCCAGCGTCGTCATCGACTTGTGCAGCGCGGCCGGGGTGAACGGCAGCACCTCGGCGCCGTTGGGGTCGCCGGGCCGGGACCGGACCAGGCCGCGGGCCTGCAGCACCCGCAGCGCCTCGCGGACGGTGGACCGGCTCACCGAGAACTGTCCCATCAGGTCGCGCTCGCTGGGCAGCCGCTGGCCGGGGGCGAGCGCGCCGCCCTCGATGGCCTCCTCGATCTGCTCCACGATCCGTTCGTAGGCGCGTACGGTCCGCACCGGCTCGAAGCGTGGACCACCCATGTAAGCCCCCTTGACCTGAGCCGTCGTGGACTGGCAATGTGCGTAGCCTACTGGTCAGACCAGTGCACTAGCCAGGAGGCTTGGGACATGAGGCGCATCGGCATCTGGATCGCCCTGGGCGGTCTCCTGATGAGCGCGGCCGCCTGCGGCGGCGGCTCCGGCGGCAGCGGGGGCGGCGGCGCGGCGAAGGGCGGGTCGCTGACGGTCGGGTTCGTGGCCGAGCCGGCCAACCTCGACTTCACCTCGACCGAGGGCGCGGCCATCCCGCAGGCGCTGCTGGTCAACGTCTACGAGGGGTTGGTCAAGCTCGGCCAGGACGGCACGATCCAGCCGCTCCTGGCCGACAAGTGGGAGGTCTCGCCGGACCGGAAGACCTACACCTTCACCCTGCGCCCGAACGTCACCTTCACCAGCGGGGCCCCTTTCACCGCCGACGACGTGGTCTTCTCCCTCGACCGGGTCAGGTCCGACTGGAAGCTGAAGATCAAGTCGCAGTTCGACGTCGTCGACAAGGTCGAGAAGAAGGACGACACGACGGCCGTCGTCACGCTGAAGCGGCCCAGCAACGGCTTCCTCTACGCGCTGACCACCCGCCTCGGCGCGATGTTCAGCCGCACCGGCGTCGCCGACCTGGCCAACAAGCCCGTCGGCACCGGCCCCTACCGGCTCGCCGCGTGGAAGCGCGGCGACTCCATCCGGCTCGACGCCAACCCGAAGTACTGGGGCGCCAAGCCCGCCCTGCCGGCTGTCACGCTGAAGTACTTCAAGGACGCCACGGCCATGAACAACGCGCTGCTGACCGGCGGCATCGACGTCATCTCGGCCGTCCAGGCCCCCGAGTCGCTGCAGCAGTTCGCCGACCCGAACCGCTTCCAGACGGTCGAGGGCACCACCAACGGCGAGGTGGTCCTGTCCATGAACAACGGCCGCCCCCCGTTCGACGACAGGAAGGTGCGCCAGGCCGTCCGGCACGCCATCGACCACAAGGCGCTGCTCGACACCGCGTGGGCCGGTCGCGGCCAGCCGATCGGCTCGATGGTGCCGCCCACCGACCCGTGGTACGAGGACCGCGCCGGCGACTACCCCTACGACGTCGCCAAGGCCAAGGAACTGCTCGGCGGCAAGACGTACACCGTCAAGATGCGCATCCCCAACCTGCCCTACGCGGTGGCCTCGGCCCAGGTGGTCAAGTCGCAGCTCGCCCAGGTGGGCATCACGGCCGAGATCGAGCCGCTGGAGTTCCCCGCCCGGTGGCTCGACGTGGTGTTCAAACAGGCCGACTATGACCTGTCCATCATCAATCACGTCGAGCCTCGCGACATGGGGATCTTCGCCGACAAGTCGTACTACTTCCGCTACGACAACCCCGAGTTCGGCAAGCTGCTCGCCTCCGCCGACGAGGGCACCGAGCAGCAGCAGGCCGAGGACCTCAAGAAGGCCGCCAAGCTGCTGTCCGACGACGCCGCGGCCGACTGGCTGTTCCTCTTCCCCAACCTGATCGTGGCCGAGAAGGGCGTCACCGGCCTGCCGAAGAACGCCATCTCCGAGTCCTTCGACTTCACCGGGCTCGCCAAGCAGTGATCGTCTACCTGCTCAAGCGGCTGGCGGTGCTCCTGGCGAGCACCGCCGTCGCCGGGGTGGTCGTCTTCGCGTTCATGGCGGTGCTGCCCGGCGACCCCGCCGAGATCGCGCTCGGCGTCAACGCCACACCGGAGGCGGTGGCGCGGCTGCGCGCCGAGTTCGGCACCGACCGGCCGCCCCCCGCCCAGTTCCTCGACTGGTTCGGCGGGCTGCTCCAGGGCGACTTCGGCACCTCCTACGTCACCAGCTCGCCCGTCGGCGAGCAGATCACCGACCGGCTCGGCGTGACGGCCGTGCTCGTGCTCGGCGGCATGCTCATCGCCCTGCTCATCGCGGTGCCCGTGGGCACGTTCGCCGCCGTGCACCACCGCGACCCGCTCGGCGCGGCCATCAGCGCCGTCAGCCAGGTCGGCATCGCCGTCCCGGCGTTCCTGGCGGGCATCCTGCTGGTGTTCGTCTTCGCCGTGCAGGCGCAGGCGCTGCCCTCCGGCGGGTACGTCCCGTTCGCCGAGAACCCGGCGGAATGGCTGCGCGGGCTGCTGCTGCCCTGGCTGTCCCTCGGCCTCGTGCAGGGCGCCGTGCTCACCCGGTACGTGCGCAGCGCCGTGCTCGACGTGATGCGCGAGGACTACCTGCGCACCGCCCGCGCCAAGGGCCGCGGCCGGATGGGCGCCCTGTGGCGGCACGGGCTGCGCAACGCCGCCGTGCCCGTGGTGACCGTGCTCGGCCTGCAACTCGCCACGCTGCTCGTCGGCGCCGTCGTGGTCGAGCGGGTCTTCGTCATCCCGGGCCTCGGCGACCTGCTGCTCAACGGCGTCGCCGGGCGCGACCTGCTGCTCGTCCAGGGGGTGGTGATGGTGCTGGTCGTCGCCGTCCTGCTGATCAACTTCGTGGTGGACGTCTGCTACGCGGCGCTCGACCCCCGGCTGCGGGGCGCGCGATGAGGGGCCGGGCCAACGCCGCCCTCGTCACCGGCGGCGCGCTGGTGGGCCTGGTCGTCCTCGCCGCGCTCGTGTCGTTCGTGTGGACCCCGCACGACCCGACGTACGTGGACGCCGCGAACAAGCTGCGCGAACCCGGCGGCGGCCACCTCCTCGGCGCCGACAAGTTCGGCCGCGACACGCTCAGCCAGCTCATGGTCGGCGCCCGCACCACCCTCTACGTCGGCGTCGTCGCCGTCGGCATCGCCGCCCTCGTCGGCACCCCGCTCGGCCTGCTCGCCGGGATGACGCCGCGCGGCTGGCTGTCGGAGCTGGTGATGCGGGTCAACGACCTGGTCTTCGCCTTCCCCGCGCTGCTGCTCGCCGTCATGCTCGGCGCCGTCTACGGGGCCGGCACGCTCACCGCCATGATCGCGATCGGGGTGGCCACCGTGCCGGCGTTCGCCCGCGTCGCCCGGGCCGCGACCCTGCAGGTCATGGTGACCGACTACATCCTCGCCGCGCGGGCCGCCGGCCGCCGCCGGGCCGCCATCGCCGTGCGCCACGTGCTGCCCAACATCGGCTCGGTCCTCATCGTGCAGGCGTCGGTGTCGTTCGCCATCGCGATCCTGGCCGAGGCGGCGCTGTCGTTCCTCGGCTTCGGCACCCGGCCGCCCACCCCGTCGTGGGGCCGCATGCTGCAGGAGTCGCAGGAGCTGCTGTTCTCCACCCCGCGCCTGGCCCTGTGGCCCGGGCTGGCGATCGCCCTGGCCGTGCTCGGCTTCAACCTGCTCGGCGACGGCCTGCGCGACCACCTCGACCCCAAGCTGAGGAGGGTGCGTGCTGAAGGTTGACCGCCTGAGCGTCCACGCCGGTCCGGTCGAGCTGGTGCGCGAGGTGTCGTTCGGCGTCGGCCCCGGCGAGCGGGTCGGCCTCATCGGCGAATCCGGCTCCGGCAAGTCGCTGACCGCGCTGTCGCTCATGGGCCTGCTCCCGGAGGGCGTCACCGCGACCGGCACGGCCCGGCTGGGCGAGCGCGACCTCGTCGGCGTCCCCGAACGGCGGCTCAAGGACCTGCGCGGCAGCCGGGTGTCCATGGTGTTCCAGGAGCCGATGACCGCGCTCAACCCCCTCATGCGGATCGGCGCCCAGGTCACCGAGGTCATGACGCTGCACGGCGTGCCCGCCGCCCGCGCCCGCGAACGCGCCGTCGAGCTGCTCGGCCGGGTCCGCCTGCCGCAGCCCGCCCAGGTCGCCCGCGCCTACCCCCACCAGCTCTCCGGCGGGCAGCGCCAGCGCGTCATGCTCGCCATCGCCCTGGCCAACGAGCCCGAGCTGCTCGTCTGCGACGAGCCCACCACCGCGCTCGACGTCACCGTCCAGAAGCAGATGCTGGAGCTCGTCGCCGAGGTCGCGCCCGCGCTGCTGTTCATCACGCACGACCTGGCCGTGGTGGCCTCGGTCTGCGAACGGGTCCTCGTCATGTACGGCGGGCGGGTCGTCGAGTCCGGCCCCATCCGCGAGGTGTTCACCCGGCCCCGCCACCGCTACACCCAGGGCCTGCTGGCCGCCTCCCGGCTCACGCCGCGCGGCACCCGGCTGGCCACCATCGCCGGCAGCGTCCCGTCCGCCGGCCACTTCCCGGCGGGGTGCGTGTTCCGCAACCGCTGCCCGCACGCCACCCCCGCCTGCGAGAGCGAACCCGCGCTGACAGGAGACGGCCATGCCTTCGCGTGCTGGCACCCCCACGGGTGACCCCCTGATCGAGGCGCACGACGTCACGCGCGTCTACCGCCGCCCCCGCACCTCGCTCACCCGGCCGGGCGAGGCCGTGCACGCGCTCAAGGGAGTCTCGCTCACCGTGCGGCGCGGCGAGCGCTACGGCATCGTCGGCGAGTCCGGCTCCGGCAAGTCCACGCTGCTGCGGCTGCTGTGCGCGCTCGACCGGCCCACCGGCGGCTCCATCCGGTTCGACGGCCGGGAGATCACCGGGCTGCCCGAACGCCGGCTGGCCTTCCTGCGGCGCGACCTGCAGATCGTCTTCCAGGACCCGATGAGCTCCCTCGACCCGCGCATGCGGGTGCGTGACATCGTCGCCGAGCCGCTCGTCGCCCTCGGCCGGCCCGCCGGCGGCCGCGTCGCCGAGCTGCTGGAGGAGGTCGGGCTGCCCGCCTCGGCCGCCGACCGCTACCCCCACCAGTTCTCCGGCGGTCAGCGCCAGCGCATCGCGATCGCCCGCGCCCTCGCGCCCCGGCCCACGGTGCTCGTCGCCGACGAACCGGTCAGCGCCCTCGACGTGTCGGTACGCGGCCAGATACTCAACCTGCTGGCCGACCTGGTCGACGAGCACGGCCTGACCCTCGTCTTCGTCTCCCACGACCTGTCCGTGGTCCGGCACGTGTGCGAGACCGTCGCGGTGATGAACGGCGGCGAGATCGTGGAGACCGGCCCGGTGGACGACGTCTGGGCCGGGCCGCGCCACCCCTACACCCGCGCGCTGCTGCAGGCCGTACCCACCTTGGAGGGATTGCTGTGATCGAGGTCGACGCCCGGGGGGTCGTGGAGTTCACGCAGGCGCTGGTGCGCGTCCCCAGCACCAACGACCCCGCGCGGGGCCGCGACGAGCGGCCCGCCGCCGAGCTGGTGGCGGCGAAGATGCGCGAGTGGGGCTGGGAGCCCCACGTCCAGGAGGCGGCGCCCGGCCGGCCGAACGTGGTGGCCGTCGTCGAGGGCGGTGGGGGCGAAGGGCCGACGCTCATGTTCGAGGGGCACACCGACGTGGTCACCGAGGGCGACCTGTCGGAGTGGACGGTGGACCCGTTCGGCGGCGAGATCCGCGACGGGCGGCTGTGGGGACGCGGCAGCGCCGACATGAAGTCCGGCCTGGCCGCCACCCTCTACGCCACCCGGGCGCTGCAGCTCGCCGGGCCGTTCCCCGGCCGGATCAAGGTGTGCGCGCTGGCCGACGAGGAGGGCCTGATGATCGGCGCTCACCACTTCGTCGCCGAGGGCCTCGCGGCGGACGTGGACGGGGCCATCGTCGCCGAGCCGGAGGCGGGCGAGATCTGCGCGGTCGCCAAGGGCGCGCTGCGGCTGCGCGTCGACCTCACCGGCAAGATGGCGCACGGCGCGATGCCCCGCCACGGCCGCAATCCCGTCCCCGCCGCCGCGTCGCTGGTGGCCGCCCTTGAGACGCTGGAGAAGGAGCTGCAGGACCGCCACCCGGCGCACGAGCACCTGGGCGAGGTGTACGTGACGCCGACCGTCGTCCGGGCCGGCAGCGAGGAACAGGTGAACGTCATCCCCGCCGTCGCCTCCGTCTTCGTGGACGTGCGGACGATCCCCGGCGTGGACCACCAGGAGATCGCCGGCCGGGTCGGCGCGCTCGCCGCCCGCGACGGGATCATCGCCGAGGTGTCGATCCTGGTGGACCGGCCGCCGGTGGACGTGCCCGTGGACGACCCGGTCGTCGCCGCGCTCGCCGCCGCCCACCGGGCGGTCACGGGGCAGGAGCCCGTCTACGGCGGGGTGCCCGGCTCGACCGACGGGACCGTGCTCACCCACTGGGGCGGCGTCCCGTCCGTCGTGTACGGGCCGGGCGGCAAGTGGATCGCCCACCAGGCCGACGAGTACGTCGAGGTGGCCGAGATCGTGCGGTGCACCCGCGTCTTCGCCGAGGCGGCCCGACGCTTCCTCACCGGGGACCTGTCGTGACCCCTGGAGCGGGGGAGGCTGCGGGCCTGGTGGCGGGTCCGGCGAACGCGCTGGTGGACGTGGCGGGGCTGCGGGTCGGCCACGCCGAACGGGTCGGCGACGGGCACCGCACCGGCACGACCGTCGTGCTCGCGCCGCCGGAGGGCATGGTGGCCGGGGTGGACGTGCGCGGGGCCGCGCCGGGCACCCGCGAGACCGAGCTGCTCGACCCGCGCAACCTCGTCGAACGGGTGCACGCCGTCGTCCTCACCGGCGGCAGCGCCTTCGGCCTGAGCGCGGCGTGCGGCGTGATGGACCGGCTGGCCGACGCGGGCGCGGGTTTCCCCGTCGAGGGCGGCGTGGTGCCCATCGTGCCGGCCGCCGTCATCTACGACCTGGGGCGCGGCGGCCGGTTCCGCGCGGTGCCGGACGGCGCCCTGGGCGCCGCCGCCTACGACGCGGCCTCGGCCGCCGAGACCCGCAGCGGGTCGGTGGGCGCGGGCACCGGAGCCGTGGCGGGTGGACTGGCCGGCGGCGTCGGCACGGCCAGCGTCGTCCTGCCGTCCGGCGCCACCGTGGCCGCCCTGGCCGTGGTCAACGCCGCCGGGTCCGTGCTCGACCCCGACGGCGCGTTCCTGTCCGGCACCCGGTACGGCCTGCCGGGCGAGTTCGGCGGGCTGCGCGAGCCGCGCGCCGAGGAGGCGGCCGCCTGGCGGCCCGGGACCGTGACCTCGTTCAACACCACGATCGGCGTCGTCGCCACGGACCTCACCCTCACCAAGGCGCAGTGCGGCAAGCTGGCGGGCGTCGCCCACGACGGACTGGCCCGTGCCATCAGGCCGGCCCACACCATGGTCGACGGCGACACGATCTTCGGCCTGGCCACCTGTGGCGGACCGGCCCCCGGCGCCGACGGCCTGCAGGACGTGCTCGCGGCCGGGGCCGACGTGTTCAGCCGGGCCGTGGCTCACGCGGTCCTGGCGGCCACCGGGCGGGACGGCGCGCCGGCGTACCTGGACGTGTTTCCCAGCGCTGTAGGGGGAGTGGCGTGATTTTTCACGATATAGGGGCCAGATGGCCGGCAGGGCTGCCCGTCGGACCGGACTGGGTCGAGACCGGCGCCACCAGCGAGGTCGTCTTCCCGTACGACGGCTCCGTCGTGGGCACGGCCCCGGTGGGCACCGCCGAACTGGCCCGCCGGGCCGTGGACGAGGCCCTCGCCGTCGCGCCCGCCATGGCGGCGCTGCCCTCGCACGCCCGGCGCGCCGCCCTCATGGGCGCCCACGACGCGCTGGCGGCCCGGCGCGCGGAGTTCGAGCGGCTGCTCGTCCTGGAGACCGGCAAACCGCTGGTGGACTGCCGCGTCGAAGTGGCGCGCACGCTCGTCACGCTGGCCACCGCCGCCGAGGAGGTGGCCCGGTTGCACGGCGAGACCGTGCCGCTCGACCTGCTACCGGCGGGGGAGGGGCTGGTCGGGTTCTGGACGCGGCGGCCCATCGGCGTGGTCGTGGGGATCACCGGCTTCAACTACCCGCTGCTGCTCGCCGCCCACAAGATCGCGCCCGCGCTGGCCGCGGGCTGCCCGGTCATCGTCAAGCCCGCCCCCGCGACCCCCCTGGCGACCCTCTGGCTCGTCCACCTGCTACGCGCCGCCGCTGACCCGCCGGACGGCGGCCTCCCCGCGGCGGGCGTCCAGCTCGTCACCGGAGACGTCGAGGTGGGCCGGACGCTTGTCGAGGACCGCCGGATCGGCGCCGTGTCGTTCACCGGCTCGGCCGCCGCCGGGCACGCCATCGCCCGCGCCGCCGCCCCCACCAAGGCGCTGCTGGAGCTGGGCTCCAACGCCGCTCTCGTGGTGGCCGCCGACGCCGACCTGGAGGCCGCCGCCGAGGCCGTCGTGCGGGGCGGCTACTACGCCTCCGGCCAGGCGTGCATCTCGGTGCAGCGGGTGCTGGTCGAGGAGCCCGTCCACGACGCGTTCGTCGCGCTGCTGGCCGAGCGGATGAAGGACGTCGTCGTCGGCGACCCGCGCTCGCCCGCGACGCGCGTCGCGCCGCTCATCGACCCGGCCGCCACCGAACGCGTGCTCGCCCGGGTCCGCGAGTCGGGCGGCACGCTCGTCACCGGCGGGGTCCTCGACGGCCGGGCCATCGCCCCGACCGTGCTCACCGGCGTCCCCGACGGCGCCGACGCCTGGGACGAGGAGATCTTCGGCCCGGTGGTGTGCGTCCGCGCCGTGCCCGGCCTCGACGCCGCCTTCGCCGCGGTCAACGCCTCCCGGTACGGCCTGCACGCCAGCGTCTTCACCCGCTCCCTGGCCACGGCCTTCGCCGCGATCGACCGGATCGAGGCGGGCGGCGTGGTGGTCAACGACGTGCCGGGGTTCCGGGCCGACAACATGCCGTACGGCGGCGTCAAGGACAGCGGCGCCGGCCGCGAGGGCCCCCGCTTCGCCATCGAGGAGCTGACGGTCACCCGCATGGCCATCATCCGCCCGTGATCACTGTTCGAGCGGGCGCACCGCGTCAGAGCTGGGAGCCGCCGGTCGCGTCGACCACCCGGCCCGTCACCCAGCGGGCGTCGTCGGAGGCGAGGAACGCCACGACGCCCGCGATGTCGTCCGGCTGCCCGATCCGGCCGAACGCCGAGATGGCCGCGGCCTCGGCCGCCGCCTCCGGGTCGCTCAGCCACCCGGCGTTGACGTCGGTGTCGACGTAGCCGGGCGCGACCGAGTTGACCGTGATGCCGCGCGGGCCGAGCTGCTTGGCCAGCGTCAGCGTGAAGACGTCCAGCGCACCCTTGGTGGCGGAGTAGGCGATGACGCCGGGCAGCGCGATGCGGGTGACCCCGCTGGAGATGTTGACGATCCGCCCGCCGTCGCGCAGTCCGCGCCGCAGCGCCTCCTTGACGATGAAGAACGGCGCCCGGACGTTCACCGCGAACACCTGGTCGAACTCGGCCTCGGTGAGCCCGTCCAGATCCGAGCTGGTGGCGATGGCGGCGTTGTTGACGATGATGTCCACCCCGCCGATGTCCGCCCCGCCGAGGTCCGCCCCGCCGGTCGGCGCGTACGCGGCGGCCGCGGCGTCGAAGGCGTCCCACAGCGCGACCGCGTCACCGTGGCCGCCCAGCTCCGCGCGGATCGCGAACGCCCGGCCGCCGCTCCCTTCGATCCGCGCCACGACGTCCTTCGCGGCGACCTCGTCGCGGGCGTAGGCGACGGCCACGACCGCTCCGTCGCGGCCCAGCCGCTCGGCGATGGCCCGGCCGATGCCCCGGCTGCCGCCCGTGACCAGCGCGACCTTGCCGTCCAACGGCTTGTTCATGTCATGCCTCCCTAGTTGTTGAGCGAGCACTCAATAATTAAGGTAGCACGGATTCTTGAGTGACTGCTCTAGAATGTGGGCATGGCGACGACAGGCGCGACGAGGGGCCGCCCGCGCGGCTTCGACCGCGACGAGGCACTGGCCGAGGCGACCCGGCTGTTCTGGGAGCGCGGCTACGAGGCCACCTCGGTCGGCGAGCTGACCGAGGCGATGGGCATCCGGCCGGGCAGCCTCTACGCCGCCTTCGGCGACAAGAAGGCCCTGTTCCGGGAGGTGGTGGAGACCTACGGGCGCTCGCCACTCGGCCGGTTCATGGCCGACGCCCTGCGCGAGGAGCCCACGGCGTACGGCGCCTTCGCCCGGATCCTGCGCGCGGCGGCGGCGACCTACCCGGACCCGTCGCATCCGGCGGGCTGCCTGACCATCTGCGCGGCCACGAACGTCACCGCCCAGGACGCCGAGGTGGGCGACTACCTCCGCGACCTGCGCAACGCCAACCTCGTCGTCTTCGAGGCGCGGCTGAGCGAGGCGCGCGAGCGGGGCGAGCTGCCGGCCGGCGCCGATGTCCGCGGGCTGGCCGGCTACTTCGCGGCCGTCATCCAGGGCATGTCGCAGCGTGCCCGCGACGGGGCGGGGCCGGACGAGCTCGCCACGATCGCCGAGTTCGCGCTGGCCGCCTGGCCGGGCCGCCGCGACTGACCCGCTCCCGGCCCGCCGCGCGCGCCGGGGCGGCGGGAGGTCACCAGCGGCCGGCGACCTGGGGCGCGACGAGTTCCTCGTAGACCTCGCGCACGGCCCGCCGGTCCGCCTCCGGCAGCGGCGCCAGGCCCGCGGCGGCCGCGTTGGCCCGGGCCTGCTCCGCGTTGCGGGCGCCCGGGATCACCACGCTCACGCCGGGCTGGTCGATGATCCAGCGCAGCGCGAACTGCGCCATCGTCGCGCCGTCCGGCACGAGCGGCGCCAGCCTCCGCACCGCCGCCAGTCCCGTCGAGAACTCCACCCCCGAGAACGTCTCGCCGACGTCGAACGCCTCGCCGTGGCGGTTGAAGGTGCGGTGGTCGTCCGCGGCGAACGTCGTGTTCTCGTCGTATCTGCCCGACAGCAGGCCGCTGGCCAGCGGCACCCGCGCGATGACGCCCACGCCCGCCTCGCGCGCCGCGGGCAGCACCTCCGCCAGCGGGCCGAGCCGCAGCATGTTGAGGATGATCTGCACGCTGGCCACGACCGGCCGGGCGATCGCGGCCAGCGCCTCGGCGCGCGTCTCCACACTGACGCCGTAGGCCGCGATCCGCTGCTCGGCCACCAGGGTGTCGAGCGCGTCGAACACCTCGTCGGAGGAGTAGACGGCCGTCGGCGGGCAGTGCAACTGGACCAGGTCGAGCACGTCCACGCCCAGGTTCGCGCGCGAGCGGTCGGTCCAGGCGCGGAAGTTGTCCAGCGTGTAGTTGCCCGGCTCCTGCGGCAGCCGGCGGCCCATCTTGGTCGCCACCGTGACGCCGTGCTCCGGCCGGGACTTCAGGAACCGGCCGACCAGCCGCTCACTGGTCCCGTCACCGTAGACGTCGGCCGTGTCGACGAACGTCATCCCGGCGTCGGCCGCGGCGGCCAGCGTCGCCAGCGCCTGCCGCTCGGACACCTCGCCCCAGTCGGCGCCGAGCTGCCACGCGCCCAGCCCCACCACGCCCACCCGGCGGCCGGTCCGGCCGAGAACTCGCTGCTCCACGTGATCCCCCTTGTCTCACCGTTGTCCCGCTGCGAACGCTAACAGCACGGGCGGCGGGTCACCGGAGCCGGTCGGGGACGGCCGGCCGGTCGAGGACGGCCGTGCGCGGGGCGGTCAGGTGGGCGGGTCGAAGCGGCCGTCCACCGCGGTCCAGCCGCCGTCCACGTACAGCACCGAGCCGGTCACGAAGCTCGCCGCGTCGCCGGCCAGGTAGACCACCGCCCCGGCCAGTTCCTCGGCCCGCGCCCACCGGCCGAGCGCGCTCTTGGCCGCGTACGCGCCGTACCAGGCCGGGTCGTCCTTGATCTGCCGGGTCAGCGGCGTCTCCACCACGCCCGGCGCGATGGCGTTGACCCGCACCCCGTGCGGCCCGAACTCCGCGGCGGCCGTCCGCAGCAACTGCACCAGCCCCGCCTTCGTCGCCGAGTACACCCCCTGGCCCGGTTCGGTCACCGCTGCCCGGATCGACGCGAACCCGATGATCGATCCTCGCTCCCGTGCCACCATCGCCGCCCCGAAGGCCCGCACCACGTCGAACGAGGCCCGCAGGTTGAGGTCCACGACCCGGCCGAACTCCTCGGCGGTGTAGTCGAGCAGCCGCTTGCGCACGTTCGTCGCGGCGGTGAACACCAGCACGTCGGCGGGCTCGCTCGCGGCCGCCTCCCGCACGGCGTCGCCGTCGAGCACGTCCAGCAGTCGCGCGGTGCCGCCGCACCGGCGGGCCGTCTCGCCGGCGGCGGCCAAGTCGCGGTCGGCGCACACCACCTCCGCGCCGTGGGCCGCCAGCGCCAGGGCCGCCTCCCGCCCGATGCCGCTCCCGGCCCCGATCACCACAGCCCGCCGCCCGTCGAGCCGGAACAACCCGTCGTATCCCGTCATGGGGCCCACCTTAGTGACTGGTCGGACCAGTAGACCAGCCTGACAGGCTCAGCCGGCGGCCTCGGGGGCGGCGACCCCCGGCCGCGCCCTCGATCGACCGCCGCGGGCCCGGATCAGCCCGGGCGGCGGGCCTCCCAGCCGGCGCGGAGCAGCTCGTACTCCACCTCGCCCTCCTCCGACCCGTCGATGACGTCCGGCCAGTCGGCGAAGAACGTGCGGACGTGGCGCAGCCCGCACTTCTCCATCACCCGGCGGGAGCCGTGGTTGACGGCCATCGTCTGGGCGAAGACCCTGCGGGCGCCCAGCTCGCCGAAGGCCTTGTCGATCAGGGCGAGCGAGCCCTCGGTCGCGTAGCCTCTGCCCCAGTACGCGCGGTGCAGGCGGTAGCCCAGCTCGGGCTCGTCGGGCGCGCCACCCCGGGGCGTCCGCAGGTGGAACCACCCGGTGAACGCGCCGCCGGACCGCTCGACGGCGGCGAAGAAGCCGGAGGCCATGAACGCGGGCAGCGTCTCGCGCACGATCACCTCGCGCGGGGTAGGCCGACCGCCGTTGAGGAAGCGCATGACGGCGGGGTCGTTGTGCAGCGCGACCAGGTCGTCGGCGTCGGCGTCGGTGAAGCGGCGCAGGACGAGCCGGTCGGTCGTGAGGTACGTGTCCACGGCAGCCCACGGTAACCACCGGGCCGCGACCGCTCGACGGGTTTCCGCCGCCCGGCCGGGCGGAGACGGCCGGGCGGCAGATGTGCCGCACCCATGGCACAGGCTGACTCCCCGGCCTTCGTCAGGCCGGGGAGCGCGTCAATCCAGCACGAATGTGATCAGCATGTTGACCTTGTAGCCGGTGATGCCGCCGTTCTCGCCGAGCTGCACCTCCTGCTCCTTGATCCAGGCCGACTGGAGCCCTCGCAGGGTCTGACCGGCCCTTTCGATGCCGACCCGGACGGCGTCCTCGAAGCTCTTCTCCGACACCGCGCTGATCTCGGTGACGCGGGCGACCGATGACATGATCCTCGCTCCCTTCATCTCCGTGGTCGGCTCCCGCTACCCGGACGGAGGCCGATCAAGCGCGGAACGACAGGAAGCGCGGACGCGCCGGGGTGACGGAAAGTGGTCGCCGTGGGGAATGGGGCGACGCGATGTCACGGGTTGGAGCCCCATGTCGGCGCCAAATTGACGAGGAGTGAGCGGTTGTGGTCGGGTCGTGACAGTTGTTTCTGTTGTGATGATTGATACCGCTTCGGGGGTAAGCGTTTCATGCCGCGGTCTCCACGGCACGCCTTCGCGCGCGTGCTCGCCTCCGCGTCCCTGGCGGCTGCCATGCTGACGGCCGCTCCGACCAACGCCCACGCCGGCGCCGACGGCCCGGCCACCACCGGCGCCCGTGCCGCCACGAGCGCCGCCGCCCCGGTGACCGTCCGCACCGGCGGTGCCGTGGGCACGGGCGTCGGCGTGGGCACGGGCGTCGGTGGGAACGCGGGCGTGCAGGTCCGGCCGGTCCCCGGCGTGCGCGCACCGGCGGGCACCGCCGTGGACGTCCCCCGCGAGCCCTCCCTGGCCCTGCGGGATGCCGGTGACCGCGCCCCCGGGCCCGCGGCCCCCGACGTGACGACGCCCGCCGGGCCGGGACTGGTCCGCGAGATCGAGCGCGAGGCCGCCGAGCGGGTGGGCGGCGGCGACGGCCCGGACGTGCGCGACCTGCTGCCCGACACCGCCCGGGCCAGGCCGTTGCGGCTGAGGACACCCGCCGGGGACGTCCTCGACGCCCTCGGGCTCCCCGGGGTCCGTCGCGGCGACGCCCCCGCCCGGCCCGCCGCCGCCTCAGCCGGAGCCAAGCTGACGTACCGGCTGTGCGTGCGCGGTGTCGGCGTGCCCCTCTCCTGCTCGGTCACCCGGCCCGTGGGCGCGCCCGCCGCGGCCGACGTCACCGGCGACGGCACCCCCGACCTGGCGGCCGTCCTCACCCCGGCGGCGGCCCCGCGCGAGGCGGCGGCCGGCCTGGCGTTCGCGATGCGGCGGCTGCCCGGCGCTGCGGACCGCCTCAGGGCGCTCGTCTGGGCCGAGTACGACGGCCGCGTCGCGGTCGGCTTCGACGGGCTGCGCGGCGGCGCCGAACTGTCTCAGGCGGAACGGGGCACGTTCACCGTGGACCTGTCCGGCAGCCGAGTGACGGCGGACGTGCGGCGCACCCGGCCAGGAGCCTCCGCCGCCGTCGTGGCCGGGCTGATCGGCCGCACCGCCGTGAGCCTGCGCCAGACGCCCGCCACCGGGAAGCTCACCGTGGACGCCTCCCTCGGCTCGACCGCCCGGGAGCCTTCCGGGGACGCCGCCGCTCGCGGCTCGATCGGCGGGGAGCCCACCGGCCGTGACACCACCTCCCTCGCCCTCGCCGCGTCCGCGCCCGCCGTGGTCGAGGCGGTCGCCGTCCAGCGCGGGCGGTACACGCGGGCGCTGCTCGACCGGATGCCCGTCCGTGCTCGGGTGGAGCTCACCCGGGGCGCCGGCGGCGCCGCGCGGGTCCGCTTCACCGGTCCCGGCGCCGTCGGCCGTGCCGAGGTGCGCTCGTACCAGTACCGGGACGGCCACCTGTCCCGCGCGGCCGGCGTCGAGGTGCGCGACGCGCCGCCGTCCATGACGGCCGCGTACGAACCGCAGGCCACGGAGCACGGCACCCGGACGCTGACCGTCGACTCCAGCGGGTCAGGGGCGGGTTCGGCCCGGCTGATGTACTACGACCGGGCCTCGGCCGGGACCGTCCTGCGGGCGGAACTGGGCGACCTGCCTGCCAGGGTGCGCCTGCTGCACGATCCGGCCCGGCACCGGCTGGCCCAGACGACCAGCTCACCTCTCGGCCGCCTCGCCGTGGTGCTGCAGCGCGGTGGGGGCGCGCTGGCCGGTCCGCCCGGCGACCACCTCACCATGATCAAGAACGGGGCCGCTCTCGGCGTGTCGGCGCGGCTGACAGGGTTGGAGGGGTTCGACGTCACCTACGGCGCCCGCCCGCGCGCCCGCCTGGACATGCGGCCCGGGGACCGGCCGTTCACCGGCGCCGCCCTGCTCGACGGCGACCACCTGGCCGAGGTGGAGGTCTCCAACCTCCCCCGCACGCTGGAGGTGCGGCTCGACCCGGCCGCCGGCAAGGTCGCGTACCGGGCGGACGGCCCGATCAGGCGGGCGCGGGCCGCGTACGCCGGTCTGAAAGCGGGTCCCACGTTCGACGGCACCGTGCTCGGGCTGCGCGGCGAGGCGGAGGCGTCCTGGACGCTCGGCGCGCGGTCGGCGGCCGAGCTGACGACCTCCTCCCGGCTGCGCGCGGTCCGGATCCACGCCGGCCGGGCACCCGCCGAAGCACCGCGAGACGCGGCACCGCCGGGGGACGACACAGGCGGGCACGACACAGGCGGGCACGACACGGGCGGGCACGACACGGGCGGGGAGAGCACGCGCGGGGAGAGCACGCGCGGGGACGGCGTGCGCGGGGACGGTGTGTGGGCGGAGGTGCGCGGGGTGCGCGGGCGGGCTCGGCTGGTCGCCGACACCACGGCCAGGACGCTGACCTGGGACGCCACCGGCCCGGTCGCCTCCGTGTCCGCCCTCGCCCGCGCCCGCGTGGGCGGCCGGACCGTCAGGGCCGCCGCCCGTGTCACCGGCGTGCCCGCCCGCTTCGACGCCGCCTGGGACCCCGCCGGCTACCGCTTCCGCGGCCTGTCCGGTCCGCTCGGCTCGGCGGCCGTCGCCGTCACCAACCACGACGGCGCCCAGGCGCCCACCGGCCCGCACCTGGCGGCCCACTACGACGAGGCGTCGGGCGATCTCGACGCGAGCGTGCAGGTGAGAGGGCTGTCGCGGGCGGAGTTCGGTCCGGCGGGCACGGGGTTCGCCGCCGCCTTCCGAGCCGCCCGGCAGACGCTCGCCCTCGACGCCGACGTCACCAGGGCCGACGTGCGTTTCGGCGCGCTCGGCCGGCTCGGCCCGGTGCCCGGCCGGTTCGCCGTGTCCGTGGACGGCGGTGCGCTGACGTACACCGGCTCCCGGCTGGACGTGCGGGCCCGAGCCTGGCTCGGCAAGGCGGCCGCGCTGCGCGGCCTGCCGCCCGCGCCTCCCGTGGCGGGCGGCGTGTCGCTGGTGGACGGCGGTTGCGCGGCGGGGAGCGGGGGCTGCGCGCCGGGCCCGTTCTGCGCGGGGGAGCGGGGCTGCTTCGCCGTCCGCGGCCACCTCGACGTGACCGGGCTGCCGGAACGGATCACGGTGGACGCCGCGAGGAAGACGTTCACGTTCGCCGGCTACCGGCCCGCGAGCAGGAGACTGGACCTCTACCTGCGCAGCACCGTCCTCGCGCCCGTGCCCGTCGAGGCGAGGGCCACGGTCGGCGGGCTGCCCGGATCCGTCACCGCCCTGTCCCTCGGCCCGTTCGAGGTCGCCGGCGGCGCCGTGCGGGCGGCCTACCGGATCGAGCCGGCCGCCACGCTCGGCTCGCTCACCGTGCACGCCGAGGCGGGCGGCCTGCGCGGCCGGCTCGCCGTCGATCCCGTCCCGGCCGGCCTGTCCGTGGAGGCCGCGTACGGGCCGCGCACCCGCGTCCGGGTGCGCAACTCCGCGGCCGTGAAGCGGCTCAGCGCGGCGGTCACCGTGCCCGGAGCGGGCACCGGCGAGGCGAGTTTCGGCGATGTGCCGGCCGTGTTCGGCGTGGACGCCGACGCCGCGGCGGGGGAACTGCGCGCCCCGGCCGTCACCTACCGGGCGGAGGGCGGGGCCAGCACCCTCGACGGCCGCCTCGTCGTCCAGGGCGGCCTCGTGGACCGCACCGGCAGGCTCGGCGCGCTGTCGCTGGCCGTCGCCGACCTCGCCGCCGACACCACCGTGCGGCTCACCCCCGGCCAGGGACTCGACCTGGTGTCCCGGCCGGTGCCGACGAGACGGGTCGAGCTGCACGCCGGCGTCACCATCGCGCCCGTCGCCCGGCAGCGCTTCACGGCCGGCAAGGAGATCCCGCACACCGGCGGCCTGCTCACCTACCACGTCGCCGGCGACCTCGCCCTCGGGCGCAGCGCCATCGACGACCTGTCGCTCACCGTGCACCGCCTGTCGTGGCTGCGCGTCCGGCCGGGCAAGGTGCCGTTCGGACTGAAGGCGCCCGCCGCCCTCGGGTACGTCGCGCCCGCCTTCGACGGCGACTACGGGCGGCTGGACCTGGCCGCCAGGGGCGTGGACCTGCGGCCCGACGTCACGCTCGACGCCCGGCTGAGCCGGCGGGTCGGCGCCGACGTCTTCCGCGAGTCCGTACGGCTCGGCCCCGTCACCTCCCTCGCCCCGCGCCGCTACGACCAGCGGATGCGGCGCATCGGCGGCCGGCAGGAGATCAGCGCCGCTGGTGTGCGGCTGGCCTGCCTGACCGTGGCCGCCAGACCGGGGTTCGCCGGCGCCCGGTCCGGCGAGACGATCACGCTGCGTGGTTCCGACGGGCCGCAGATGGTGTCGCTGCTGGACCCGGGCGGCCGGGTGCCGGACTACGCGGTGGACCTGCTGACCCACTTCATGTCACCGTTCCCCGGGGCCGGGTGGGAGGTGAGCGGAGCGAGGACCGGCGGCTGCGCTAGCGGACGCCCGGCCCGGTGAGCCGGGGCACCTCGAAGGTGGAGAGCATCTCCCCGTCCCGGGCCGGGATGACGCCGTAGGTGCTCTCCGGCAGCTCGTTCCAGGCGCCGTGCAGGTCGCCCAGCGGCTCCGACACCACGATGCGCGTGTCGGCCGACAGCCGGCGCAGCCACGCCACGTCCGGGTGCAGCACCCGCAGGGACTCGACGCAGGTGCTGTAGAACAGCGTCCGCGACTCGTGCCGGCTGGAGTAGCGGAACACCCACACCCGCTCGCCGTCGGAGGTCGCGATGGTCATCTGCAGCGGGTGCTCCACGCCTGTCCGGTGCCCCAGCGACTCCACCAGGCCGGCCATGCGGGCCACGGCTCCCGGCGGGTCCTCGTCGAGGCCGAACGTCAGCGCCAGGTAGAACATCACCTCCGAGTCCGTGGTGCCCTCGATGAACGGGAACAGCGCGGGGTCCACGGTCAGCAGCAGCTCCCGTCTGAGCCGGTCGAATCCGGCGATCAGGCCGTTGTGCATCCACATCCAGCGGCCGTGCCGGAAGGGATGGCAGTTGGTCTCCTGCACCGCCGTGCCGGTCGAGGCCCGGATGTGACCGAAGAACAGCGGCGAGCGGACGTGGTGGGCGATCTCGCGCAGGTTGCGGTTGTTCCACGCGGGACCGGTGCCGCGGACGATGGCCGGGGTGTCGATGCCCTTGGTGTACCAGCCGATGCCGAACCCGTCGCCGTTGGTCGTCTCCACCCCCAGCCGTGAACGCAGGCTCTGGTCGATCAGCGACGGCACCGGACGGTAGAGCACGTCGCTCAGCAGCACGGGCGTGCCCGAGTAGACGAGCCAACGGCACATGAGCCACACCTTTCGTCAGCGGTCGTACGAACTCAGCCGTACCCTCCAGACGGCGCGGCATGGCTCCCGGCGAGTTCCGGCGCCGGTCGAGGGCGTCATCGAGGAGCGGCGGCGGGGATCGGGTTGCCCAGGCGCACGACGATCAGATCGCGCTCCTCGACCAGTTCCAGGACCTCCCACACCTGCTCGTCCACGACCGTGCCCTTGGGGTTCATGCGGGCGCCCACCCGGAGCACGGGGCGGCCCTCGGTGTCCCTCAGCAGTTGGGTGCGGGACTCGGAGTCGTCGGTGAACAGCAGCAGGAAGTCCGCGGCGTCCGGTGGGGCCTCGAACGTGATGCCGGGATAGAGGTGGGAGTGCGCGAGCCGGACCAGGTGATCGTTCATGGGCCCGCTCCTACCCTCGGGACGGCGGCGGAGACTTGGGGATAGCGCTTTCCGTCGCTATGGGGTGAAATATCCACATCACCGCTAGAGGCTGGAGACGTTCGTGGCCCTGTTCGACCTGCCCCTGGAACAGCTCCGTTCCTACCGTCCCGACCGTGACGAGCCCGCCGACTTCGACGCCTTCTGGTCACGCACCCTCGCCGAGGCGGCGGAGTTCGACCTGGCGCCCGAGTTCACGCCGTACGACGCGCCCTACGCGGGCGTCGAGGTGCACGACGTGTCGTTCGCCGGATGGGGCGGGCACCGGGTGGGCGGCTGGTTCCTCACCCCGCGCGGCGCCGACGGCCCCCTGCCGTGCGTCATGCACTACATCGGCTACAACGGCGGCCGTGGCTTCCCGCACGACCACCTGCTGTGGCCCGCCGCCGGGTACGCCGTGTTCGTCATGGAGACCCGGGGCACCGGCGGCGCCAGCCCCAACGCCCCCGGCACGACCGGCGACCCGCACGGCAGCGCGCACGCCCAGGCGGCCGGCATGATGACCCGGGGCATCCTCGACCCGGCCGACTACTACTACCGCCGCGTCTTCACCGACGCCGTCCGCGCCGTGGACGCGGCGGCCGGGCACCCGGCGGTGGACGCCTCCCGCATCGTCGTCTCAGGCGGCAGCCAGGGCGGCGGCATCGCCCAGGCGACCGCCGCGCTGCGACCCGGACTCACCGCCGCGCTCATCGACGTGCCCTTCCTGACCCACTTCCGCCGCGCCGTGGAGATCACCGACAAAGACCCGTACCAGGAGCTCGTCCGCTTCCTCGCCACCCGCCGGGAACTGGCCGACAAGGTCTTCGGCACCCTGGCCTACTTCGACGGCCTGCAGTTCGCCGCCCGCGCCACGGTGCCCGCCCTGTACTCGGTCGCGCTGATGGACGAGGTCTGCCCGCCGTCCACGGTCTTCGCCGCCTACAACCACTGGCGCGGACCCAAGGAGATCACCGTCTGGCCGTGGAACCGCCACGAGGGCGGCCAGGGCTACCAGCGCGAGGAACAGCTCCGCTACCTGCACAAGCTGCTCTCGGCGAGCTGACACCCCGAACGGCCGCCCACGGGGCGGGCGGCCGGGCAGGCCACCGGCCCGGTACGGCAGGGTACCGGGCCGGTGGGCGGACGGGGCGGGCGGCGTCAGACGGTCTGGTCGGTGACCAGGAAGGACACCGCCCCCTGGTCGTCCGCCCCCGCATCGAGCGACTTGTCGTCCAGGACGGTCGCGGCCACGGGGTCGAGGTACACGCGGGCGCCCTCGGCCTCCACCACCTCGTCGGCGGGTTCGGGCCGGCTCGCCAGCGAGAGGGTCAGCGAACCCGTGTCCTCTCCCTGGGACGCGATCCGGATCCCGCTCTGGGACGGCTCCGGAGCGGAGGCCGTCAGGTCGCGGATGGCCTGGGCTGCGTTGGCTGTCAGGGTGAGCACTGCGGCTCCTCCTCGTACTCGACGTACATGAGTTGCCAGCCCTTCCCGGTTACGGGCGGTCAAACCCTTCTCGTCCGAATTTCCCCGTGCGGCCTCGGTCACAGCTCGGCGAAGCGCTCCACGTCCCCCGTGCGGCCCGACACGATGATGACGTCGTGGTACATCAGCTCCGTCTCGGCCGTCGCGTACGTGAACTCCTCATCCGGGCTCTTGACCGCGACGATCGTGATGCCGTACTTGCGGCGCAGGTTGGACCGGCCGAGGGGAACGCCCACGTACTCCTTCGGCGGACGCGTCTTGGCCAGCGCGAAGTTCTCGTCCACCTGCATGAAGTCGAGCATCCGGCCGCTCACCAGGTGGGCGACCCGCTCTCCCATGTCGTGCTCGGGCAGCACCACGTGATGGGCGCCGATCCTGCTGAGGATACGGCCGTGCTGCTTGCTCACCGCCTTGGCCCAGATGTCGTTGATCTCCAGCTCGACCAGCAGCGACGCGGTCAGGATGCTCGCCTCCAGGTCGCCGCCGATCGAGACGACCGCCCGGTAGAAGTCGGGCACGCCGAGCTGGCGCAGCACCTCGATGTCCGTCGCGTCGGCCGCGGCGATCTGCGTGATCTGCCCGGCCAGCGCCTGGACGACCTTGGGCCGCCGGTCGATCGCCAGCACCTCGGTGCCGTGCCGGGCCAGCTCCAGGGCCAGCGACGTGCCGAAACGCCCCAGCCCGATCACCACGACGGGATCGCTCGCCTTGTCACCCATCGCTCACCTGCTTTCGGGTCCAAACGCCTCGAACCGGGCTACCGTAACAGCATCGCCGCCCGGTGGTGGCGGCGGCTCGGCAAGGAGCCCGACCGGATCGCCGGAACGGCGGCGGGACACATTCATGATCCCACGCCCGGTAGGGCCAGCCATACCGGGAACACGGGTGCCAGCCCCGGTACGCGCGGCGGCGCCGGCCCTCATGCTGGGAGGTGATCAGTCACCGACACCCCACGGAGGAACCGTGACGCCTGCCCGGACCACCCATCCACCGGCCGAGGCCGGTGAGCGGCGGGGCAGCGACTTCGCGCGCCTGTCCCGCGCCGTCGCCCAGGCCGGGCTGCTGGACCGGCGGCCCGGCTACTACGCCGCCCGCTCAGCCGTGGTGGCCGCCCTCTTCGCCGGGGGGTGGGCGGCGTTCGTCCTCGTCGGCGACTCCTGGTGGCAGCTCGCCGTCGCCGTGGTGCTGGCGGTCGCGTTCGGCCAGGCGGCGCTGCTGGCCCACGACCTGGCGCACGGCCAGGTCTTCCGCTCCCGCCGTGCGGGTGCGCTCGCCGGGCGGCTCACCGGCAACCTCGGGATCGGCCTCGGGTACGGGTGGTGGCAGGACAAGCACACCCGGCACCACGCCAACCCCAACCACGAGGACCACGACCCTGACGTCTCTCCCGACGTGCTCGTCTGGTCGGTCAAGCAGGCCCGGGCCAGCACCGGGCCGGCCCGCTTCCTGGGGCGGTGGCAGGCGTTCCTGTTCTTCCCGCTGCTCACCCTGGAGGGCGTGAACCTGCACGTCGCCAGCGTGCGCTCGCTGCTGCGCGGCGACTCGCCGGTCCGGCGGCGCGGCCTCGAAGGGCTGCTACTGTTCGCGCACTTCGCCGCCTACCTGGGCGCCGTCCTCGCGGTGCTCCCGGTCGGCAAGGCGCTGGTCTTCCTCGTCGTGCACCAGGCGTGCTTCGGCGTGTACCTGGGATGTTCGTTCGCGCCCAACCACAAGGGCATGCCGGTGCTGACCGCCGAGGACCAGCTCGACTTCCTGCGCCGCCAGGTGCTCACCTCACGCAACGTGAGCGGCGGCCGGCTGCTGACCGCCGCGCTGGGCGGGCTCAACTACCAGATCGAGCACCATCTGTTCCCGAGCATGCCGACGCCCAACCTGCGCCGGGCCAGACCCCTGGTGCGCGAGCACTGCGCGAAGCTCGGCGTGCCGTACACGGAGTGCGGGCTGCTGGCCTCCTGGGGGCAGGCGCTGCGCCACCTCCACGCGGTCGGCGCCCCCCTCCGCCGCCCCGCCCGCTCGCGGTGACCGCCCTTCGCCGCCGGCGTTCGGGCGCCGGCGATGTCAGTGGCACCTGATGGAATCCGCGTGACAAGATCGCGACGTCGTTGGAGCCCATCATGGACCGACACGCATGGAAGCCGTTCCTCCAGCGCTGGAGCGCGGAATGGTATCTCGCCCACCCCGACGAGGAGCGGGACGGTGACCCCTGGCTCGGGTGCCGGCCCGCCGCCGAGGACGAGATCCGGTCCCTGGAAAAGCGGCTGGGCTGCGTACTGCCCCCGTCGTTGCGGGAATTCCTACTGGTCACCAACGGCTGGCGACACGCGGGCAACTTCGTCTGGAGCCTACGCGGCACCGGGGAGATCGGCTGGCTGGCCGAGCTGGAGCCGATGTGGGCCGACGTCTACGCCGGCGGGGACGAGGAGGATCAGGAGCCCGCGACGGCACGATCGTTGCTGATCTCTCTGGAGGCGGACGCCGGTGTCGTCTACCTCGACCCGGGCGACGTTGACGAGCGCGGTGAATGGGCGGCCTACGACGTGTTCTCGTGGACGGGCAGGGGCCCTGACCGGCACGGGTCGTTCTACGAGAAGATGTACGACTTCTACGCCGGATTTCACGCCCTGGACCGCCCCCCGTGCGAGACCCAGCGTGAGTGGGACGCCAAGGTCGATGACGCCCGGCTGGCGAGCCTGCGCGGCGAGGTGGACCGCCCGCTGGCCGTGTTCGCGGAGGCCGCGCGTTTCGGCCGTGATCGCGCCTCGTTCCTGCAGTTCCAGCTGCGCACCTTGTTGAGGGAGGAGGACGGCGACCCGTTCCACCGGCTGCTCACCAGGGGCGACAGCCGGTCGTGGGCCCTCGACGAGGACCTGTTCGCCGCGCAGGTCCTGCCGCTGCTGTTCGCCGCGGATGAGCAGGCCCGCCGCTTCGGTTGCGGTTCCACGCTCCAGGATTTGCGACAGCGCGGCCCACAGGGGGTCAAGCACCTGCTCGGCCGTCATCAGGCGCGGCGGAAAGAGCCGGGGTTTCGGCTCTGCTTCGGCAACCCGGAGTTCGACGTGGCCGCGCACGCCGCTCTCGACGCCGGTGAGGACGCCTGGCCGCGCCTACGCGACGCCCTCGTCCACTGGCGGCCGCTGCACGAGGACCATCTCGCGCCGATCGCCCTGCTGGCTGATCCCCGGGCCGCCCGCCTGATCACGCCGGAGCGTGGACGCGACCTTTTGGCCACGCCCCGGGGCTGAACACGGGACACCTCGCCGCCGCGGAAGCCAGTGGCGATGAGTCACTCGTCTTACACCAAACCCGCGGCATACCGTTGGAGATGTGGACTTACAGGCATGGGCGGCGGTCGCCGCCGCAGTCATAGCGGCCATAGCGCTCTACTTCTCGGCAGCAGCCGCCAAAGCGGCCAGGAGGTCAGCCCTAGAGGCTGCGACCATCGCGAGAGTGGAGAAGGAACGACGAGAAGACGAGCGCGAACGCCGCCACGAGGAACTCGGGCCGCCGTTCCTCAACGAGCTCCAGACCTACGTCGTCCACTCTCCGATCGCCAATGGCCTCGCGGGGCTGGAGGCCCGCCTGACTCTTCCTCACAAGGTTCCCGGCCGCTACAGTGACGCCTGCCCGTGATCACGATCATGACCTCGGGGCAGAACACCTGGAAGGACGAGGAGATGGCGCGACGTGCAGTAAGGACGGGTGCCGGAACGCTGGCGGTCGCGCTGGGTCTCCTGGTAGCAGGCACGTGCTGGCACACGCCCGTGGTGATGGCGACGCCGGTCGCCCTCGCTGGCCATCCTGCCAGGCCTGCAGTCCCTGCAGAGGCTCCGCCCTTCGGAAGTGAGGTGCGCGGACCGTTGAAGGGCCACACACGCGGCATCAGCGCGCTCGCGATCGGCGAGCGCAGCGACGGCACCCGAGTCATCGTCTCTGCCAGCTTCGACAAGACGCTGCGGGTGTGGAGCCTCGACACGGGCAAGCCGCTCGGCAGGCCCATCACCATCACCGGCCTGCGTACGACGTAGCGATCGGTAAGCGCAGCAACGGCACCCCTGTCATCGTCTCCGGCGGTGAGGACGGCACCGTACGGATGTGGAACCTCGACACCGGCAAACCCTTGGGCAAACCGCTCAGAACCGGGCACGCGCTCATCCACGCGGTCGCCGTCGGGAAGCGCAGTGACGGCACGCCGGTCATCATCTCCAGCGGAGACGGCAACAAGATGATGGCGATCCACATGTGGAACCTCAACACCGGCAAGCTCATCGGCAAGCCGTGGTGGGGGCACTATTCCACGGTCATGGACATCGAGGTCACCAAGCGCGCCGATGGGAGGCCCATCTTCGTGTCCGGCAGCACCGACTCAAGGATGCGGATCTGGAACCTCGACACGCGTGAACCCATCGGCAAGCCTCTCAACGCCTGCTTCACCTGCATGGTGTACGGGATGGCGATCGCGGAGCGCAGCGATGGACAGCGCGTCATGATCTCGGCAGAAGTCCCGAACTTCCCTCTGGACGAGGGAAGCCCACCAGCGACGCTGCGCATCTGGAGCCTGGAGTCGGGCCGGTCCCTCGGGGAGCCCCTGACGCATGAAGGAAACGCCCACCACCCCTTCGTCGTGACAACCAAAGACGGTGACGGCACCCCGGTCATCGTCTCAGGTGGCAACGACCGCAACGTGGTGGTGCGCAACCTCGACACCGGCAGACCCCTTAGCGGCCCCTTCACCGGCCACACCGACAACATCAGCGCTCTGGCTGTGGGCACACGCGAGGACGGCACCCCCGTCGTCGTCTCCGGCAGCCTCGACACCACGATCCGGATGTGGAGTCTCGCCTGAGCACCCATCGCTGACGCCTACTTCCCGGAAGAGCCATTTCTGAGTGCGCGCTTGAGGTGGACGAGCAGCCTCAGTCGCAGACGTAGCGGGGCTGACGTCGAGTGGGTCCCCCTCGGGAGATGCGGCGGGTCATGCCAGCGATGGCAGCCCAGCGGATGATCGCCTCGGAGACGGCAGGGTCGATCTCTGCTGTGGTGTGCAGCGTGTCGCGGGCCCAATCCACAAGCCGTCCCGCGAAGCCCTGGTCGGCGAAGACATGCCGGATCGGGGTGGTCAGGTAGGCCGACAGCAGAGCGGTCTTGGCGCCGTCGCAGTCTTGCCAGCTCGCGGCCATGACGGCGACCGTGACGAACAGGCCGGTGGTGTCAGTGATGATGAACCGCTTGCGGCCGTTGACCTTCATGCCCGCGTCGTAGCCGCGGCTGTCGCGGCCGACGGTGTCGGCGCCCTTGACACTTTGGGAGTCGATGATGCCCGCCGACGGCTCGTCGGCGCGGTCGGCCTGGCGGCGGGCTTTGATGCGCAACTCGGTCAGCAGCGCTTCAGTGACGCCGGCCTGTTCCCACTGCTGGAAGTACCAGTACACGGTCTGCCAGGGCGGTAGGTCGGTGGGTAGGTACCGCCAAGCGCCTCGCGGGTGAAGCGGGACCTCAACGCGCTCGCGCGCGCGGTGCCGCAGCCCCAGCCGCATCCGGCCGTGGCCGCGATCCGCAGCATTCATCGCACCGGCCCTCGCCCATGACCCCAGACGGCGAGCCGATCGCCGGGGTAGGCGAGGGTGCGTCCCGGCCTCGTCCCGTCGTGTCCCGGCCGAAACCGCTGTTTCACAGGGGCTGCCACAGACGTTGGTGCCGCGATTGCTGCCCGGACCTCCTGATGGCGGCGGTTGTTTCTCGGGAAGGCCCCGTGCGCTCGTTCGGCGTGGTGTCACCGTTTCGAGCAGTGCGAAGGTCACGATGGGGCGGGTTGCACAGGAATCCCATCCGCCGGCCAGGAGGCGACCGCTCACGCGTGGCCCGCGGAGTGCCTGGACCAAGCCTGGCAAGCTGTCTACCGCCGGAAGCATCCGGGATCATGGTGCGATGTTCACAAGGGGGCGGTTACGCCAGCTCGTCGGCGAGATGCTGATCTACATCGTCGCCACCGTCTTGCTCACGGGCGGCTACCTGGCGCTCGATTTCGTGCCGAGCAATGACATGATCGTCTACGACGGGGGCTACGCACCGCTGCGCGGGGTGATGATGAGCGAGGCGTACGAGTCCACTCTCACCATCAGCTTCGATGTGCGCGGCGGCTTGCTCGCGCGCCAACTCCACCACCGGTTCCCCTACGTGTTCGGCCTGGGAGTCGTCGTGTGGATCCTGCTCGGCCGCCTCAGGTACGGGTTCGCGGTCCTGGGGTTGACCCTGCTCGCCGCATTCGGCGGCTACGGCTCCGTCGACGATGTCCTGGCGGGGACCGTTCTGGGCGGGATCTCCGTCCTCTTCTGGTACGGCCTGCATCTGTTGGCGGCGCTGGCCGTAGTCGTCCTGCTGGTGATCTCCGCGCGGCAGGAGGCCGTCACACAGCCCCGGCCGCGCGGGTTCACCCTGACGGGCCTCACCCTCACCGCGCTGATCTTCCTGCTGTGAGAAGTAGCAGGCCGGACTGGGCGGGCGAACGCGCGGCGCTGAAGACGTTCGGCCTGGCCGGCGGCTGCGACGGGTGGCGCGGGAGGGACGGCCTGCCGTGGCTGCGGGAGCTCGCGGAGGTGCTGACCGCCGGTCACACCCGGTGACGGCTGTCCCGCCGCCGGTCAGGCCCGTCCGGTGACGACCATCTCGCCGCCGTCCTCCCTCACCTGGTAACCGGCCTCCGCCAGGATCGTCCACAGCGCCAGCCGCACCACGTTCCGGATCGTCGGGAACCTGGCCACGTCGTCGCCGCCGAGCCCCGTCGCCGGACCCCACGACACCACCACGCCCCGCGCCGGGTCGTGCCGGACGCTGAGCCCGCCGTCGGTGTGCAGCGGGTGCCGTTCCACCGTGAAGCCCGCGTTCTCCAGTTCATGGCGGACGCGGCTCGCCAGCGCCGACGCGTCCTCTGGTGCGGGGTTCACGGCGATCAGCTTCCCGCCGGAGGTCCGTCCATTCCTGCCTCGTCCCGCACGTCTCCCGTGTTCGGCAGGGCCCGTTTCCTCTCGGAGACGCATAGACCGCGGCGCTGCGGCTAGAGGATCTCCGAGCGCGGGGCGACGCGGAGGGCAGGAGAGAGCCGATGACGGCACAGCACACGGACGGCATCGTGGGATGGGCGACCGGGCTGATGGAGTCCCTCGGCGCGCCGGGCGCCGGCATCATCGTCGCGCTGGAGAACGTGTTCCCCCCGCTGCCCAGCGAGGTGATCCTGCCGCTGGCCGGGTTCACCGCGGGCAAGGGCGAGATGGAGCTGTGGGCGGTGCTGCTGTGGACGACCATCGGCTCGCTGGCGGGGGCGCTCGTCCTCTACGGCGTCGGCTCGCTGCTCGGCAAGGACCGCACCCACGCCCTCGCCGCCAAGATCCCCCTGCTCAAGCCCCGGGACCTGGACAGGGCCGAGGACTGGTTCGACCGCCACGGCCGCAAGTCCGTCTTCTTCGGCCGCATGGTCCCCGTCTTCCGCAGCGTGATCTCCATTCCGGCCGGTCTGGACTGCATGCCGCTGGCAACCTTCGCCGCCCTGACCGCGCTCGGCAGCCTCATCTGGAACACGGCCCTGGTGATGGCGGGTTACCTGCTGGGCGACAGGTGGGAGGCGGTGGACACCTACATGGGGATGGTCACCTATGTCGTGCTCGGGGTGGTCGCCCTGGCGGTCGTCGTGTTCGTCTGGCGGCGCGTCGCCGACTCCCGCCGCGGGGGGGGGGGGGGGGGGGGGGGCCGCGCCCCCCCCCCCCCCCCCCCCCCCCCCCCCCCGCCCCGCCCTCAGCCTGCGCCGCGACTTCTGGCCTGATGCCTCGCGGCTCCGGTCGTCTGCGCGGGCTCCGGTTACCCTGGCACGGTGCTGGACTGCCATCAGAGCCTCCCGAGGGGACCGGCGGCTTGAGCCGTCGGGGCAATCGGGAGCGGGAGGGCCGTCAAGGCCCGAGCGTGCCCTGACCTGTCAGATTCGGGCATCAGGGATCTCCGTTCATCGTGCGTTAGATACATGACGCTGGGATAGTGATCGTGTGACTCGTCAGGTGCGCACGTCCCCCGGCGCGGCGTACGACGTCGGGTATCACGTCGTGTGGTGCCCGAAGTACCGCCGCCCGGTCCTCGGCGGGCGGGTGAAGACCCGCCTGGAGGAGTTGATCCGCGCCAAGGCCGACGAGCAGGGCTGGGAGATCGTGGCCCTTGAGGTGATGCCCGACCACGTGCGCCTGTTCGTCAGGCCGCACCTGAAGAACTCCCCGTCATATGTGGCCAACCAGTTCAAGGGGTTCACCTCCCACCACCTGCGCGCCGAGTTCGCGCACCTGCGCTCCCAGGTGCCCACGCTGTTGCCCACGCTGTGGTCACGGTCCTGCTTCGTAGCCACCGTAGCCACCGTCGGCACCGTCGGCACTGTGTCCGCCGAGACGGTGCGGCGGTACATCGAGACGCGGTATGAGCGGGCGCCCAGGGCGGGTGGCGGTGCGTAGGTCTTACACGTTCCTCATGCGTGCGACCGCGCACCAGCGGGCCGCGCTCACCGCGTGCCTGGACGACCACCGCGCCCTGTACAACGCGGCGCTTGAGGAGCGGCGCGAGGCGTACAAGCGGTCCAAGGTGTCGATCCGGTACGGCGACCAGTCCGCCCAGCTCAAGGAGATCCGCGCCTACGACGCGGACCAGGCCCGTTGGTCGTTCTCGTCCCAGCAGGCCACGCTGCGCCGGCTCGACAGGGCGTTCCGGGCGTTCTTCGACCGGGTCAAGGCCGGGCGTACGCCGGGGTTCCCGCGTTTCAAGGGGCGGGGCTGGTTCGACACAGTCGAGTGGCCCAGGGACGGTGACGGCTGCCGGTGGGACTCCCACCCCGAGCATCCGGCCGCAACGTTCGTGCGCCTTCAGGGCGTCGGCCACGTCCGGGTGCACCAGCACCGGGCCGTGAAGGGCCGGGTGAAGACGATCGCCGTCAAGCGCGAGGGCTCGCGCTGGTACGTGGTGCTGTCGTGTGACGAGGTGCCCGCGCAGCCGCTGCCTGCCACGGGTGTGGTCGCGGGGATCGACCTGGGTGTCGCCTCGCTGGTCACGACCAGCGACGGTCACCATATCGACAACCGGCGGCACCTGGCCGCCTGCGCCGGCCGTCTGGCGTCGACCCAGCGCGATCTCGCCCGGACCAAGCGCGGGTCCAAGCGCCGCCGTAAGGCCGTGGCCCGGGTGGCGGCGCTGCACGCCAAGGTCCGCCGCCAGCGGATCGACCACGCGCACAAGGCCGCCTTGGCGCTGGTCCGTGGGTACGACGTGATCGTGCACGAGGGCCTGCGGATCGCGAACATGACGCGCTCGGCGTCGGGCACGATCGAGGCGCCCGGCCGTAACGTCGCCGCCAAGGCCGGGCTCAACCGTTCGATCTTGGACGCGGGTTGGGGGGTGTTCCTGACGATCCTCGCGCACAAGGCTGAAAGCGCCGGTCGAGAGCTGATCGCAGTCGATCCCCGCAACACCTCCCGCACCTGCGCCCGCTGCGGGCACTGCGCGAAGGACAACCGCCTCACCCAGGCCGCGTTCGCCTGCACGGCGTGCGGGCACACCGCGCACGCCGACGTGAACGCGGCGACCAACATCCTGAGGGCAGGGCTTGCCCTTCGCCAGGCCGCCCAGGCGGCTTAGCGAGAAGCCGCTCCCTTCAAGGAGCGGAGGAGTCACGTCCAGCTCATGTACGACACGCCACGCCGAGGACCTCCGCCACCTGCGCAGGCGCGGCCTGCGCCGTGCCCATCTGGCCCGTGATCTTTCAGCCTGGGCGAGAACCCGGCGTCCGTCGAGCTGAGGATCAGGCTCAGAGCCCGTATGTCTCCAGCAGGCGCAGCCACACCTCGCTGACCGTCGGGAACGACGGGACTGCGTGCCAGAGGCGCTCCAGCGGCACCTCCGCCGTGACCGCCACCGTCGCCGCGTGCAGCAGCTCGCCCACGCCGGGCCCGACGAACGTGACCCCGAGCAGCACCCGCCGCTCCTCGTCGACGACGGCCTTGGCCCGTCCCCGGTAGCCGTCGCCGAGCAGGTAGGCGCCCGACACCGACGCCATGTCGTACTCGACCGTCCGCACCGTGAACCCGGCCTCGCGGGCCGCCGCCTCCGTGCGGCCGACCGAGCAGACCTGCGGGTCGGTGAACACCACCTGCGGCGCTCCGAAGCCGTCGGCCAGGTCGCGCAGCGCGGGCAGGTCGTCGGGCTCGCCCTTGGCCCGCGCGACGATGACGTCGCCGCAGATCCGGGCCTGGTACTTGCCCATGTGGGTGAGCAGCGCCCGGCCGTTCGCGTCGCCGACCGCGTACAGCCAGCCGTCGGCGACCGCGGTGGCCCGCATGCTGTCGTCGACCTCGATGCTCTCGCCGGCCCGCAGGCCGACGCTCTCCAGCCCGATCGCCGTGGTCGCGGGCCGGCGGCCGGTGGCCACCAGGATCTCGTCGGCCTCGACCGGCGGGCCGTCCGGCAGGTGCACCGTCACCGGGCCGCCCGGCACGGGCCGTTCGACCCGGCCGGGGCTGGTGCGCAGCCGCACGTCGATGCCGGCGTCGGCGAACGACTCGGCCAGCAGCTCGCCCGCGAACGGCTCCATGCGGCCCAGCAGGCCGTCGCCGCGCACCAGCACCGTGGTGCGCCGGGCGCCGAGGCCGTGCATGGCCTGCGCCATCTCGCAGGCCACCACGCCGCCGCCGATGACGACGAGCCGCTCCGGCACGGCCGTGGCGGCGGTGACCTCGTGGCTCGTCCAGGGGGACGCCTCGCGCAGCCCCGGCACCGGCGGGACCGCGGCGGTGGTGCCCGTGGCGATCACCACGGCGTGCCGGGCGGTCAGTAGCCGCTCGCCGCCGTCGGGCGTGGCGACCCGAACCCTCCTGGGCCCGTCGAGCCGGCCGCTGCCGCGGACGAACGTGGCGGGCAGCCCGTCGACCCAGCCGACCTGCCCCGCGTCGTCGTAGAAGGAGACCGCCTCGTCGCGCCGGCCCAGCACCTTGCCGACGTCGATCGGGCCGAGCGTCAGCCCGGGCATCCGGCTCACCTCGGCCGCCAGCTCCACTGGGCGCAGCAGCGCCTTGCTGGGGATGCACGCCCAGTAGGAGCACTCGCCGCCGGCCAGCCGCTCCTCGACGACCGCGGCCGTGAGCCCGCCCCGGACGGCCCGGCCCGCGACGTTCTCGCCGGCGGGCCCGCCCCCGATCACGATCACGTCGAACTCGTCGCTCATGTCAGCCTCCCGTGACAGTGACACCCCGCGTGCCGCACCAGCTTCTCAAACCACGGCCCGCCCCACGACGGTGGGTCAGCCGGCGGTGCGCTTGGCGATGGAGGTGATGAGCGGCTGCACGAGCTTGGCCGCCAGCGGCCCGAACGCGGCCAGGATGAGCACGTACGCGGCGGCCAGCGGACCGAGGTCCGGATGCACCCCGGCGGCCACGGCCAGACCGGCGATGACGATGTTGAACTCACCGCGCGGGATGAGCGCGATGCCGGCCCGTGCCCGGCCCGCCGTGGCGATGCCCGCCTGCCGGGCCGCGAACGCGCCCGTGAGCAGCTTGGTGACCATGCTGATCACGGCCAGCAGTGCCGCCAGCCCGGCCACCGGGCCGATCTTCGTCGGGTCGGTCTGCAGGCCGAAGAAGACGAAGAACACCGCCGCGAACAGGTCACGCAGCGGCTCCAGCAGCGCACGGGCGTCGTGGGCGAGCTGCCCCGACAGCGCGATGCCGACCAGGAATGCCCCGACGGCCGCCGACACCTGCAACTGCTGGGCGATGCCGGCCACGAGCAGCGCCAGGCCGACCACCTTCAGCAGCAGCACCTCGTTGTTGGGACTGGAGACGAACGCCTCGATGAACCGCCCGAACTTCAGCGCGACCAGCAGCACCACGCTCACGGTCGCCAGCGCGATCGCCACCGTGACGGCGCCGCTCGCCAGGCTCAGCCCGGCCAGCATGGCCGTCAGCACCGGCAGGTAGATGGCCATCGTCAGGTCCTCGAAGACCAGCAGCGACAGCACCGTGGGGGTTTCGCGGTTGCCGACCCAGCCGAGGTCGGACAGCACCTTGGCGGTGATGCCCGAGGAGGTGGCGTAGGTGACGCCGGCCATCGCCACGGCGGCGACCGGCCCCCAGCCGAGCAGCAGCGCGCAGATCGCGCCCGGCGCCGCGTTCAGCACCAGGTCGACGATGCCGGCGCGGGCGTTGCTCTTGAGGCTGGTGACCAGCTCGTCGGCGTTGTACTCCAGGCCCAGGGTGAGCAGCAGCAGCACGACGCCGATCTCGGCGCCCACGGAGATGAACTCCTCGCTGGTGGCCAGCGGGAGGATGCCGCCCGTGCCGAACGCCAGGCCGGCGAGAAGGTAGAGGGGGATGGGGGAGATGCCGGCCCGCAGGGCGAGGGCGCCGAGCACGCCGAGACCCACCAGGACGGCGCCGAACTCCAGAAAGATTATCGCGGTGTGGTGCAAGCCGAGCCCTACCCGTGAGCCAGGATGTCGGCCACCTCGGCGGTGCTGTCCGCGCTGCCCACGACCACGACGGTGTCGTTCTCGGCGAAGACGAAGTCCGGCCCGGGGCTGGCGTAGACCCGGCCGGCGCGCACCACGGCGACGATGGAGGCGTTGGTGCGGGTGCGCACCCGCGCGTCACCCATCGGCCGGCCCGCGTACGGCGAGCCGGGCGGGATCGGCAACTGCAGGCTCACCAGGCCCTCGACCTGCTCGTGCAACTGGTTGAGCCGCTGGACGATGCGCGGCGCGCCGAGCAGCTCGACCAGCGCCTCGGCCTCCTCGTCGTTGAGCTTGACGGTTTCGCAGACGCGGTCCGGGTCCTGCCTGTCGTAGATCACCAAGTCGCGACGGCCGGTGCGGTGCGAGATCACGCCCACCCGCTTGCCCGACTGCGTGGTGAACTCGTGACGCAGGCCGATGCCGGGCAGTGCCGTCTGTTCTACGTCCACCGATCTTCCTTATCCTCTGGTCATCCGCAGGTCAAAAAGACCCTACCAAGACCAGGCAAAGGAAGCCTTTTCACACCAGGGCGAAGGTCTGGCGGGCGATCTCCCACTCCTCGTCCGTCGGCACGACCAGCACCGCCACCCGCGACCCGGCCGCCGACACGACCCGCTCACCGGCGCAGTCCGCCTCGTTGTGCCCGTCGTCCAGCACGATCCCGAGCCCGTCGAGCCCGGCCATGGCCTCCGCGCGGGTGGCGACGTCGTGCTCGCCCACGCCGCCGGTGAACACCACCGCGTCGACCCGCCCCAGCACCGCGTAGTAGGCGCCGACGTACTTGCGGATCCGGCGCACGTACACGTCCAGGGCCAGCCGCGCCCGCGCGTCGCCGTCGGCGGCGCGCCGCCGCGCCTCCCGCATGTCGCCCGACCCCGCGAGCGCCAGCAGGCCCGCGCGGCGGCTGAGCGCCTCCTCCGCGGACCGCGCGTCCAGCCCGTGCACCCGCGCCAGGTAGCCGGGCAGCGCCGGGTCCACGTCGCCCGACCGGGTGCCCATGACCAGGCCCTCCAGCGGCGTCAGCCCCATCGAGGTGTCCACGCTGCGCCCACCCGCGACCGCGGTCGCGCTCGCCCCGTTGCCGAGGTGCAGCACGATCAGGTTCGTCTCGCCGGCGGGCCGGCCCAGCAGCTCCGCCGCCCGCTCCGACACGTACGCGCACGACGTGCCGTGGAAGCCGAACCGGCGCACCCCCCACTCGGCCGGGACCGCGTAGGTGTACGCCGCCGGCGGCAGCGTCCGGTGGAAGGCGGTGTCGAACACCGCGACCTGCGGCACGCCGGGGAAGGCGTCCCTGGCCACCCGGATGCCGGCCACGTTGACCGGGTTGTGCAGCGGCGCCAGCGGCGCCAGTTCCTCGATCGCGGCGATCACCTCGTCGTCGACGAGCACCGCCTCGGTGAAGCGCGTCCCGCCGTGCACCACCCGGTGCCCGACCGCCACCGGATCGAGGTCCGGGCCGGCTTCGGCGAACGCCTTCAGCAGCGCGGCCAGCCCGTCGGCGTGTCCGGGGAAGGGCCGGCGCTGCTCGTAGGCCGGGCCGCCGCCGTCCACGCGGTGCGTCAGCCGTCCCTCCTCCTCGCCGATCCGCTCCACCAGCCCCCGCGCCGCACGGGCACGGGACGCCACGTCGATCAGCTCGTACTTGATGGAGGAGGAGCCGGTGTTCAGCACGAGGATCCGGTCGGTCATGTCATCCCTTCGCCGTCACGTCCATGATGACGCCCCCAGTCTCCCGCTCCGCGCGAACCAGCTCAATCAAGACGATTAGAAGGCTTCTGCTGTGGCAGAGGTCCGGCAACCGGCTGAGCGAGGCGTCATGGACATCCGGTCTAGAGAGGAACAGGCGTTCACCATGGCTTTCACCGAGGGGGACGTCGCGGGGGCGCGCAGCGCCGTCGAACAGTTCGCCCGCGCTCGGGGCATGCCCGGCGAACGGGTCACCGACCTGGTGCTGGCCACCAACGAGGCGGTGGTCAACGCCGTCGCCTACGGCGGCGGTCAGGGGGTGCTGCGCGTGTGGGCCGACGACGGATCCGTGCACTGCGACATCAGGGACTTCGGACGGGGCATCCCGATGCACCGGCTCTGCGGCGGCGACCCGCCACCCGCGCAACGACCGGGCGGATGGGGCATTTGGCTCATCCGTCGGCTGGCCGATAAGGTCGCCTTCACGACCGGCCCGGGCGGCACCGCCGTACGGATCGCGATGACGCTGCCCGACGACGATCGCGACGTGCGGTGAGGGCCCTGCACCTCAGTAAGGCGAGCAGGTGAACGATCCAGGCGACACGGACCTCCCACCGCTGCTCGACGTCGACTTCGACGAGAGCGGCCTGGCGACGACCCGCGCCGAGGTCCAGCGGCGGGCCCACGCGCAGGGCCTGAGCGGCGAACGGCTCGGCGACTTCGTGATGGCGGTCAACGAGTGCCTCGTCAACGTCGTCGCCCACGCCGGCGGACGCGGCAAGGCGCGGCTCGGCGTCGAGGGCGCCAGCCTCTTCTGCGAGATCACCGACCCCGGCCCGGGCATCCCCCAGCGCTTCCTCGACGACACCGGCCTGCCCGAACCGTCCCAGATGGGCGGCCGCGGCATCTGGCTGATCCGCCGCCTCACCGACGGCGCCGCCTTCGCCACCGGCCCCGCCGGCACCACCGTCCTCATGGTCATGCGGCTCCCACGCGACGCCGCCCCGCCCGCCAGGCCCGGCCCATCCGCCGTCCGCACCCATCGCGCCCCCGGATAGCGCCACATAGGGTTGCCGGTCATGGGTCTGCGCAGCGCACGCTGGTACTCCGGCGACGACAGGAACTCCTACATCCACCGGGCCTGGATGAGACGCGGACTGCCGGCCGACGCCTTCGACGGCGAGCGGCCGCACATCGCGATCGCCAACACCGCCTCCGACCTCACCCCGTGCAACTCCCACCTCGACGAGATCGCCGACAGCGTCAAGCAGGGTGTGTGGGCCGCCGGCGGCGTCCCGCTCAACCTGCCCGTCGTCTCCCTCGGCGAGACGAACGTCCGCCCCACCGCGATGCTGTGGCGCAACCTCGCCGCCATGGCCACCGAGGAGATGCTGCGCGCCAACCCCGTCGACGGCGTGGTGCTGCTCGGCGGCTGCGACAAGACCATCCCCTCGCTGCTCATGGCCGCCGCCTCCGTCGACCTGCCCGCCGTCGTCGTCCCCGGCGGGCCCATGCTGACCGGCACCTTCCGCGGCGTGCCGCTCGGCTGCGGCACCGACGTGTGGCGGCTCAGCGAGGAGGTACGCGCCGGCACGCTGTCACGCGAGGCGTTCCTCGAATCCGAGTCCTCCATGATCCGCAGCCGCGGACACTGCAACACCATGGGCACCGCCTCCACGATGGCCTGCATGGCCGAGGCCCTCGGCATGACCCTGCCCGGCACGGCCGGCACGCCCGCCGCCGACAGCAGGCTCCTGCGACGCTCCCACGAGACCGGCCGCCTCGCCGTCGACCTCGTCCGCCGCGACCTGCGGCCCAGCCGGGTGATGACCCGCGCCTCGTTCGGCAACGCCATCGTCACCCTGGCCGCCGTCGGCGGCTCCACCAACGCCGTCATCCACCTGCTCGCCATCGCCGGCCGCCTCGGCGTCCCCCTCGACCTCGACGACTTCGACCGAACCGGCGCCGGCGTGCCGCTGCTGGCCGACCTCCAGCCCGCCGGACGCCACCTGATGGACGACCTGTTCCGGGCGGGCGGGCTGCCCGCCCTGCTGAAGGAGGTCGAGGACCTGCTCGACCCGGCGGCGCTCACCGTCACCGGCCGGCCGCTCGTCGAGCACCTCGCCGGCGCCGAGATCCACGACGAGACCGTCATCAGGCGGCGCGCGAACCCGGTGCTGCCCGACGCCGGCATCGCAGTCCTGCGCGGCAACCTCGCGCCCGACGGCGCGGTCATCAAGCCCGCCGCCGCGTCGCCCAACCTGCTGCGCCACCGCGGCCGGGCCGTCGTCTTCGACAGCGTCGAGGACCTGCACGCCCGGCTCGACTCGCCCGACCTCGACGTGGACGAGACGTCGGTGCTGGTGCTGCGCGGCTGCGGGCCGAAGGGCTACCCCGGCATGCCCGAGGTCGGCAACCTGCCGCTGCCCGCCAAGCTCCTCGCCAGGGGGTACGCGACATGGTGCGCCTCAGCGACGCCCGGATGAGCGGCACCGCCTACGGCACGGTCGTGCTGCACACCGCCCCCGAGGCGGCTGCCGGCGGTCCGCTGGCCCGGGTGCGCACCGGCGACCCCATCGTGCTCGACGTGGCCGCCCGGCGGATCGACGTCGACCTGCCCGACGGCGAGCTGGCCGCCCGTGAGCCCGTCCGCGACGGGCACGCCCGCCCGCTGCGCGGCTGGGAACGCCTCTACGTCGACCACGTCACCCAGGCCCACCAGGGCGCGGACCTCGACTTCCTGCTCGGGTCCAGCGGCGACGCGGTCGGCCGCGACTCACACTGACCGCTGCCCCGACAGCCGGAGCCGTCGCGACTCCCAGGCCCAGCCTCCCGTGACGAGCATGACGAAGGTGATGACGCCCAGCGACAGCTCCCAGGCATCGCGGGTACTCGTGACGTCCATCGTCGTCGAGAGAACGGCCACGCCGTCGAACGCCGAAGCCGCGGCGCCGGCGCCGGCCAGGAGCCCGACGACACCGGCGACGACGGCGACGGTCCGGCCGGCGATCGCCGGGACGAATCGGGCGACCTGCGCGCAGAGCAGGCCGGCCAGGCCGATGTCGGCGACGAGGGCGAGCAGCAGGACGACGCCCTCCGCGGTGTCGGGGTCCGCCTCGTCCTCCATCTCGTTCCAGGCCAGGCCGGAGTCGAGCAGGCCCAGACCGCCGAGCGCGAAGACGATCGCCAACAGCAGCGCGACGCCTTTGGACTGCCACACCCGCGGCGGCTCCGCGCCAGGGTCGAGGATCTTGGTGTCGCCCCGTCCGAGGTCCCGGGCCGGCCCCGGCTCCCCGAGCATGGCCAGCGCCTGCTCGACCGTCGGCCTGGTGGCCGGGTCCTTGTCGAGCAGCCGGGTGATGAGCGGCGCGAGCCGGCCCGCTCGGCGCGGCGGCGGCGGCTCCTCCAGCAGGACCGCGGTCAGCGCCGCCGGCTGGGTGGTGCGGTGGAACGGCGAGACGCCCTCGACGGCCTGGTAGAGGGTCACGCCGAGGGAGAACAGGTCGCTGGCGGGCAGCCCGTCGATGCCGCGCAGCCGCTCGGGGGCCAGGTACTCGGGCGAGCCGATGAGCATCCCGGCGGTCGTCAGGGTGGTGTCGGTGGTGTGGACCGCGATCCCGAAGTCGGTGAGCAGCACCTTGCCGTCACCGGCGAGCATCACGTTGGCCGGCTTGATGTCGCGGTGCACGATGCCGGCCCGGTGCGCGGCGTCGAGCGCCGCCAGCAGCGACACGGCGACCCGCGCCGCACTGTCCACCGGCAGCGGCCCCCGCGTCTCGACGTGCTCGGCCAGGGACCGGCCGTCGACCAGCTCCATCACGATCCAGGGCAGGCCGTCGGGGACGATGTCGTAGATGGCCACGACGTTCTCGTGGGCGCGCAACCGGACGGCGTTGCGGGCCTCACGCTCGGTGCGCTCCAGCCGCTTGTCCTGCTCGGCCTGCGACATCCCGGACAGCAGCCGCAGCTCCTTGACCGCCACCTCGACGTCCAGGACCTCGTCACGAGCGCGCCAGACCCGCCCGAACCCGCCGGACCCCAACTCCGTCATCAGCCGGTAACGTCCGCCCACCAGGTAACCCGGCTGCGCCGCTGTCATGGCCACTCCGCCCGTCCAGCCCTGCACGACAGTTGATCACTGTAAATGACCGGCGGGAGGCCCGCGACACGAAAGGCGGACCCCGGTTGGTGTTGTCCGACAGGAAGAGGAGCCGAACCACGGGCGCGCGAGGGCAGGTCGCCGTCGAGCGGACGGAGGGGCGGCTGCGGCCGGCCCACCTCACGTGTTCGAGCCTGGAGACCCGGGGAGATCTGTCCCAGGCGGGCGCCTTGACCGACGGCGGCGCATCCGCCCGGAATCCCGGAGGAGACTCGTCCGCCGTGCGCGGAATCCGCGCCGGCGGGTACGGGGTTACGCAACGATGTGAACGGTGTGACGGCACGAGGAGGAGACGTGAGCGGCGACATCACCCAGAGCCAGGAGTGGGCGGCTCTGGACAAGCACCACGAGGAGCTGTCCGGCAGGCATCTGCGCGAGCTGTTCGCCGAGGACCCCGGCCGGGCCGGGCGGATGACCCTGACGGCCGGCGACCTGTTCCTCGACTACGCCAAGCACCGCGTCACCGGTGAGACGCTCGACCTGCTCGTGGCGCTCGCCGACCGGGCCGGACTGCGCGAGCGGATCGACGCGATGTTCCGCGGCGACCACATCAACGTCAGCGAGGACCGCGCCGTGCTGCACACGGCGCTGCGCCTGCCGGCCGACCGCGAGCTGGTCGTCGACGGTCAGGACGTGACCCGCGACGTGCACGCCGTGCTCGACAAGATGACCGCCTTCGCCGAGCGGGTGCGCTCGCGCGAGTGGCGCGGCGCCACCGGGCAGCCGATCGCCACCGTCGTCAACATCGGCATCGGCGGCTCCGACCTCGGCCCCGCCATGGCCTACGAGGCGCTGCGCGACTACGCCGACGCAGGCATCGAGGCGAGGTTCGTCTCCAACATCGACCCGGCCGACATCACCGGAGCCCTCGCCGGGCTCGACCCCGCCACGACGCTGTTCGTGGTCAGCTCCAAGACGTTCACCACCCTGGAGACGCTCACCAACGCCAAGGTCGCCCGCCAGTGGCTGGTCGGCGCGCTCGGCGAGGACGCCGTCGCCAGGCACTTCGTGGCCGTCTCCACCAACGCCGCCAAGGTCGCCGAGTTCGGCATCGACACCGACAACATGTTCGGCTTCTGGGACTGGGTCGGCGGGCGCTACTCCTACGACGGCGCCATCGGCCTCTCCCTGATGATCGCGATCGGGCCCGAGCGGTTCCGGGAGATGCTCGCCGGCTTCCACACCATCGACGAGCACTTCCGCACCGCGCCCTTCGACGCCAACATGCCGGTGCTGATGGCTCTGCTCGGCATCTGGTACGCCGACTTCTTCGGCGCCGAGACCCGGGCCGTGCTGCCCTACAGCCAGCGCCTGCACCGCTTCCCCGCCTACCTCCAGCAGCTCACCATGGAGTCCAACGGCAAGTCCGTGCGCGCCGACGGCTCCCCGGTCACCGTCCAGACCGGTGAGATCTTCTGGGGCGAGCCGGGCACCAACGGGCAGCACGCCTTCTACCAGCTGCTCCACCAGGGCACCCGGCTGGTGCCGGCCGACTTCATCGGGTTCGCCGAGCCCCACGACGACCGCGAGGGCATGCACGACCTGCTCACGGCCAACCTGTTCGCGCAGACCTCGGCGCTGGCGTTCGGCAAGACGGCCGAGGAGATCGCCGCCGAGGGCACCGACCCGGCGATCGTGCCGCACAAGGTGATGCCCGGCAACCGGCCCACCTCCACCATCCTGGCGCCCAAGCTGACCCCGTCGACGCTGGGCCAGCTCGTCGCCCTCTACGAGCACATCGTGTTCGTAGAGGGCACCATCTGGGGCGTCGACTCCTTCGACCAGTGGGGCGTCGAGCTGGGCAAGAAGCTGGCGCTCGACCTGGCGCCCGCCCTCACCTCCGAGGAGCCGCCGCACGACCTGGCCGACCCGTCCACCGAGCAGCTCGTCCGCAGATACCGGGAGTTGCGCGGCCGCCGCGTCTGACCCTCGACCGGGCCGGCTCAAGCCGATCGGGCCGGCTCAAGCCGACGCGGCCGACGCGGCCGGCTCGGGGCGACGCGGCCGGCCCAAGCCGGTCGGGCCGGCTCGGGGCGGTGCGGTCGGCCCAAGCCGGTCGGGCCGGCTCGGGGCGGTGCGGTCGGCCCAAGCCGGTCGGGCCGGCTCGGGGCGGCGCGGCCGGCTCGGGGCGGTGGGTCGGCTCGCGGTCTGGGGCAGCGCGCGAGGGGGTGCGGCCCCCTGCAGGGGCGGCCGCACCCGGACCTCGGGGTCTACCTCGGCATGGTGGTCCCGTGCCCCGGCCAGGGGCGACCATGTGGGCATGGGCACCACGCTGGTCGACCTGCTGGACGCGGCGCTGCCCGGCGACGCGGTCCTGCTCCCCGGCTGCACCGCCACGGCGCGGCTCGTCCGGCTCAGCGACTCGACGTCGCTGCTGCGGCTCCCGCCCGGCTGGGCCCGCCCCCAGCACGGCCACTACCTGGCGGGGGAGGAGTTCGTGGTGCTGGGCGGCGAGCTCCAGATCTCCGGCGTCCGCTACCTGCCCGGCCACCACGGCTGGCTGCCGGCCGGCGCGCTGCGCCACTCCGGCGCCGCGCCCGTCGGGGCGCTGGTGCTGTGCTGCTTCACCGGAAGCGCCGTCTGGGTGCCCAGCGACCGCGACGAGCCCGACGGCCCGTCCCTGCGCACCCCGCTGGCCGGCGTCGTCATCCCTGAGGGCGGCCTGCCGCTCACCCCCTCCTCCGTCCTGCACGACACGCCCGTCGCCCTCTCCGAACCGGCCGAGATGATCACGGTGGGGAGCTGGACCTGGGAACGGTCGCACCTCATGCCGGAGGGACGCGTTCTCGTAAGGTGGGCGTCATGAGTTCCTCGGCCCAGTTCGTGGCGTTGGCGGTGTGGTGATGCTGGGGACGATGTCGCCCAGCTTCGAGGTCCAAGCTCGCGCCGGCGCAGGTGGCGGTGACGCCGGGCCCGGGGGCCGGGAGGCGGCTCAGGCGACGGTGACCCCCAGCACGTGGCCGATGCCGAACGTCACGGCGGCGGCGCCGACGCCCAGCCCGAGCTGGCGCAGCCCGCCCAGCCACCACGGCCGGGCCGTCATCCGCGCCACCACCGCGCCGAAGACGAACAGCGCCACCACGCTCAGCACCAGCGCCACCACCAGCCCCGACGCCCCGAACAGGAACGGCACCAGCGGCACCAGCGCCCCCGCCGAGAAGGCGCCGAACGACGACGCGGCCGCCAGGTAGGGGGAGGGGAGGTCGTCGGGATCGACCCCGAGCTCCTCGCGCACGTGCACGCGCAGCGCCTGCTCCGGGTCCGCCGACAGCCCCGCCGCGACCCGCTGCGCCAGGTCCGGGTCGAGCCCACGGGCCTGGTACAGGGCGGCCAGCTCGGCCTGCTCGCCCTCGGGGTTGCGGGCGAGCTCACGGCGTTCCACCGCGATCTCCGCGCGCATCAGTTCCGTCTGTGACTTCACGGACGTGTACTCGCCCGCCGCCATCGAGCACGCCCCGGCCACCAGCCCGGCGAACCCCGCCAGCACCGCCCCGCGTCCGGCGCCCGCGGCGCCGACCACGCCGGCGATCAGCGCGAAGTTGGAGACCAGTCCGTCCATCGCGCCGAAGACCGCCGGGCGCAACCAGCCGCCGGTCACGTCCCGGTGCGTGTGGTGCTGCTCCGCAGGGTGGGGCTGGACAAGCTCGATGGTCATGAAAGCGCCTCCCGTAGATCATGCCTTCTATCGAAATCTAGGCATATGTCGGGATAGTCGCAACGAAGGAGAGGCTTGCCTGACCTGCGGTTTCGCTCTTTGACGACACGGTGTTCCGAACATGGGTGCGGTCTTTTCGAGCACCGCTGCGAACCGTGGAAGGAACCCGTACGGGGAGTGGAAGGCCAGGTCGCCAGGTTGGCGGCCGGGCTGGTGAGCGCCGGGCTCGTGGGCACGGCGACCGGAGCCCCAAGTGATCGCGAGCGCACAAGGCAGTGCGGGCCCTCACGCAGGTAAGGGCGACCATAGTGACCGGACTCACGCTGCGAGGCCACCTGCCCCGCCTCGTGAGGGGCCCGAGCCCGGGTTCGCCGGGCCCGAGGCGGCTGGGCGGTCGGTCAGGTGCGGGCCGGGAAGGAGCCGGGTGCCGGGTGCCAAGGACGCGGGCCCGATCCGGCCGTGTCCGGGGCCGTGTCCGGGGCGGCGTCCGGGGCAGCGTCCGGCGTTGCGGCCGCCCGGTCGTCGGGCGTGACGCCGTGGACGAGCTCGGCGCAGTCGGCGATCGCCGCCGTGAGCAGCTCGCGCAGCAGCGCGTCCGGGTCCGGGACGCAGGCCTGGACGATGCCCACCACCGACAGCTGCACGGCGTTCGGCGCGGCGTAGCGGCGGAAGCCCTTCTCCGTGATCCGGCCCGCCTTGCTGAACCGCCGGGCCTGCTCGGCCGCGTGCGGCACCTGCTCCATCGCCCAGCGGCTCCGCTCGCTCAGCCGGCCCGCCGGCGCGCCGTCGAGCCGGCACAACATCTCCTCGGCGGCCAGTACGGACACCGCCAGGGCGAGCTGCCGCTCGGCCGCGGCCACCGGAAGGGCGGTCGTCGCGCAGCGCAGCGCGATGCGGGCGTCGATGCGCAGGTCGTCGCCCGCCAGCCCGATGATCGACGGGACGAGCCCGATCAGCTTGCCCCGGTTGTCGTCGTCGGTGTTGTCGTTGACCAGGCGGGCGAGCGCGGCGAGCAGCGGGTGCGTGCAGGCCGGGTGGTCGCTCCACCGCTCGCCGGCGAGGTAGGAAGCCAGCTCCATGAAGCAGGCACCACGCTTCGGGTTACGGTGCCTTCCTCGGGACAGAACCGGCATGTGATCAAGGTAGTTGTCCACGGGTGCTCCCACTCGACGGATCGCCGTCTCTTCAGTCTGCGCCGCCGAACGCGCCAACGCCAGTGATGCGATGCCCCTCGATGGGGCTGGACGGCTTTGACCTGGTTCGTTCTCCCTAGTGCTCCCCGCCGTGGAGATCGCAAATCGTCCTGCCGCGTGCCGGACCCGCCGGACGGGGGACGGCCTGCAGGTACGCCAGGACCGCCTCCCCACCGGGCGAACCCCGGCAACCCCCGGGTCCGGCCGGGCAGAACCCGGCCCACCGCCTCCCCACCGGATGAACCCCGGCAACCCCCAGGTCCGGCTGGGCAGAACCGGATCCACCGCCTCGACGGCGCGGGCCCCCGCCGGGCCGGGGGGTGAGGTGCCCAGGGGGGTGATCACGGTGTGATCGAGAAGGGAGCGTACGGCGACGGGCGCGTGCTAGGTTGCCGAGCGATTCTCGTATTCGAGCGCTGCGCGGTGTCGGGGTGTGACGATCGCGTAGGGCTCCTCACCCGGATGGGGGCCTTCGGTGAGGTGGGCACTACTGCTCCTGGTCGCGTCGGCGCTGTGGTGGACACCGCTCGTGACGGCACAGCCCGCCACGGCACAGCCCGCCACGGCACAGCCCGCGGCGGCACAGCCCGCGGCGGCGCGGTCCGTCGGGGCGCAGCCCGCCGGGGGCGCGGCCGCCGGGCGGGTGGCGCTCATCGGCGTGCCCGGCCTGCACTGGGACGATCTCGCCCCCGACACCACGCCCCACCTGTGGCGGCTGGCCGGCCAGAGCGGCCTCGGCTCCGTGTCGGTGAAGACCGTCGGCACGGTCGCCTGCCCGTTCGACGGCTGGCTGACCGTCTCCGCCGGCGTCCGCTCCGCCTACGGCCACGGGTGCGCGCTGCCCCCGGTTCCCGAGGCGCGGGGCGCGGGCGCCGTGGTGCCGGGCTTCCAGGACCTGCTCGGCCTGCGTGACGGCACCTACGCCGGCACGCTCGGCCAGGCCCTGCGCGACGCCGGCCGGTGCACCGCCGCCGTCGGCAGGGGAGCGGCGCTCGCGCTCGCCGACCGGACGGGCAAGGTGGACGTGTACGCGCCCGAGCCCGCCGCGCTGGCCGACTGGTCGCGCTGCCCGGTGCTGGCCGTCGACGTGGACGAGCTGATCAGCCCGTACGTCGCCGGCGGAAGCCTGCCCAAGGAGCCCGAGGCGCTCACCGCCGAGCGGCGGCGCGCGGCCGTGCGGGCGGCCGACGCCGAGGTGGGCGAGGCGCTCGCTCGGATCCCCGCCGACGCCGAGGTGATGGTGACGGGGATCGGCGACCACGGCAGCGTGCCGCACCTGCGGGTCGTCATGTGGAAGCGGGCGCAGGTCGCCGGCGCGCTGCTGGGCACCACCTCGACCCGGCGCGCCGACATCACGGTCCTGCCGGATCTCACCGCCACCCTGCTGACCTCGGCCGGCGTGCCGGTCCCGGACACCGTCATCGGCGTGCGGTGGACGCCCGGCGACGTGCTGCCGCTGGAGGAGGCGGCCGCGCACCTGCGCCGCTCGGACCTTTCGGGCACCAGCGTGCGCTCCACGACCGGCGTGTTCTTCACCGGGTTCGCCATCGTGCAGGTCGCCTTCTACGCGACCGCGTACGTCCTGCTGTCCCGACGCAGACGGCCGCTCGCCGTGGGCGTGGCCGCCCTCGGCATCGCCTCGGTCCCGGTCTCCACCTACCTGGTCAACCTGCTGCCGTGGGTGCACGCCGGGCAGCCGGTGGCGACGCTCGTCGCCGGGGTGCTCGCGCTGGCGGTGGTGGTCACGGGGCTCGCCATGGCCGGGCCGTGGCGGCGCCACCCCCTGGGACCGCCCGCCGTGGTCGCCGGGGTGACCGCCGCCACCCTCGTCGCCGACCTGCTCACCGGCACGACGCTGCAGTTCGACAGCCTGATGGGCTACACCGCGGTGGTCGGCGGGCGCTACTACGGGCTGGCCAACATCCCGTTCGCGCTGCTCGCCACCGCCGTGCTCATGGGCACCGCGATCGCCGCCGACCACCTGGTCCGCCGGGGGCGTGGCCGCGTCGCGGTGGCCCTGGTCGCGGGGCTCGGCGTGGCCGCGATGCTGCTGGCCGGCTGGCCCGGTGTGGGCAGCGACTTCGGCGGGGTGATCGCGTTCGTGCCCGGCATCGCCGTCACCGCGCTGCTCGTGGCGGGACGGAAGGTGTCGGTGCTGAAGCTCGGCGCGTTCTGCGTGCTGGGCGGCGTGGCGGTGTCGGTCATCGCGGTGCTCGACTTCCAGCGCCCGCCGGCGGCGCGGACGCACCTGGGCAGGTTCGTCGGCCAGGTGATCGACGGCACGTTCCTGCCGATGATCGGCCGCAAGCTGGGCGCGATGCTCAACACCATGCTGTCGCCCAACCTCATGCCGATCGTCATCGTCGGCCTGGCCTTCCTGGTCTTCGCGCTGCTGCGGCCCGGCCAGGCCAGTGCGGGCCTGCTGCCGCAGGCGTTCGCGCGGGCGCCGATGCTGCGGGCCGGTCTCATCGGCGCGCTGGTGAGCGGCGTGGTCGGCATGCTGGTGAACGACTCGGGCACCGCGGTGCTGTCCATGGCCGTGGCGCTGGCCGTCCCCCTGGTCCTGTACGCGGGGCTGCGGTCGGCCGCCGAACCGGCCACGCCCGGCCCGGCGGCCGCGCCCGAGCGGCACGGCGACGCCGTGGCCCGGCACGGATAGCGGGGTGGAGCCGGAACGGCGGGCGGCGCCCCGCCGTTCCGCTGGGTCTGGCGGCCCGCCGTTCCCGCCTGGTCAGGCGGCCTCGTGCCGGCGCTGGCAGTCGATGCAGTAGCGCGCCAGCGGCCGGATCTTGAGCCGTTCGAACGGGATCATCGATGCGCAGTGGCCGCAGCGGCCGTAGTCGCCCTCCTCCAGCCGGTCGAGGGCCTGCCGCAGCTCGGCGACGGCGCGGTCGGCGGCGGTGATGGAGACGAGCAGTTCCTGCCAGGTGTCGTCCGCCCCGCGCGCGTCCCGCGCGGCGGTCTGCAGGTTCTCCAACTGGCTGGTGCGCCAGGCGAGCTGCTCCTCCAGCTCCTGGCGCAGGGTCTGGGCCTGCACGCTGCTGAGGTGGGCTCCGCCCGTGATGCCGGTCATGCTGAACGTCCTTCCTGGACGGTGAAGTCGCTGATCGAGCGGCTCGCGCGCACATGCGCTGACGGCCATGCGCCGACGGGCACGTGCCGAGGCTGAGCGCGCGAGAAGGCCCGCCGGCGGGTGTCCCGCGGGCGGGTGGCGAGAGGTGCTAGATCAGCGGCGGGCTGCGCGAGCCCGGTGCGCGATGACCGATCTGCTGCGGGTCGCGCGGGCCGTCCGGGGCGAGGCCGCGTGCCCGCGCTGCCGGGACGGGCCCGGCCGGCTCGGCGCGCAGCGCCGGCCACAGGGCCGGCACATGGTGCTCGCGGCCGGTCGGCGTGGCCTGCGGCAGGGTGCTGGACAGCCCGGTGTCCCACGCGCCGAGCACCCAGGCGTCGCCGGCCGGGACGCCCCGCTGAGCGGGGCCGCCGTAGGAGGTGGGGGCGGAGCCGGCGAGCAGGAGGCACAGCAGGACGAGGGCGAGCACGCCGGCATGGGCGAAGCGCCCTCCCTGCGCTCGCCGTGCCTGCCGTGACCTCGTCATGAGCCCGACCATAGCCCAGCCCGAGGGAAAAGGCATGTGCGCCGTAACCTGCCGCGAGGCGCCCCCCACCCTTGAAGTTTTCTTTTAGTTCATGGTGAAGACTTGAAAGTTATAGCCACGAGCGATTGAGTTCGGTCGTGCAGACCCTCCGTTCCCTGGCCGGCTCCATCGCCGGGGCCGCGCTCCTGTTAGGCGCCGTAGCCCCCGCGCAGGCAGACCCTAAGCCCCCCGCAGAGGACGCGCCCACCGCGTCGTCGTACCCGCCCGCCTCCACCCTGATCGCCGGGACCGCCGGCGAGCACCTGGAGACGGCCAAGAAGACCCGGCCCGTCGCGCCGGGCGTCTCCCTCACCTCCTTCGACCGCTACGACGCGCGCGGCTGGCTGCGCGCCGACGCGGTCACCGCCGACCTCGGCAGCGCCAAGGCCGACTACGTGTTCTCGGGCGAGGTGTCGAAGACCGAGCCGCTGTCCGGCCCCGCCCGGCGCGCCCGCGCCGTCGCCGCCGTCAACGGCGACTTCTTCGACATCAACAACTCCGGCGCCGCCCAGGGCGTCGGCGTCCAGAACGGCACCCTCATCCAGTCCCCGATCGCCGGCCACGACAAGGCCGTCGCGATCACCGGCGACGGCGTCGGCCGCGTGCTCACCATGCACTTCACGGGCACCGCCACCCCCGCCGGCGGCTCGCCGATCACGCTCACCCAGTTCAACCAGCTCGTCCAGCGGGACGGGGTGGGCCTGTTCACGCCGCTGTGGGGCTCGCACCCGCGGACCCGCGCCGTCGAGGGCGCCACCGCCGTCACCGAGGTCGAGCTGGCGGGCGGCGTCGTCACCCAGGTACGGCAGGCGGCAGGCAGCGGGCCCGTCCCCGCCGGCACCACCGTCCTGCTCGGCCGCGACGCCGGAGCGGCCGCCCTGGCCGGGCTCAAGCCCGGCGACCGGGTGGACGTCGCCTACCAGCCGAAGGCCTCCGACGGGCGCGAGGTCAAGGCGGCCGTGGGCGGCAACCACGTCCTCGTCAAGGACGGCGTCGTGCAGCACTCCGCCGACCCGGCCGCCCACCCGCGCACCGCGGTCGGCTTCTCCGCCGACGGCCGCACGATGCACCTGCTGACCGTGGACGGCCGCCAGGCCGACAGCCGGGGCGTCACCCTGAACGAACTGGCCGCGATGATGGCCGAGCTGGGCGCCGCCAACGCGCTCAACCTCGACGGCGGCGGCTCGTCCACCATGCTCGCCCGCGAGCCGGGCCAGGCCGACGTCCAGGTGGAGAACAGCCCCTCCGACGGCGGCGAGCGGCACGTGCCCAACGGCCTGGCCCTGTTCGCCCCCGAGGGCAGCGGCCGGCTGAAGGGCTTCTGGCTGGAGACGGCCACCGACCCGGCCCGCGCCCCCGGCGCCGCCCCCGTCGCGGGCGGGCGGCCCGACCGGGTCTTCCCCGGCCTCACGCGGCGGCTGACCGCCGCCGGGTACGACGAGACGTACGGCCCCGCCAAGGGCGCCCCGCTCTGGCGCTCCAGCCCGGCGGTGCACGGCGTGGTCCGCGACGGGAGGTTCCACGCGCTCGTGCCCGGCCGCACCACCGTCACCGCCTCCCGCGGCGCCGCCAAGGGCACCCTGGAGCTGACCGTGCTCCAGCCTCTGCGGAGGCTCGGCACGACCGCCGACCGGGTCACCCTGCAGGGCGCGGACGGCACGGCCGCGTTCGGCGTGGTCGGTTACGACCGCAACGGCAACTCCGCCCCCATCGAGCCGGCGGACCTCACGCTCTCCTACGACCGCGACCTGTTCGAGGTGACGCCGTCCGAGCACGGCTCCTTCACCGTCAAGGCCAGGCGGGACACCGGCTCCGGCCTCATCACCGTCAAGGTCGGCGCCGTCACCACCGCCGTGCCCGTCACCGTCGGGCTGGAGGACAAGCCGGTCGCCGGCTTCGACGACGCGGCCTCCTGGACGTTCGCCGCCGCCCGCGCCACCGGCTCCCTGTCGGCCGCGCCCGGCCAGAGCGGCGGCGGCCTGAAGCTGTCCTACGACTTCACCCAGTCCACCGCCACCCGCGCCGCCTACGCCAGCCCGCCGCAGCAGATCACGATCCCGGGCCAGGCGCAGGCGTTCGGGCTGTGGATCCACTCCAGCGGCAAGGGGGAGTGGCCCAGCCTGGAGTTCTACGACGCGCTCGGCCAGTCGCAGATCCTGCGCGGGCCGTACCTGACGTGGACCGGCTGGAAGTACGTCGAGTTCACCGTGCCGGCGGGCGTCAACCACCCGCTGCGGCTGCGGCGCTTCTACGTCGCCGAGACGCGCGCCGACCAGAAGTACACGGGCGAGATCGTCATCGACGGGCTGGTGGCCAAGGTGCCGCCGTCGGTGTCGGCGCCGCCCGCTGCCAGGGTCGCCGACCCGCTGGTCAGGGCCGAGGTGTCGGGCATGCCGTGGCGGTTCGCCGTCATGTCGGACGCCCAGTTCGTCGCCCGCGACCCCGACAGCGACATCGTGCGCAACGCCCGCCGCACCCTCAAGGAGATCAAGGCGGCGAAGCCCGACTTCCTGATCATCAACGGCGACCTGGTGGACGAGGCGTCACCCGAGGACTTCGCGCTCGCCAGACGCATCCTGGACGAAGAACTCGGCGGGACGTTGCCCTACCACTACGTGCCGGGCAACCACGAGGTCATGGGCGGCAAGATCGACAATTTCCGGGCCGTGTTCGGCGACACCCACACCGTCTTCGACCACAAGGGCACCCGCTTCGTCACCCTGGACACCTCGCGCCTGACCCTGCGCGGCGGCGGGTTCGACCAGGTCGCGTCGCTGCGCTCCCGGCTCGACGCGGCGGCCCGTGACCGCGAGATCGGCTCCGTCGTGGTGGTCTTCCACGTGCCGCCGCGCGATCCCACCCCCGGCAAGGGCAGCCAGCTCGGCGACCGCAAGGAGGCGGCGCTGGTCGAGGGCTGGCTGGCCGACTTCCAGCGGGTCACCGGCAAGGGCGCCGCGCTCATCGGGGCGCACGTCGGCACCTTCCACGCCTCGCGGGTGGACGCCGTGCCGGCCTTCGTCAACGGCAACTCCGGCAAGAACCCCGCGACGGCCCCGGACGACGGCGGCTTCACCGGCTGGTCGCTGTGGGGTGTCGACCCGGTCACCCCGCAGGAGGCCGAGCACGTCCGGCGCAACTGGTTCGCGGACGCGCCCGACTGGATCGGCGCCCAGGTCCGGCCGCACGTGGACGAGCTCACGCTGACCGCGCCGGCCACGCTCCCCGCCGGGACGAGCACGCGGGTCACGGCCGAGGTCCGGCAGGGCTCGCGGACGGTGCCCGCCGCGTACCCGGTGTCGGTGGCCTGGTCGGGCTCGCCGGGCCTGCACATCGGCTCGCCCCGTACGGCGGGGCCCCGGCACGTGGCGGTGCTGGACCCGGTCACGGGAACCCTCACGGGCCGGCGTGTGGGGCAGGTGACGGTGGCCGTCACGGTCAACGGGGTGACCCGGCAGGCCGTCGTGCCGGTCACGGCGAGCGGCGCCCAGCCCGCCGCCCAGCCCGCCGCCGAATCCGCCGCCGAATCCGCCGCCGAATCCGCGGGCAGGCCGGCCGCCTGACGTCCCGTCGCCCGGCCCGTCCTGTGCGGGCCGGGCGGCGGACTGCCCACCCTGACGCCTTTCTTGCGGCCTCCCGGGCAAAAGTTGAGGTATACGCCTTTTGTGCCTTTTTGGGCTATTTGAAACTGATGTGTTCTCTATGGCCTCCGACACTGGAGAGGACCCGGGCCGTCCAGCCCGGGCCGCTCAGGACCCAGGGGGACATCGTGAAACGAATGCTTCTCGCGGCGGCGCTGGCGCTGACCGCCACCGTGACCGGTAGTACCAGCGCCTCCGCCCTCTCCTCTCCGCCGCCCACGCCGGAGGAGACCGCCACCGGAGAGATGACGCCCGCGCCCGGCGAGACCACCTCACCGGGAGAGATGACCTCGCCGGCACCGCAGGGCAGCCCGGAAGGCCCGGGATGCTCCGCGCTCGAAGGCGCCCTGCCCGGCATCGCCGACAAACCCGTCGCCAGCGCGCTCGGCGACGTGCCCGACCTGTCCTCGCTGGCCGAGGCGGTCAACCAGGCCGGCCTGGCCGACAAGCTGAACCAGGCCGAGGACATCACCGTGTTCGCCCCCAGCAACGACGCGTTCGACGCGATCCCGCAGGAGGCCAAGGACCGGGTCATGGCCGACAAGGAAGAGCTGACCAGGATCCTCACCTACCACGTCGTCGAGGGCCGCAAGGCGCCCGCCGACATGGAGGACGTCACGCTCAAGACGCTGGAGGGCGGCGAGCTGACCACCAAGGGCTCCGGCGAGGACCTCACGATCAACGACGCCAAGGTGACGTGCGGGAACATCTCCACCGGCAACGCCACCGTCTACGTCATCGACAAGGTCCTCATGCCCCAGTGACGGCCGGCTCCCCGCGACGGACGGGCGCCCGGGTGGTCCACCACGGACCACCCGGGCCAGCGGCGGGGAGCCCGCCGTCACCCGTCGCGCGGCGGAGGCCGTACCCCGTAGGCTTCTGCGGCGATGGAACTCGCAGACCTCACCCCCGGCTCGGGCCGTCTCGCCCCCCGGGCGGCCCTCCATTCCGACGCCCCCGCCCTCGACCTCAACGGCGCCTGGCGCTTCCGCCTCTCGCCCACCGCGCACGCCCCCGCCGACTTCGCCGACCCCGGCTACGACGACTCCGGCTGGGACGACCTGCCCGTGCCGTCGCACTGGCCGCTGCACGGCCACGGCGCACCCGCCTACACCAACGTCGTCTACCCGTTCCCCGTCGACCCGCCCCACGTCCCGTCCGACAACCCCACCGGCGACTACCGGCGCGCCTTCGACCTGCCGGCCGGCTGGAACGGCGGGCGGCTGCGGTTCGAGGGCGTCGACTCCTTCGCCCGGGTCTGGCTGAACGGTCACGAGCTCGGCTGCACCACCGGCAGCAGGCTGCCCGTGGAGTTCGACGCCGGGCCGCACCTGCGCCCCGGCCGCAACGTGCTCGCCGTCCGGGTCCACCAGTGGTCGGCCGCCAGCTACCTGGAGGACCAGGACATGTGGTGGCTGCCCGGCATCTTCCGGGACGTCACGCTGACCCGCTCGACCGCCGACGTGTTCGTGCGCGCCTCCTACGCCGACGGGCGCGGCACGTTGAGCTTCGACGCCGACGGCGGCCGGCTCAGCCTGCCCGAGCTGGGCATCGACGGCCTGGAGCCGGGAACCCCGGTCACCGTCGACGTCGAACCGTGGTCGGCCGACACCCCGCGCCTCTACGACGCCGTCGTCGCCTTCCCCGGCGAGTCCGTACGGCTGCGCGTCGGCTTCCGCACGATCTCCATCGAGAACGGCGTCCTGCTGGCCAACGGCCGCCCCCTGCTGCTCAAGGGCGTGAACCGGCACGAGTTCCACCCCCTGCACGGCCGCGCCGTACCCCTGGCGACCATGCGCGAGGACGTGCTGCTCATGAAGCGGCACAACGTCAACGCCGTCCGCACCAGCCACTACCCGCCCCACCCCGCCTTCCTCGACCTGTGCGACGAGCTGGGGCTGTGGGTGATCGACGAGTGTGACCTGGAGACGCACGGCTTCGAGAAGACCGGCTGGCGCCGCAACCCCACCGACGACCCCCGCTGGGCCGAGGCGCTGCTCGACCGGATGCGCCGCATGGTCGAACGCGACAAGAACCACCCCAGTGTGATCATGTGGTCGCTCGGCAACGAGTCCGGCACGGGCCGCAACCTCGCGGTGATGGCCGACTGGACCCGCGAGCGCGATCCGTCCCGGCCCCTCCACTACGAGGGCGACCGGTCGTGCGCCCACACCGACGTCTACTCGCGGATGTACGCGAGCCACGCCGAGGTGGAGGCGATCGGGCGCGGCACGGAGGAACCGCTGCCCGACCCGGAGCTGGACGCGCGACGGCGCGCGATGCCGTTCCTGCAGTGCGAGTACGCCCACGCCATGGGCCTCGGCCCCGGCGGCCTGGCGGAGTACCAGGAGCTGTTCGAACGCTACCCGAGGCTGGCCGGCGGGTTCGTCTGGGAGTGGATCGACCACGGGCTCGCGCACCCCGCGCTGGGCCACGCCTACGGCGGCGACTACGGCGAGCCGCTGCACGACGGCAACTTCGTCATCGACGGCCTGGTCTTCCCCGACCGCACGCCGTCACCGGGGCTGCTGGACCTGAAGAAGGTGTTCGAGCCGGTCCGGTTCACCTTCGGCGACGGCACGGTGCGCGTGTCCAACCCGCACGAGCACCGCGACCTGGCGCACCTGGCGTTCACGGCCACCGTGGAGGCCGAGGGCGAGCCGGTCACCGCGCACGCCCTCGACGTCCCGGCCGACGGCGGCGAGGTGAAGCTGCCCGAACCCCCGGCGGGGGAGGGGGAACGCTGGCTCACCGTCCGCGCCGTGCTGGCCGCCGACGAGCCGTGGGCCGAGGCCGGGCACGAGGTCGCGTGGGGCCAGGTCCGCCTGCCCGCCCCGGCCGCCACCCCTGCCGCCGCCTCTGCCACCCAGAGCCCCGCCACCGGGGCCCTCGGCGCCACTCCGGCCCCGGCGTCGGCCCCCGCTCCGGCCCCCGCTCCGGCTCTCGCCCGCGACGCCGCGGGCATCGTGCTCGGCGGCGGCCGGTTCGACACGGCCACCGGCCGGCTCGCCGGCTTGTTCGGCCTCGACGTGGAGGGCCCCCGACTCGAACTGTGGCGGGCGCCCACCGACAACGACCGGTACGGCCGGCTGGCCGCCGCCTGGCGCGACCTCGGCCTGCACCGGCTCACCCACCGCGTGGACGCCGTGGAGGAGGACGGCGGCGGGCTCACCGTGCTGACCCGCGTCGCGCCCGCCGCGACCGACCTCGGCCTGCGCGCCGCCTACCGCTGGACCGCCGCCGGCGACGCGCTGGAGCTGACCGTGGAGGTCGTCCCCGAAGGAGACTGGACCGTCCCGCTGCCGCGCCTCGGCGTCGTCATGGCGCTGCCCGCCGCCGTCGGGAACGTCACCTGGTTCGGCCGCGGCCCCGGCGAGGCGTACCCCGACACCGGCATGGCGGCCCGCGTCGGCCGGTGGAGCGCCACCGTCGAGGAGCTGCAGACCCCGTACGTGTACCCCCAGGAGAACGGTCACCGCGCCGGCGTCCGCTGGGCCGAGCTGACCGGCGACGACGGGAGAGGCGTGCGGGTGACGGGCGATCCGGAGTTCGGCCTCACCGTGCGGCGGTGGACGACGGCCGAGCTGGAACGGGCGAGCCACCGGCCCGACCTCGTGCCGGGCGACCGGGTGCACGTCAACCTGGACCACGCCCAGCACGGGATCGGCACGGCGAGCTGCGGGCCGGGCACGCTGCCCGCGTACGAGCTGCGCGCCGCACCGGCGACCTTCCGCCTGCGCTTCGCCCCGGCCTGAGCCCGGCCTCCGGGCCGCCGGCACGACCCCGGCGGCCCGGAGGCGGCCCCGGATCGGCGCCGGCCGAGGTCGGGCACCGCGCCGGGGTCACCCGGCGCGGCCGGAGACCCCGCACGGGCTCAGAGCGGGATCCACTCCGTGGCCGTGGTCACCTCGGCGAGGACCTCCGGCAGCGGCTCGACGCCCAGCCCCGGCCCGGTCGGCACGTCCAGGTGGCCGTCACGCAGCTCGAACGGCTCGGTGACGTCGGTGGCGAAGTAGCGGCGCGAGGCGGAGGTGTCGCCCGGCAGCGTGAAACCCGGCAGCGCCGCCAGCGCGACGTTCGCCGCCCGGCCGAGACCGGTCTCCAGCATGCCGCCGCACCACACCGCGATCCCGTGCGCCCGGCACAGGTCGTGGATCCGCCGCGCCTCCAGGTAGCCGCCGACCCGCCCCGGTTTGACGTTGACGACGGAGCACGCGCCCAGTTCGATCGCCGCCGCCGCGTGCGCGGCCGACTCGATCGACTCGTCCAGGCAGACCGGGGTGCGCAGCCGCCGGGCCAGCCGGGCGTGCTGGACGAGGTCGTCGTTGGCGAGCGGCTGCTCGATCAGCAGCAGGTCGAAGTCGTCCAGCCGGGCCAGCCGGGGCGCGTCCGCGAGCGTGTAGGCGGCATTGGCGTCGACCTGGAGCAGCACCCCGTCGCCGAACCGCTCCCGCACCGCCCTGACCGGCTCGACGTCCCAGCCCGGCTCGATCTTCAGCTTGATCCGCACGTACCCCTCGGACAGGTAGCCCTCGACCGCGTCGAGCAGCCGCGGGACCGAGTCCATGATGCCCACCGACACGCCGCACGGCACCCGGTCGCGGGCCGCGCCGAGATAGCGGCCGAACGACTCGCCCGCGGCCCGCAACTGCGCGTCGAGCACCGCCGTCTCCAGCGCCGTCTTGGCCATCCGGTGCCCCTTGACCGGCTCCAGCGCCCGGCCCACGGCGTGCGCGTCGACCTCCGCGGGCAGCGCGGGCAGCAGGAACCGGCGGATCACCTCGGCCGCCCCGTCCACGTACTCGGAGGAGTAGAGCGGCTCCGACATGGCCACGCACTCGCCCCAGCCCTCCGCCTCCGGCGTGACCACCCTGACCAGCAGCACATCCCTGGCCGTCTCGGTGCCGAACGAGGTGCGGAACGGCGTCACCAGCGGCATCGCGATGCGCCGCAGCTCCACTCCTGTGATCTTCACGCTTGCTCCCGTGCGTAGGGGTCTCGATGCGTACCTACACAGACTGCACCCGCCCGGACTGCGCGAGGTACACCGGCTCGCCCGCGCACGGCGCGACGCGCACCCGCGAGCACGTCTCCTGCGTCAGCCGGACGGACGCCAACGGGACCGTCACCACCGGCGTGCGGTAGCGGCCGGACCGGAACCGGGCGGCCAGCCCGGCGAGCACGTCGGCGACCGTCACCTCGTGACCGGGCGTGGACCCGCAGTCCAGCGTGGCCCCGCCGTCGGCGCGGACCTCCAGCGCGCACGGCGCCCGCAGCCCCGCCAGCACCAGCCCCGCCACCGTCGCCCCGGCCAGCGGCCCCACGTCGCCGGCCGTCCAGCCGTAGTGCCACATGCCGGCCGCCACGACGGGCGCCGCCGGATCGCCGGCCTCGGCCACCACCACGTCGAACCCCTCGCACAACGCCCGCGCCAGCTCCTCGGCGCCGCGCGCCGGCCGCCTGCCGACCCGCAGCCCGGGCAGGTCGGGGAGCGTGCCGCCCGCCTGGAAGACCAGCTTGACCCCCGTCCTGAGCCGGGGACGCCGGCCGTCGCGCCACCCGCAGATGACCACGTCCGCCGAGCCGGCGCTGCCGGAGGTGCCGATCCGCAACATACGTGATCATTACCCTGCGCAGTCTTTCATCACACTCGGTAGTTGCTCTGGTCCTCATGGCGGTGGGCGCATGTCCGGTCGCAGTACGTGTGTGAAGCCTCGTTGTGCGGGTAGCGCGTCTGCGTTGGAGCCTCGAAGGAGGAAACCGTGGACAACAACCTAGGCCAAAGCCTGACGGACATGTTGCGGCAGGTCGTGGCGTTCGTCCCGAGGCTGGTCGCCTTCATCGCCATCCTCATCATCGGTTGGCTGATCGCCAAGCTGCTGGCCAAGGCGGTCGACAAGATCCTGGATCGGGTCGGGTTCGACCGTGCCGTCCAGCGCAGTGGCATGGGGCGGGTGCTAGAGCGCAGCCGCTACGACGCCAGCGGCTTGATCGGCAAGCTGGTCTACTACGCGATCCTGCTGGTCACCCTCCAGCTGGCCTTCAGCGTCTTCGGGCCCAACCCGATCTCCACGCTGTTGACCGCGGTGGTGGCCTGGCTGCCCAGGGCCGTCGTCGCCATCATCATCGTGGTGGTGGCCGGCGCGATCGCCGCAGCCGTCCGCGACCTCGTCGGCAGCGCGCTCGGCGGGCTGTCCTACGGGCGGTGGCTGGCCACCGCCGCCTCGGTGTTCATCTGGGCGCTGGGCATCATCGCCGCGCTCAACCAGATCGGCGTGGCCACCACCGTCACCACGCCGGTGCTGATCACCGTGCTCGCCACCGTGGGCGCCATCATCGCGATCGGCGTCGGCGGCGGTCTGGTGCGTCCCATGCAGCAGCGCTGGGACCGCTGGCTGGGCCGTATGGAGGAGCAGGCGCCCCAGGCCCGCGCGCAGGCCGAGGCGTACCAGCGGGGCCGCCAGGACGCCACGCACATGGCGCCGGCCCAGCAGACGCCGCAGACCACGCCCGCGACCGGTGAGCCGACCACGCCCATCCGCACCGGCGGCGAGCCCGGCGCCCGGGCCGACCGTCCCGACATGCCGGGCACCCGTCCCGACATGCCGGGCACCCGTCCGGACATGCCGGACACCGGTCGGCGGCCCGAGTACTGACGGCCGGTGACCGGCGTCGAGTGATCATCGCGGCGGAGCAAGACGGCGACCGGCGGCCTCGGGGCCCCGGTCGCCCGCCGCTGCCGTGGGGCCGCGGGCTCGCGGGAGAGGCTCGCCGGGGGGAGGTCCTCGGCGTGCAGTTCGCCCCGGAGGTCTCAGGCGTGAGGTCTGCCCGGACGTCTCGGGCGTGAGGTCTGCCCGGACGTCTCGGGCGTGAGGTCTGCCCGGACGTCTCAGGCGGGGGACTCGTCCAGGAGGTTGAGCTCACGGGCCAGCCAGCAGATCGCCGTCAGCCGCACGGCGGCCGGGTCGTGGCCGCTGTGGAGGCTCTGGAAGCTCCAGTTGCGCTCCCGCAGCTCGTCGGCGAACCCCAGGAGGTAGTCGCCCAGCGTCTCGCGGTCGAGTGAGATGGTCTCCCGCAGCTCGGCGGCGTGCTGGTCGACCGCGGCCACCAGCCCGGGCTCGGCGGCCATCCGCTCGAGCTGGGCGTGACCGAGCGTCTCCATGAGCCAACGCAGCGGCGAAGCCGCCCAATCGTTCTCAAACAACACCCAAACAACCTTAATGCGAATTTTCCATGCACTCGTGCATGAAATATGCCATACCGCCATGTAGGGGTAACTGACGCCCGCAGGTCACCCGCCCGAGCGTCACGGAGTCGCGGTGGCCGGGGTGTGCGGGGTGGGCCGGGCCGCTGCCGCGGACCGTCGGTGCAGGCTAACACGCCGCTGCGGCGCACTCCGGCGGATTCCGGTCGGCTGGATCGTGGCCGGAGTCCGTCCAGTGGCTGGACGGACTCACTTTGCTGGCCTGCCGGTTTCACGATTGACTGCGGAGTGTGATAGTCAAGTGACGTTCAGTATTCGCCAGGGGGTGGGAGATCGTCATGGTGGCGTACACGCTTGCGGTCGCGGCGGCAGTGGGCGTGGTGGCGCTCACCGCGCTCATGTTCAAGAAGGCGGACAAGGGCAGTCCCGACGGGCGGGCCGACGGACCGTCGGCGGGTCACGCGGGGTCGATGCTGTCGGCCCTGTTCCTGTTGGTCTTCGCGATAGCGATCATCGTCCCGTGGACCACGGCCGACGCCGCCAGACAAAACACCTTCACCGAGAGCCGTTCGGCCGTCGACGCCTACTGGGCGGCGGCCGGCCTGTCCGGCACCGGGCCCGAGACGGTGCGGGCCGGGCTGCGCGACTACCTCACGTTCGTCGTCGGCGACGAGTGGGACGCCATGCGCGACGGGCGGCTGCATCCGGTGGGCACCGAACGCCTCGACGCGTTGCGCACCCGGGTGACCTCGATGGAGGCGACGGAGACCGGCGCGGCGGAGGCGCGGGCCGACGTCCTCGAGCACCTGGCGGCCCTGTCCGGGGCGCGGGCACTGCGCGCCGCCGACGCCGCCGCCACCCCGCCGCCCGGAGTCCTGGTCCTGACCGTCGTCACGGGTCTCCTCGTGATCGTCTTCCCGTTTCTCGCAGGCGCCCGGCCGCGCGGCACCGCCCTCGTCCCGCTGCTGGCCATGGCCGCGCTGCTGGGCTTCGGCGCCCTGCTCACGTGGGACATCTCCCGCGTCTTCGACGGCCCGCTGGCCGTCGGCCCCGACGCCTTCCGCGGCGCACTGGAGGAGTTCACCCGGATTTCCGGAGGCATGTGACCATGGGCGGGGCAACGGGTTCACGCGAGCCGGCACACGCACCCACCGAAGGCACCACCCGCCCCGAATGCGAGGCGTCCCCCTTCCCCCGCCCCGGCGGGCCGACGCACCGGAGGTGGGCAGCGGGCGGGCACGGGCGTCCCTCCGCCCGCCGCACGTCAGGCCGGGGCAGGCGGGTCCGGCTGATGCTCGCCGGCACGTTACTGGCACTCGGGGCGAGCGGCCCCGCGGCGGCCGAGTCCCAAGGCGCCGGGTCCGGGCCGGTGGAGCGGCCACGGGCAGGCCTCTCGGTGTGCGTCAACCTTCCCGTGCTGCGGCTCGGCCTCGGGCCGTGCAGCGCCCCGCCCGTCTCGATCTGCGTCGACGCGCCCGTTCTCACCGTGCACGTCGGAGCGTGCGGCCGGGTCCCCGCGGCCGTGCCTCCCCGCCCGCGGCCGACGCCCACGCACCAGCCCACGCACAAGCCCACGCGCAAGCCGGAGCCGACCCCCGAGCCGACGGCGTCCAAGCCCGTCAAGCCCGCGCCGACGCTGACCCGCAGGCCCCGGCGCAGCGCCGCGCCGCGCCCCATGCCCACCCCGAGCGCCGTGCGGGCCGAGGTGCCGGCCGTCCGCCCGAGCCGCCGCCCGGCGCCCGCCCCCGAACCGACCCCGTCACCGCCTCAGCCGTCCCAGCCGGCCCGCCCGCGCGCCGAACGAGCCGAGCCGCCGCGCGAGCGGCCCAGCCCGCTCGGCACGGTGCTGCTCATGGTCGTCCTCACCACGCTCATCGCCTCGGCCTGCGCCGTGGCCTTCGTCCGCTGACGGCGGGAAGACGAGCTGACGGCGGGAAGACGATGGGCGGCGGAGTGGTTGGCAGAGGCGTGGAGGACATCGACGTCGTGGTGATCGGAGCCGGGCAGGCGGGCCTGTCCAGCGCGTACTTCCTGCGCCGGTTCGACCTGGAGACGGTCGTGCTCGACGCCGCAGCGGGGCCGGGCGGGGCCTGGCGGCACCGGTCTCCCACGCTGACCATGGACAAGGTGCACGGCATCTTCGACCTGCCGGGCCTCAGCCGTGACCCCGACGTGGACGGCCGGCGGCCCGCCGCCGAGGCGGTGCCCGCCTACTACGCCGCCTACGAGCGCGAGGTCGGCCTCGACGTGCTGCGCCCTGTCACGGTGGCGGCCGTCACGCCCGGCCCGCGCGACCGACTGCTCGTCACCGCCGCCCCGGCCGGCCCGCACGCCGGGCGCGGGTGGGCGGCGCGAGCCGTCGTCAACGCCACCGGCACCTGGACCCGCCCGTACTGGCCGTACTACCCCGGAGCGCGCGACTTCCGGGGACGGCAGCTCCACTACGCCCTCTACCGGGGGCCGGCGGAGTTCGCCGGGCGCAGGGTCGTCGTGGTGGGCGGCGGACACTCGGCCGCCCACGTGCTGGCGGAACTCGCCGGCGTCGCCGCCGGGACCCTGTGGGTGACCCGCCACCCGCCCGTCATCCGCGAGGACGACTTCGGCGAGGACGCCCGGCGGGAGGCCGTCGCCCGTGTCGAGGCCCGCGTCCGGGCGGGGCTGCCGCCGCAGAGCGTCGTCAGCGTCACGGGCCTCGGCCACACGCCCGTGGTCCGCGAAGCCCTGGCGAAGGGAGCGCTGGAACGGCTGCCGATGTTCGCCCGCATCACCCCGTACGGGGTGGCGTGGGCCGACGGGCACGAGGAACCGGCCGACACGATCATCTGGGCGACCGGGTTCCGCTCCGCGCTCGACCATCTCGCGCCACTCCACCTGCGACGGCCGGGCGGCGGCATCGCGGTGGACGGCACCCGCGTACTCGCCGACCCGCGCGTCCAGCTCGTCGGTTACGGTCCTTCGGCCAGCACCGTCGGAGCCAACCGGGCCGGCCGCGCCGCCGCCCGCAACGTCCGCCGCCTCCTCACGAGCACAGCCCCGCTGACCGCCCCGGCGGCCTGATCGGCGCCGCGGCAGGCACCGCGCCGACGTTCCGGCGATCGCCGAGGGAACCCGTCGGCCGGGGCCTCTGATGTCCGCGGGGTCCGCCCGGCGGCCCGTGTTCATGCGCCCAGCGCTCCGGCGCGGGCCATGCCGCGTACCACCAGCCAGTGGAAGGGACGGATGGCGGCGAAGTAGAGCCTCCCGGTCCAGTGGAGGTAGCGGACCACGGTCACCAGGCGGAACCGGCCGCCCCCGTCCGAGATGATCGCGAGGTGGGCGGCCAGATGCGAGTCGCTGGCCGACAGCAGCAGGTGCCGGTCCTCGGCCCCCTCGACGACCGTGAAGAACCCGATCCGACGCCCCGGTGTGAAGGGGACGTCGTCCGGCCCCATGCCGCCCGACCCGGGACGGACGTCCGGGTGGGCGGTGCGCAGGAGCCTGGCGAAGACCGAGCGGACGCGGTAGAGGAATTTCAGCCAGCCGGGACTCCAGCCGGTCGAGCCCGCGACGAAGGTCCGCAGGGTCCCCCCGGCGTGCGCGATGTGGGTGTCCGTGAAGTCGCCGGCCTCGATGAGGGACCGCAGAGCGGGCGGGTTCCTGGTCATGCAGACTCCTTTTTAGAGAGATATCGCTAAAAAGCGTATCGTGGCCCGCATGGGACGACCACCTCGGCATGACGCCGACCGTCTGCTCGACGCCGCCGTCGCACTGGCCGCCGACGGCGGACCCGGCGCCGTCACGGCGGCTGCCGTCGCCCGGGAGGCGGGCGCGCCGAGCGGGTCGGTCTACCACCGCTTCCCCGGCCGCTCCGCGTTGCTCGCCGCCCTCTGGCTGCGTACGGTCGAACGCTTCCAGGACGGCTTCCTCGCCGCGCTGGAGACCGTTCCCGCCATCGAAGCCGCCCCGGCGGCCGCCCGCCACGTCGTCGCCTGGAGCCGGGCCCATCCGGCTGAGTGCGGCATCCTGCTGTACGGCGCCGCGGATTTCGACGAGCGGCACTGGCCGGCGGCGGCACGGGAACGGCTGAAGCTGGCCAACGGCCGGGTCGCCGCCGCCCTGCGCACCCTCGCCGGGCGGCTGGGCCGGGACGACGCGGAGCGGATCGTCATCGCGACCGTCGACCTGCCCTACGCCGTGGTCCGCAGGCACCTCGCGTCCGGCCATGGGATCCCGGCGTCGGCCGAGAGCACCGTCGCCGACTGCGCGGCGGCCCTTCTGGACGCGTCATGACCCTGCCACGCACGTGGAACCCGAGCCTTCGTCACCGGCGCCCGCTGAGCGGACCCCACGTACGGAGGCAAGGACACCTCACGCGAGCGAAGCCACCACGGTGATCAACACTGCCATCGCGAGCATCGCACGTGACCACCCGCGCCATAGCCGCTCGCGCTTCTTGACCTGCACCGAGCCCGCGAAGGACGCCAGGCTCAACGCGAACGCCGCGAAGAGGAGGGCGACGGTCAGCCGCGTGGCGCGCGTGCCGGCGCCGTCCGCGAGGTCCGCGTGGCGAGCCTGGGCGCGCGACAGGCGGTCCAGGTCCTGCTTGTCTCCGGCGAGCAGGGCGCGGGTGGCGGGGTCGACTCCGTCGGCGGATCCGGGGATTCTCCCCATGGCCCGCAGCAGCCGTTCCGAGCGGGCCGCGGTGCGTTCATCGGCCTCGGCGACCGGTGAGTGCTGCGCCGACTCCGTCGCGGTCGCGTCGATCAGCACGTACCGCCTGGCTGCCGACCGGACGCCCAGTTCCCGGGCCACCCTCCGGGCGTCCGCCCCGAACGAGGCCACGATGCCGCTCGCCTCGATCGTGGCCGACAGGCGGTTGGCATGGCGGGCGGACAGGGCGTGTTCGCGCTGCTCAGTGTTGTTGGCCAGCAGTTGGAACGGCGCGACCAGGACGACCGTCAGCCAGGCCAGCAGCGCCACGCTGACGGACACGCGACGCGCGTCCTGCCGGATCGGCTCCGGGATCAGCGCGGCGTCGCGGGCCCGGCGGCGTTGCGTCCGCCGGCGCACGATCCGCACCTGCAGCAGCAGGTAACCGGCCACCAGCGGGAAGACCAGACAGGAGAGCAGGAACGCTCTTCCGCCCGTCTCGTCGCCCGCCCGCTGGGCCGCGTCGGGATCGAGACGTACGAGGCCGGGGTGCCGGGCGCGAATGTCGGCGAGGCGGCGCGGAAGGTCGAAGGAGTGGTCAGGCGCCTGGTAGCGGTTACCGTCCACGAGTGTGCCCTTGCCGCGTTCCGCGAAGCGGAGCTGGGCGGCCGTCTGGGCCTCGGCGCCTGCCTCGAACCGGGCTGCCGCGCCGGCCCCCTCAAGCCTCAGCTCCTCGGCCCGCACCTCGCCCATCGCGATCCGGAAGGCCGGCCTGGCCTCGTCGGTGTAGACGAACCGGATGTCTTCGAGGGCGGCCGCGGAACGCTTGATGTCGTCGCGCAGGGCCTGCTGCCAGTCGTCGGAGGCCTGTGAGGACAGCAGCGCGCCGGCGAGCACCGGCAGCGCTGTCAGCAGGGCGATCACGAGCTGGAGGAGGTTCGCGGGGTCGCCGAGGCTTCTGCGGACGCGTCGCAGGCTTTTGCCGAAGGGCGATGTGTCGCCGGTGCGCGGGCGCGGTGTCCGCGGGTCGCCGCGCTTCGCCTTGCGCGCCACCAGGTCAGTCCTGCCGCTCGAAGTGCGACGAGGAGCCGTTCGCGCCGGTCAGGACGAGACCGGTGCCGGACCACCGGATCCGGTAGCGCTCCGGGGCGAGTGACGACAGCGGCCGCTCGTAGTCGCGCGAGGGGTCCTCGGGGTCCTTAAGCGTCCTGGTTCCCCACGTGGGGCGCAGGGTCAGTGTGTCGCCTCGGAGCGTGGCCCTGCCCTTGGCGGCGACGGTGAAGGTGAACACCCCGGCGGGTCTGGATTGCAGCAGAACCGACGCGTGCTTGTAGGCGCCGTCAGCGGTGAACCGGTAGACGAGCTCGGCGGTACCGAAATCGCTCGCGCCGGTGGCCACCCAGGTGCCCACGAGCCGGCCGATCCCGATCGGCCGCGTGGCCCGCGAGGTCGGGGGCGAGGGGGACGGCGGGGGCGAGGTCAGGGGCGAGGCGGGGGGTGAGGTCGGGGGCGATGGCGATGCGGCCGCGACGGTCGGCGGCGGCGTGAGCGCGGCCGGGGGCGGGGACCCGCACCCGGCGAGCATGACGAGGGCGGCCAGCACTGCCGGTCGAGACGGACGCATGGGTCCTCCGGAAGACGTGGGCGGCGTGTCCAGCAGTCAGGAGTCACCGGCACACATGTGGATATCGCGGTGGATCACCGGACCGCTACGGTCCGGCGTCGAACCTCCTGAGACGGGCACGTCCGACCCGGCCCCTGAGCCGTCTCGCGCTCAGTGACCGTATCCTCGCAACCGCAGCATGTGACGGTCTTTCCGGACGTTCCGTGCGAACCGCAACCGCAGAGTCACTCGGGAGACACCAGCGCATGACCGCGCCACCATCGCCACCGTCGCCACCTGGAGCGGAGCGAACCGACGGATCGACCGTCCGGATCGGCGCTCTCGTCCCGCTGACTCGGCCTGGCTGGGTCCAGGCGGGCCGGCACCTGCTCGCCGGGCTCGAACTGGCCGTTCGCGACGTCAACGACGCCGGCGGGGTCGGCGGAAGACCACTCGAACTGGTGGTCCGGGACACCGCGGCCGATCCGCAGCGGGCCGCGGCCGCCGTGGACGAACTGGCCCGCCTGGGCGTGGCCGCCCTGGCAGGGGAGTATCACAGCGTCGTCGCCCGCGCCGCCGCCGCCAGGGCCGACGCCCTCGGCCTGCCGTTCCTCTGCTCGTCGGCGGTCCTCGACGCGCTCACCGAACAGCCGACCGAATGGGTCGCGCGCCTGGCCCCGGCGCAGTCCCACGGCTGGCGGATCTACGCGGACTTCCTCCTCGGCGCGGGCCACAGCCGCATCGCCGTGGCGACCCAGCCGAGCGTCTACTGGGCCTGCGGGGCCCGCATCCTGCGGGACCACCTCGCTCCACGCGGCGGCACCGTCGTCGAACTCGACATGAGCACGCTCGCCCCCACGGCCCTGTGCGACGAGCTCGCCGGCCATCGCGCGACAGCCCTCCTCCTCCTGGTCGGCCATCCGGAGCCGGCGGTGTCGATCGTCAGATCCGTCCGCCGCGACCGGCGCCTCGCCGAGATCATGATCGGTGCTCCGGCCGGGCAGCCGGAGTTCGCCGCATGGGCCACGTCGCTGGGCGACGACGGCGCCGGGATCCCGTTCCTGCGCTACCTGCCCGAGCGCCTCGGGCCACTCGGCGCACGAGTCGGGACGGCCCTGCGTGAGCGGCTGGCCGAAGCACCGTCCTTCGTCGCCTTCGAGGGCTACGACACGGTCGCCGTCCTCGCCGAGGTGCTGCGTTCGCACGGCGCGGACCGGGCGGGCACCGCCGCATCCTGGCCGCGCGTCGCGGTCGAAGGCACCCGCGGGCGGATCCGGTTCTCCCGCATGCCGGGCATCAGCGTGTGGCAGTGGGCCTGGCCGCCCGTCCAGGTCGTCGACCGTGATCCCGCGGCGCCCGATCGGCTCCGGGTCCTGCACACCGGTCACCCTGGGCCCGAGCCGCATCGGTGACGTACCGTCCGGCCTTCAGGAGTCGATCCGGTGGGAAGGCGTCATCGGCTGACCGCGAAATTCCTGTCGATTCTCGCATGCAACGCGATGCCCACCGAGACCGAAACGTTGAGGGACTCGGTGGAGCTGATCATCGGAATGGAGACCGTGCCCGAAGACGCTTCCCTGAACAGCTCGGAAGGCCCTCCCTTTTCGCCGCCGAACAACAGGGCAAGCTGTCCCGGGTCGGCGGCGAGGTCTTTCACCTCGCGGTCGCCGTCGGCGTCGAGCACCATCAGCCGCATGCCGCGGTCTCGGATGAAGGCGATCGCGTCCTCGCGACCGGCCAGAACGATGGGCAGGGAGAAGACGTAGCCCCGGCTGGCCCGCAGGAGGCGCCGGTCGGCGACCGTGGCGAGATCGCTGTCGACGAGGACGATGCCCGAGGCGCCGAGCGCGAGCGACGTCCGCACGATCGCGCCGATGTTCCCGACGATCTTCACCCCGTCGAGAACGACGACGTCCCCGCCGCCGGCTGCGATGTCGCTGAACCTGGACGGACGAGGGACCCGCGCGATGCCGAACGTTTTGGCCTTGCGCTCGCCCTTGAACAACTGGTTGACGATCGACGAGTCGACGAGACGGGTCGCTATGTCGTGCTTCCTGCACAGCGCGAGCAGTTCTTCCGGCATCGGACTGCCGTCGCTGCTGTATATCTCAACGAACTGCACCCCGGTCCTGATGCACTGGATGAGGGGCTCGGTGTCCTCGATCAATGTGGTTTTGATGCTGGACCTCGAATGCCGGGTGACGTCGACGATTCTCTGAATCGCGGGGTCGGACATGTCGACGATCGTGTCCAGCTCTGTCATGGGGTCGATCCTAGCCCAGGCGGCACGCCCGGCCGGGCGTGCCGCGGCAGGGTGGCAGGCAGGGTGGCAGGCAGAGTGGCGGAGGGTGGAGATGTACGGCCAAGTGGGGTGATCCCCTACTATCTTCCCTCGGAAGAAGAGGCACGGGTGAAGGAGCACTGTGGCGGTTGCGTCCCCCGCCGACCGCCGGCGTGGCGCGCTGCGCCTCCTCGGCACGGTGCTGGCCGTCGCCCTCGCGGTGAACACGGCCCCCGCGCAGGCGGCGCCGAAGCCCACGGTCAAGCAGCTGAAGAAGGAGCTCGCCGCCCTGCAGAAGGAGTCGGACGCGCTCATCACCGACTACTACAACGGCCGCATCGCCCACGAGAAGGCGGACAAGGCCGAGAAGGCGGCCCGCGAGAAGCTCACCGCCGCGCAGAAGGTGCTCGACCGTGAGTCCGCCGAGCTGCGCAGGATCGCCGTCACCGGCTACATGAACGCCTCACCGCTCCCTGCCATGTTCGTCCGGGCCTCACCCGGCACGGACGACTACCTGCGCCGGCTCGCCTTCGCCCAGCAGCTGGTGGACGAGCAGGGCGCCCGGCTGAGCGGGTTCGCCCAGGTGCGTGACACCCACCGCCGGGCCCAGCAGGAGGCGGCCGCCCGCTCCCGCCGGCTCGGCGACCAGGTCGAGGACCTCGCCGACCGCAAGGCCCGCGCCGAGAAGCTGATCGAGAAGATCCGGGACAAGATCGACCAGCTTCACCAGGCCCCCGGCGTGCGGCGCTCGGACGGCACCTGGGTCCCCCAGCTTCCGGACGGCGCCGACCACATCACGCCCCGCATGCGCCTGGTGCGGACCCTCATCCAGGAACGGTTCGACGTGCCGTTCGGCATCGGGTGCTACCGGCAGATCCAGGACGGCGGCGAGCACCCCCTCGGCCGGGCCTGCGACTTCATGCTGAGCCGCGGCGGAGCCATGCCGTCGGCCGCCGAGGTCGAGCGCGGCGACGAGATCGCCGAATGGGCGGTGAAGAACGCCAGGCGGCTGGCCATCATGTACGTCATCTACCGCCAGCGCATCTGGCACGTGCGCACCGGGACCTGGCGCACCATGTCGGACCGCGGCGGCGCCACGGCCAACCACTACGACCACCCGCACATCTCCGTCTACTGAGATTTGTGGCCGTTCTACCAGGCGAATCCCCTTCTAGGGGGCGGCTTGTTCCGGCTCTGTTCCGGTTTCCCGGTCCTCTGAGCCCAAAGCAGCGTCGATCACCTTCCGCGTCCGACCGTCACTACCTGACATGAGGTGTGTGTACGTTCGGAGCGTGTAGCCGGGATCCGAATGTCCGAGGTACTCGGCCAGCGCCTTGATGGACTCGCCCGCGTCGAGCAGCACGCTGGCGTAGTAGTGCCGTAACGCGTGCATGCCATGTTCCCGTGCCGTCTGGTTGGAACGGCCCGTCAACTTCCGGGTGGGTCGGTCCTTGGCAATCACCCCCAGCCGCTCAAGGGCGGGCTTCCAGATGAACCTGTTGATGTAGTTGCGGTTGAACGCCTTGGGCACTCGGCTGGTGAGAACCAGACGGAGGGTTCGTGGCTCTCCGGTCAGTTCTTCCCAAGGCAGAGTTATCTCGCAGGCCGGGAACCGAGCAAGGTAGTCCTGCAAGGCTGCGGCGACTGAGTCGGGGAGCGGAACGGTGCGCTCACGATCGTGCTTGGGCAGCCCGAACAACTGCTTTCCCTCGATGAGCTTCACCTGCTGCCGCACATGGACGACGCCTCCTCCGAAGTCCACGTCGTCCACCGCGAGGCCGAAGATCTCTCCCTGTCGAAGGCCGCAGCCCGCGCCGAGGATGACCATGATGGCGTACCGGTCGGGTAGCTCACCGATCATCGAGAGAACCCGTTCCGTAGGCCATGGCTGAATCCTCTTCTTCAGCGCCTTGGGCTTCGTGACCGACTTGGCCGCACACGGGTTCTTGGCGATCAAGCCGTCATCAACGGCGCTGTTCAAGAGGTGTTCCAGGAACCGCAGCACAAGCCGGGCGGTGCTCTTGGCCAGGCTCTTGGTGAGGTGCTGCACCCAGCTCCGGATCTCACTGGGGCGGATTGAGCCGATCTCCCGATTCCCGAACTTCGGCTTGACGTGCACACGCCAGTAGCGCTCATAGATCTGTCGGGTGGATGGGTCGGCCTCAAGCGACGCCAGCCAGCCATCCTCACCCTCGACGAGGGCGGATAGCAGCGTCTTGCCGCCGTTCGGGTCGACGTAGTTACCCCGTGCCTTGTCGGCCTCCATCATCGAGCCATGCTTCTCGGCCTCGGTCTTCTTAGCGAATGCCTTTGTCTGCTCCCGGCCTTCGAGATTCGTCCAGACCGCTAACCAGCGCTTCCCCTTCCCATGCCGGGCGGTCCTTTCTCGATGCAACGCGCCGTCCGAGTCCGTCACTGTCTTGAACCACAGGTCCTTAACGCGGGCCATCGCACTTCTCCTTGAGGGGTTGTGGCCGGCGCGTTGGCTGCTCCGGTCTGGCTCCGTGCCTGGTGTGCGCCTGCAGAAGCACGCGAACCACCGTCTGGGAGCGCCCTTTCGCGCTTAGTGATCTTTACGCACACGCGTCTCGTGGGAACGCATTCAACGCGTTAAGGTGGATCTGACGCGTCAGATGCGTCTACTATTGTTTGTACCACATGAGAGCACCGGAACATGGCGGGAGCCCCCGACCGTCCACCCTCAGGAGCGGATCCGGCCAGACAACGAGAAAGGCGCCCCCCGCCAAAGCGGAGAGCGCCTCACCACATCACCAGCGACACCGCACCCCTGACCGGCCCACAGGTTGGTCGCCCAAGCCGATCGGGAGGTGCCCCTAGATGCTTGGAGACGAAGATATCACCTCGCCAAGCGTTCGCTCCGGCACGCCCGAACCGCCGGCGCCCGCGGCCGAACGCCACACAACCCTCGCTGATCCCAACCCGGACGGCGATCCTGTCCGCCGTTCCAGAGGGCATGCGCCGTGTCCACTCTCAGCAGGCGTTCCTCCGCTCTGTCAAGGAGCACCCCGACGCGCTCGGCCTGAAGTGTCACGCCTACCGGAACCTGACGGAGGTCGCGGCCAAGCTGGCGGACTGGGCCGACTGGGCGACGAGGACTACCCGTCCGACCGAGCAGCGTATCGCTGACGATCTCGGCCTGGCGCTGTCCACCGTGAAGCGCTGGATCCGCTGGCTGCGTGAGCGCAGCTTCCTAGGTGTCGTGGAGGCGGGCACAACCGTGCGGTTCCGCAGGGGGAACCGGTGCGGGCTCGACGACGACGGCCTGGGGAACCGGGCGGCGGTGTGGGTCCTGTGCGTCCCGGCTCCCGAGCTAGGCGGAAACGATGCGCACACCGACAAAACGACAACTGAACCCCCTTCCTGTACTTCCCGTAGGGGAGTACAGGAAGGTCCTACGCACGCGGGCGAGGAAAGATCACCTTCGCGCCGTACGCACCGCATCGCGACGACGGCCGAGGCCGCCGCCACGCCAGGGACCCGCAAGCATGCACTCCAGATCGCGCAGAAGATCCACGACACCAGCACCACGCTGCGGCCGCTGTCGCCCTGGTACATCCGGCACCTGACTAGGAGCTTTGTCGCCGCTGGGTGGAGCGCCAATGACGTGCTGCACGCCCTGGATCACCAGCCGGACGGCACAGCCTGGACCTACACCTGGACGAGCCGCCACCAGATCCGCAACGTCCCCGGCTGGGTGCGGTTCCGGCTGTCAGCGTGGCTCGACGAGCACGGCCGGCCCCTGCCCAGCAAGTCGCAGCAGCTCGCGGCCGCGGCCGCCCAGCTCCGCGCCGAGCAGGACGCTCGACGTGCGCAGTTGGAGGCGCAGAACGCCCGCCGCGCCGGCGGCCCGCTCGTGCGGGCAGCGCGGCCGAGCAGGAGCGAAGTGCTCGCGCCCGCGCCCGTTGTCGCTGTCCCGGCGTCCGGCCCGTCCGAGGCGTTCCGTGCGGCGCGTGCGGCGTTGGAGGCCAAGCGGCGGCAGGCGGGGGAGCGGCGGTGGGACTGGATCGATCGGCAGGCGCGGGAGGTGGTCGAGTCGTGGCCGCACCTCGTGGAAGCCTCACCGCTGGTGGTAGAGCCCGGCGTGATGGATGAGGAGTCGGAGCGGCGGCGGGTGTCGTTGGCGCGGGCGCGGATGCGGGCTCGGACCGCTCGGCTGTACCGACAAAACGACAAATCCGAATCTACGTCGTAAAGCCGGGGGCTCACCGTGATGGCTACGCAGAATCACCGCTACGCGCGCGTGAGATCCACGGAGACGCGCGATCTGGTGCATCTGGTGCATCTGGTGCGTCTAGCGCGTTCATGCGCTCAGAATGCGTCTGAGACGGTAATCGAACTGTGATAAGCAGAGACCCGCACCGGTACACCCTTTGTATGTTCACACCTCTTAGATGTGTTAGTTTGGAGATCCAAGCACCACACAAAAGCACCGCTGACCAGCCTAAACGCGCTGATAGCGGCGGCGCTACCAACCTCCCGGCACCCGGCCCCGCGACCGCCACGGTCGCGGGGCCGCCGCATTCACGAGGAGCCGCAACATGCAGACCATGACCGCCCCCACCCGAACCCAGCTGCTGCACGCCGTCGAAGATGTCCGCGACGCGGGCGGCACCACCACCCACATGCTCCACACCATCGCCCGCATGACGGCCGGGCCGGCCGCCACCCCCGACCAGTTCCAGCGAGAGACGGCCAGCGTGTTCGCCATGGCGGGCTTCTACTACGACGACCTGTCCGGCGAGTACAAGCGCACCATCGGCGCCACGCCGTACCCGCACGAGACCGCGACGTTCGACCATCTCACTGGCGCCGACCAGATGAAGGTCATCCAGCACGTCATCAACGAATTCGGCGACCTGGACGAGAACATCGACCTGCCCGCCCCGCCGATTGCGCTCGCTGACAACCTGTTGCACTGCCTGCGCAAGGCGGCCGCGCTCAAGGTCGAGTCCGGCCCGCACTTCGGGCCCGTCTACACCTCGGTCCGGGAGTCGCTGGTCGCGCTGCTCGCCACGCAGTCCGTGGACCGCGCGCTGGCCATCGAGTCCGTCAACCGCGCGCTGGAGACCGGCAAGGGCATCGCCGAGGCCGTCGCCTACGTAGACGGACGGCTGTGACCGCGCCGACGCTGGACACCAGCACCCGAGGGATCGCCGAGCACCTGCTGGAGACGCTGCACCTGCTCGACCGGGCCGACAACCAGCGGTTGGCCGTCCAGGTCGGCGGTGCCTACGGCGACGTGCGCGAGGCCCTGATCAAGGTCCTGGCCGAGGCTGGCTGGGGCCGGGGGATGGCCGACGAGGCGATCCACCTCGCCATGGTCAGCCACATCTCGATGCTCGAGGCGATGACGGCCGCTCGCGCAGGCTGATAGCGGTACCGCAACCGACATCCCAAGCCGCCGCAAGGCGGCCCTCAGCACACCCGAAAGGAATCACCATGCACCTGACCCTCGACCAGGCCCCGGCCGTCACCGAAGTCACCGACGAGATTGCCCAGCAGGTCGCCGACGCGATCGGCGAGCACTTCCGCGCCCAGCCTGACTACGCGCCGCAGGTCATGCACGCCGATTGGGACGGCGGGGGCGGCCGCGTCATCGTCTGGCTGCACGGCCTGACCGACTGGGCGTACCTCGCTGGCGACGGCGGGATCTCCGAGGACCTGCCGGACGTGTACGAGCCGGTGCCGCTGCCCGCTGGCGTGTGGGTCGAGCCCGTGAACCCGCAGGCCCTGCGCGTCCTGCCCACGGTCTGAAACGCCGATGGCCGGGCCCGCCACAGGCCCGGCCATCACCAACACCACAAAAAGCCCCGGTCCCTTCGTCGCCACAACGAGGACCTAGCGCATCTCAGCGTAACGCACACACCCGGCCCAGACAGGCCGCCCAGAGTGGGAGCTATCTCGTGAAGCACGTCGCCGTTGCCGTCCGCCGCTACCGACTGGAACTACCGGGCTACGACTGGTTCGAGCCGCAGACCACCACCGACCTCGCCCGAGTGGTCCGCTCTCTTCGCGCGGCGCGGCTCGCTGGGCTGACGGTCCGCGCGACCCTGCTGCCGCTGCAGGTCGAGCAGGTGCCCGCTTGCAGCTGGTGCCGCGCCCGGCCGCGCGCGGTGGAGAACGACTGCGACGGGTCGTACCTGACCGCGACCTGCGTTTCCCCGCAGTGCAGGGAGGCGCGTCGGCTGGCCTACGACGGCGTGATCGCCTACCCGTCCCACCGGCGCGGTGGCCAGGCGGCGCGGCTAGTCAAGCCCGTCCGGATCCGGAGGGCGGACGGGCCGCCGCCGGGTGTCGTCACGGTGGACGAGTACGACGACATCACTTGCGAGTGCGGCAACATTTCTTCGTTCGCGGGGTTCCACCCGTGCTTGCCCGGTGGCGCCCTCGTCGAGCCTGACCATCCCGAGTGGAACGGGCTGTACTGGTGCGCCGCAGTTGGGTGTTCCGGCGTCATCGTCGATTGCCGCTACCTCGACGACGACCAGGCCGACAGCGGCCAGATGGAGAGCGTCACCGACGCGTTCCCGGTGGAGATCGACGATCAGTGCGGCGACTGCTCTGCGCACCAGGACGCGCCGCCCGATGACCACCACGTGGCCTGCTCCACCCGCTGGAACTGACCGCAGCCGCCCGCCAGCGGCCGCCGCCCGGGCGGGCTCTTACCTCTCTCCCGAGAAAGGACACGACATGACCACGACCAAGAGCCGCACGTTCCTGGAGCTGAGCGCCCCGTGGTATCTGGCGTTCCTCCACCTGGCCAACAGCCCTGAATGGGAGGAAGGCAACCACGCCGCCGCGCCGAACGGGTACCAGGCGTACCGGCACATCGGCTGCGGCGAGACCGTGCACGTGCCGGGCAACGACCAGGCCGGCGGCTACGAGATGGTCCGCGCCGTGATGGACATCTGCATGACGGAACTGCTGGGCGACCCGAACGCCACGCTCGCTGACCGGCGTGCCCTGATCCACCACCTGGCCGGGATCGTCCGAGTGCCGCGCGTCAGCCAGTGGACGATGCCCCAGGCCCTGGGCTACATCCGGTCCCTGTCGGAGGAGCCCGAGCTTGAAGACGCCGGATACGACGACCACGACGGCTCCCTCCCGACGCTGCGAAACCGGTAGAGACAGCCGTGCGCAACGACCTCCTCGACCAGGAGCGCGGCTACGCCTACGCGGCGGTCAGCCCCAACGGCGGCCGCAACATCTACGTCACCGGCGCCCCGTGCAAGACGTGCGCGCCTCCACAGCCCGACCCCAACAACCGGCACCCCGTGCCCTGCGAGTGGGCGCGGGCGCACGCCTGGAACGCCGTCCACAACTGGGGCGACGGCGCCTATGTCCAGCGCATCCCCATCGCCCAGCTCCCGCCCGAACTCCGGCCCTGAGAGGACTCGAACCCTCATGAACAGCCTCTACATCCCGGGCGTCGCCCGCGTCCACTACGACAGCATCCAGAACGGCCGCCACCACCAGGCCGACTACGTCGCCGTGCTCAACGGCGCGTCGGCGCTGGCCGTCGCGGTGTGCGACGGCGCCGGCGACGAGCCGGACGCGGCTGAGGCCGCGCAGATCAGCGCCCAGGTAAGCGCGGCCGTCACCGGCTCAACCGCCAGCGCGGTCGAGGGCCTGTACGCGGCCCGCGGCTACCTGCAGCGGCGCAACGAGGAGGCCCCTCCCGGCCAGGAGGGCATCACCACGGCTGTCGTGGCCGCGATCACCAGCGGCGGGCTGGATCTGGGCTGGGTCGGCGACTCGCCTGCATGGGCGGTGAAGCAAGACGGCGAGGTCGTTCCCCTGACAACGCCGTCCTGTCACCCCTGCTCAACCCCGTGCAACGTCGAGGAGAAGCACAAGGGCGCCGCCGGCGGGTGGCCGCACCGGCTGTACACCTCCACCGACGACTACGCCCGAATCATCCTCGCGTCGGACGGCGTCTCCGCACACCTATCCCTCCTCGGGCGGTTCGACCACATGAACGCCATGCTGGACGACCTGGCGCGCGTCGCCATCCCTGACCTGCACGGCGAGTACGTCGCGACGCAGCTGCTCGACCTGGCCAAGCGTGGCCGCGGCCGCGACAACACCACCGTCGCCGTCATCGACTTGCTGCACGGCCGGGACGACCTCAGCGACGAGGGCGAGGAGGACGCGCAGTGACGAGCACCGTGACCGGGCTGCTGCTCACCACCGACCTGAACAGCGGCGCCAGGGTGGCGCTGCTGCTCACCGACGACGGCGAACGGCTGGACCTGGCCTACCTGTCCGGCGTGCTGAGCCTCGGCGATGGCGACACCGACACCGAGATTTGCCAGGTCGAGGCGTACCCGCACCTCAACCTCCTGGTGGGCCGGCTGGCCCACCCCGGCATGCGGCAGCGCAACCACATCGCTGGGCTGCTGCTCGACCACCACTTCCCGCCCACCGCCGACCGGTGGTGGATCGACCTACGCGGCGGCGTCGTCCTCACCGGCCTGTGCCACTGCGGCGCCCCCGCTGACCTACCTGACCCCTTCTACGACACGGCCCGCGCCGTGTCCGACTCAATCCCGAGAGGAACACGGTGACCAGAAGAGTCCGGCCCGCCGTCAACCCGAACACCAGCTACAGCGTGATCACCGCGAAGGCCAACATGGGTGGCTGGGCCGTCACCACGGGCCCGTCCTTCGCGGACGGCGTCACCGAGCTGGAGTTCACCCGCGACGACTGGAAGATCTACGTCGGCTTCCAGGCGGGCACAGCGTTCGCGGCCGCCATCCAGTACCCCGGCCAGACCAACCCGGCCAGCATCCTGTCGCTCGGGCTGCTGGCCCGCTACCTGCGCGGCAACCGCGAGCAGATGTCGGCGTTCCGCCGCGGCCAGCGCGTCATCGTCGGCGAGCAGGCCGGGACGGTGCAGAACATCATCCCCGACGACGAGACGAAGGTCCGGCTCGTCGTCCACTACGACGCCGGCGGCGTGGGCGAGCCTTACACGACGCACGTCCGCGCCGAGGAGACGACGGCGGTGCAGCAGTGAGCACGCTGAGCACTTTCGCCACCGAAATTGACGACGAAGACGACGACCTGCCAGGCGTTGAGCGACGCGTCTGCCCCTCGTGCGGCAGGAACTCCCGCATCATCACGCGTGGCGACTCGCGAGGCACGATCGTGTCCAAGTGCTGCGAGGTCCCCCTGCCGGGGATGAACGACGAACTGCCCAACGACCAGGACGAGGACGACGAGCCGACCGTGCTCATCGAGGACGGCAAGCTCGTCTGCCCATACCCCGACTGCAGCGCCACCGACCAGATCATCGAGCTGGACGTCGCGACCCGGGACAACGAGCTGTGCGTCTCCGAGGACGGCGCGATCATCGCGCACCTCGGCGACTACAGCTTCGAGAGTGACGGCTTCGAGTGTCAGCAGTGCGCCCGCCGGGTGTCACTCCCAGACGGTTACGAGATCGTCCACTCCTAGCCGCTGATAGCGCAACCGCAATCAACGCCACTCGCCGCAGAAGGAGAACGCCACCATGGCGACCACCACGAAGAAGCCCCGCAAGGGCCGCCGCGTCACGCAGGCCATGAAGGACCGCGCCACCGCCAGCCGCACCGCGGCGCGGGAGGCGCTGCACGCCTACGCGGTGTTGTGCCTGTCCGACCCGGCCGAGCTGGAGCAGTTCCGCTCGATCGCCGCGAGCGTCGGCTGGAAGGAGGACCCCGCCAGCGACGACCCCGGCTACTCGCTGCAGAACGTCGCGCTGCTGGCTGCGCAGCGCCGCCCGCTGACCCACTGCGGCGGCTTCGACTACTGGCTGGCCCAGGGCCGCTGTGTGGCCGAGGGGGAGAAGTCTCTCGGCACGTGGCGCCACATCGGCCGGAAGAAGTCCGACGAGGAGAAGGCCGAGGAGAAGAAGGAGGCCGAGGAGGGGTGGCAGTCCAGCCGGCGCGGTCCTCGCTTCTACGTGAAGAAGGGCACGTTCGACGTCGTCCAGACCCGGCCGGTGGTGACGTGCCCGCACTGCGGCACCACCCCGGCCGGTGAGGACGACCGGACCACGCAGTGCCCGCCGGACTGCGCGGTGTTCGCGCCCCGGCCCGGCGGCAGACCGCCCCGAGAGCTCGTCGTCGAGCTGATGCAGGCCCAGCTCCTGGACGCCGAGGACGAGGGCGAGGCCGACCTGTGATCACCATCAGCCACACCCACGAAGAGGGCACCCTGGTCACCGGCACGGTCAAGGGCGACGGCGCGTGGGAGATCCTCCGCAAGCACGGCTTCCACTTCTTCCGCTCGATCCGGATGATCGGCATCCGCCAGTCCCGCGACCAGGTCGCCCAGCGCTGGAAGATCAACGGCGCGGCCGAGGCGCTGCGTGCGGCCGGGTTCGAGGTCACCGTCGAGATTGACGACACCCCGCGCGACCGCGCCCAGGTCCTCGCCGACAAGGCCGACCGGCTGGAGGACCGGCGGGACGCGCTCGCGGCGAAGGCGGCACGCCGCGCCGGCGAATCGGCCGCGCACGCCGAGCGCGCTCACCAGCTTTCGGAGCGGTTCGCGGGCGGGCAGCCCATCCTCGTCGGCCACCACTCTGAGCGGGGCGCGCGGCGCGACCAGAAGCGCATGGAGTCCGCCATGCGCAAGAGCATCGAGGAGGACAAGGCGGCGCAGGAGACGGCCCGCCGTGCCAACGCGGTCGGACGCCAGGCCGCCTACTCCGCGCGGCCGCGCGTCACCGCCCGCCGTATCAAGACCGCCGAGTCGGAGCTGCGGAAGATCCAAAAGGCGCTGGACGGCTACACCCGGCGGCACCTCGACCACCAGGGCAGGCCGTACTACATCGAGGAGCACAAGCCCGCGACCGGCCACTATCGCGAGCAGCTGCTGGCCCGCAAGACCCAGCTTGAGAACCAGCTCGCCTACGACGGGGAGCAGGTGGCCGCAGCCGAAGCCGAGGGAACTCACGTCACCTACGGCCCGCATAACGTGCACGTCGGCGACACGGTCGCCTACTGGGGGCTGAGGCGGAGGACCGTGGTCAAGGTCAACCGGGTCACCGTGTCGGTGGAGTCCGGCTACTCCTGGCCCGACAAGGTGAAGTTCACCGACATCAGGGGCGTCGAGTGCCCGCACGGCGACGAGCCCGCGGTCATCGCGCCCAGAGAGCCCGTCCGCGCCCGGCCGGCGGCGCCGAAGGTCGATGTGCCCAAGCTCGACACCGCGCAGCTGCGCGCGGCCGCGCAGACCGCCAGCAACATGCAGGTGGGCGCTGGGCGGGAGGCGTTCGTGTCCCCGCCCGTCGTGGTGGACCGGCTGATGGAGCTGGCCGACATCCGGCCCGGCATGGCCGTGCTCGAGCCGTCTGCTGGGACGGGGAATATCGCGCTGGCGGCCGTCGAGCGGGGCGGGGTCGTGGACTGCGTCGAGATTGACCGCAACCTGGCCAACGTCCTCATCGAGCGTGTGCCCGGCGTGAACTGCTTGCGCCGCCGGGACTTCCTCGACATCACCGGCCGGGTGGAGCAGGAGGCGTACGACCGGATCGTGATGAACCCGCCGTTCTCCGGCGGCAAGGACATCCTGCACGTCACCCACGCCCTGCAGTTCTTCAAGCCCGGCGGCCGGCTCGTCGCGGTGATGGGCGCGGGGGTGATCTTCCAGCAGTCCAAGGCGGCTGAGCGGTTCCGCGCGCTGGTGGAGGAACGCGGCGGCGAGTTCGAGCCGCTGCCCGCCGGCTCGTTCGCCCCGGCGACCGACGCCAACACGGTCGTCGTGGTCATTCCCGCCGAGGCGTAGCCGCCGATCGTGCGCGCCCCCGCCCCGTCCGGGCGGGGGCCTTCCCCGGAGGCCCCATGAAGATCGTTTTCTCGTACGGGATGGGCCTCGACTCCACGGCGATCCTGCTGCGCTGGCTCACCGAGCCCTGCTCACGCTGGTTCGACCTACGCGACCTCGTAGTCGTCACCGCGCAGACCGGAGACGAATGGGTCGAGACCGCCTATCTCGTCGAGCAGCATATATACCCGCTGCTCGCCCGCCACGGCGTCCGCACCGTGCAGGTGGCCCGAGCCGGCCGCCGCCAGAAAGACGGCATCGTCACCCTCGACGACACCACGCACCCCATCCTGTGCCTGTCGTCGGCGCCGGGCGCGTACCGGCTGTCGGACGAGCTGCTGCAGGTGGCGACCGTCCCTCAGTCCGGAGGAGTGCGCAAATGCTCGCTGAAATTTAAGGGCTGGGTCCTCGACCAGGCCATCGCGGAGATCGTCGGCGACGAGGAGTTCGTGCACGTCGTCGGGTTCGAGGCTGGTGAGGTCAAGCGCATGTTGAAGGACATGCCGCTCGGCCTGCCGAACCGGATCCCGTCGTACCCGCTGATCGAGTGGGGCTGGGACCGCGCCACCTGCGAGCAGTACGTCCTCGACCGGCTCGGCGTGGTCTGGCCCAAGAGCGCCTGCGTGCAGTGTCCATACGCGTTTTCCCTGGCAGAAGGCCGTGACCGGACCATTCCGCGCTACCTGGCCAACCCCTATGAAGCGCTGCTCGGCCTGACGATGGAGCACCTGGCGGTCGCGGTGAACCCCCGGCAAGGGCTCCTCGCAGGCGAGCAGCTGTACGACTTGATCGCTTCGACGCCCGGCAGCGGGCCGCTGCTGGACATGTTCGAGCGGCGTCTCAGCAACCTGCCGTGGGCTGTCTACGACGTGCGCCGCGCGATGGCGGCCAAGCCCGGCGACCAGATGGCGCGCGGCCAGACGTACCGGTCGCTGGAGCTGCTGGTCGAGGGCACACGCGCTGAAGCGTTCACCCACCTGTACCGGGCCGCCCACCTGCTCGGCCGCCAGGTCGAGACGGACGGCCGCCACCACCGGGTGTGGCTGCGCACCCGGAACCTCTACTACCCGTGCGTCGAGCACGCCCTGGTCGTCGCGCCCGCGCTGGCGCACGACAAGACCTTCAAGACCTTCGAGAAGGCGTGGCTGGCCGGCCTGAACGGTCCCGCCCAGCTCACATTCGACTTCTAAGGAACCCTCACATGCTGAACAGGCTTTTCCCCGACGACATCGACGTTGTCGAGATGTTCGCCGGCGGCGGCGGCTCCGGAACCGGCATCGCCGCCGTGCCCGGCACGAAGCTGAAGTTCGCCGCCAACCATGCGAAGCCCGCGAAGTGGACGTACGTCCAGAACCATCCTCACGTGGACTTCTGGCTCGGCGACGTCCAGGCAGCCGACGCCATCGAGAAGTTCCCGTACGCCTCGTTCTTCTGGGCGAGCCCGGCCTGTCCGGCGTTCAGCACGGCATCGGGCGAGGTCAGGTACTTCGACAAGGAAAACCAGATGGCCCTGTGGGCCGACGACCTGGACGACCTGACCGAGCACCAGAAGACCCGCATCAGAAGCCGCGCCTTGATGGAGGAGGTCGTCACCTACCTGCGGCACTGCCAGGAGAAGCACGGCAAGCCAGTGCTCGGGTTCGGCGTCGAGAACGTCGTCCAGGCGCGGCTGTGGGCGCACTGGGACCGGTGGATCCGGGAGCTGCGGAAGCTCGGCTACATCATCCAGATCCACGCCGTCAACGCCGCGCACGTGCAGGGCCGGACCACGCTGCCGACCCCGCAGTCCCGTGACCGGATGCTCGTCTCGGCCATCCACGAGAGCGTCGGGCGGCTGCCGAACTACCGCAAGTGGTTCGACCCGTACGCCTTCTGCCCCCGCCACGAAGCATGGGTGCAGGCGGTCAGGGCGTGGAAGCGCCGCGGCGTGGCCATGGGCGTCTACGGCATCAAGAACGGCCAGTACGTGTGGGTGTGCCCCGAGGTGGCCTGCCAGAACCAGATCATCGAACCGCCGGTGCTTCCCGCCGCGTACACGATCGACTGGACCGACCTCGGCACGCCGATCGGGTCCCGGAAGAAGACGAAGAAGAAGCCCGAGGGCCTGGCGCCCAAGACGATCGCCCGTATCCGCGCCGGCGTTGAGGAGCACTGGATCAAGCCGTTCATCACGCCCGCGGGCGGCACGTGGAACGACGGGCCCAGGGGAGTGGACGAGCCGATCCCCGCGCTCACGACGCGCGAGGCGAACGCGCTCGTCGTGCCGTGCGAAGGCCGCGACGGCAAGGTAGCGCGGCCGGTCTCCCTTCTGAAGCGGACCAGCACCACCCGGAACGAGGACGGCGTCGCCTTCCCCCCGGACGCTCAGCCGGGGGCGTTCCCGGCGTTCATGACGCTGCTGCGGTCGGACCGGGCCAGGAACACGAACCCGACCAAGGACCCGCTGGCCACCCTCGTCTCGGACGGCGCGAACGGCGCGTTGGCCACCGACCCGGACATGAAGGACGGGATGCTGCCGCTGGTGTTCCCGTTCCGTGGCGGCGGTGATGAGTTTAAGTCGAGGCCTGCGTTCACGGACCCCGCGCACGCGGTCACGGCCGGCGGCTTCCATCACGGGCTCGGCGTCCCGCCCGGGTGGACACCGCCGCCCTCGCTCCTCATGCGCAACAACGGCTCCAAGGGCGACGGGCGGGAGCACGTCACGCCGACCAGCGAGCACATGCGCACGGTCACCACGACCGGGCACCAGTCGCTCATCACCGCTCCGCCCGGCCTGCCCATGCCGGAGGCGCTGCTGATGGCGTACTACGGCAACGGGCGCACGCAGGGCGTGAACGAGCCGGTGGGGACGCTGCCGACCCGTGACCGGTGGGCGCTGCTCACCTCGGACGGCCAGATCGACGTGTCGTCCATCCTGTTCCGGATGCTCCGGATTCACGAGCTCCGGCGGGCGCAGTCGTTCCCCGACCATTACGAGTTCGTCGCCGACTCCTCGCGCGACAAGGTGAAGCTGATCGGCAACGCGGTCCCGCCGCCCATGGCGGAGATCCTGACCTGCGCGGTTGTGGAGGCGATTCTCGGGATCGAGCTGGACCGCTTCGCCTACGACCTTGCTGCCTGATAGCGGTTACGCAATCAGCCTCGCCCTGTGCGGGCGGGGCCCCACCCCATCCCCACCACCGAAGGAGACCGTCATCGCCATCCGCCATGTGATCCAGATGAGCGGCGGCATCGGCTCGTTCTGGGCCGCCAAGCGAGTCAAGGACGAGCACGGTACGGACGACCTCGTGCTGCTGTTCGCCGACACCCAGGTAGAAGACCCGGACCTGTACCGGTTCATGGACGACGCCAGCGCCCACCTCGGCGTTACGCCCGTCGTCGTCGCGGACGGGCGGACCCCGTTCGAGGTGTTCTTCGATGAGCACTTCCTGGGCAACTCCCGCCTCGCGCCATGCACCAAGCGGCTCAAGCAGATCCCGTGCCGCAAGTGGCTGGAAGCCAACTGCGATCCGGCGGACACGATCGTGTACGTCGGCATCGACCACGCCGAGCGGCGCCGCATTCCCGGCGTGGTCAAGGGCTGGTCGCCGTGGCGGGTCGAGTTCCCGATGGACGACGAGCCGCACTGGGACAAGGACCGCATGCTCGACGAATGCCGCGCGCTCGACATCCGCGTGCCTGAGCTGTACGAACTCGGCTACGAGCACAACAACTGCGGCGGGGTGTGCGTCCGGGCCGGCCGGGAGCAGTGACTGCTCACGCTGGTGATGTTCCCCGAGCGGTACGCCGAGGCCGAGCGCCAGGAGCATAGGTTCCGGGAGCAGCACGGCAAGGACGTGGCGATCCTGACCGAGACCGTGCGCGGCGTGAAACGGCCGCTCACGCTCGCCGAGCTGCGCCGCCGGTACGAAGCCGGACTCATCACCCGCCGCCGGAAGGCGAAACAGCGCGCGCTGTTCGCCGCGGCGGCTTGCTGATGCTGTACCTCGCGCCGCCCAGCACCGCACGGATTCGCGAGCACATCCACGGCGGCCGGCTCGGCGCCATCGTCACCCCCTCCTCCGGGAACCGCGTCCCGGAGGAGGGGTGGTGGGCCGCCGACTCCGGGATCTTCGGCAGCTCGTACGTCGGTGATGAGGCGTACATGCGCTGGCTGGAGGAACGCGCGGAGTTCGCCGGCCGGTGCCTGTTCGCGACCGCGCCCGACGTCGTCGGCAACGCCTTCGCGACCATCAACCGGTCGTACCCGTTTCTGCAGCGCATCCGGGAGATGGGCTATCCGGTCGCGCTGGTTGCCCAGGACTACATGGAGTTCTGCAACTGGTGGGACTGGGACGACTTCGACTGCCTGTTCGTCGGCGGCTCGACCGCCTGGAAGCTGTCGCCGGCGGCCGCCGTGCTCGCGCGGACCGCGGCCGCGGCCGGGCTGTGGGTGCACGTCGGGCGGGTCAACTCGCTGAAACGGCTGCGCTACGCCGCCCGCGTCATGGACGCCGACTCGGCGGACGGGACGCTCCTCACCAACGGCCCCGATGCGCACCTCCCGGCCGTCCTCGGCTGGAGATGGCACCTGCTGGAGGATGCGCCGTCCCTCGTGGACGTGCAGGCCCTCACCAGCGACCCGTACGACGGCCGCTACCAGCTCGGGGGGACCCGGCCCCTGGAGGTCCCCCCGCCCGCCCCTGCCCCCGAGCTGGAACAACTCGCCCTGATCTGAAAGGACCCCTGATGGTTACGTGCTTCCACTGCCGCGAACCGCTCGACCAGTGCAGGCGCGCCCTGCTGCAGGACGCCACCGACATGGCCGTCAACGAGATCGGCTTCGCTGAGCTCGTCGCCTCCACCGACTGGGACCAGGCCGTGCGGGTCGTCTCCGCGTGGAACGCCGCCCGCGCCGTCAACGACCTGGTAGACCTCATCGTCGCGCAGAACTACGGCATCCCATCGAGGAGGCGTACGAGCGGGCCAACGCCCTGATCGCAGGAAAGTATTCGCCATGACCCGAAGGGTATATGTAGAAAATCTACGTGGCGGGCGTTTAGCGCTCTTCGTGGTGGCCGATAACTGCCTCTACCTGCGCGGATGTCGACCGGCACCCTCGCCGCGCGGTCTGGGAGCCCTCAAAAGCAGAGGAGAATCAGTGCCCCTTGACCCCTTCCCCATCTCAGGCGCGGCGCTCGTTGCCACGATCGCGCACGCGCTCCGCATAAGCGCGGAGTGGGAAAAAGAGCTCAGGGCCACGCTCGAATTGAGCCTCAAGGTCAGGGGCAACAACGAGCGCTACTACACCGAGCCGGACAAACGGGTCGTCCAGGCAGTTCAACTAGTGTACGACTACGCGTACGACCTGCGGCGCGACATGGCGGTTCTCTATCTGATCGCCGTCAAGGAAGGGTGCATCTCGCCAAACGAGACTCTCCGGGCCGCGGTGTTGGTTGCGGAGTGCGACATCCCGCTCGGCCTCCAAGGGGTGCGTGACCAGATGGACTGGCTCAACTCGCGCAGTTCGCCGCTGGGCGCGAGGGGAGAGCTTGATCGCCGCCTCCACGCGCATAACGCCACAGTACTCCAGCTCGCGGAGGCAGTGTCGGCCGTCAATCGCTACGTCGAAGCTGTAGATGGTCTGCATCGACATTTCGTACATGCTGCCATGCGCTTGGCCGCCGTGCAGCACCCGGCTATGTAGAAGGATGCCCTCTCCCCGTCCACCAATGACGCATTTGACGTATCATACGCGTCTGCTGCGTGCACTACTGTTCTGTGTCAACAATCGGCACATCGGGGAGTACCGCATGAACAAGGCACATGTGATCGAGGAATGGGGCGCGCGCACCGGCGCTCCCACCAGGGCGGCCGCTGAGCGGGCCGTCGAGGCGTTCATCGACATCATCGTCAAGACCGTCGCCAGCGGAGAAGAGGTCCGCATCGGCGGTCTCGGCGTCTTCGACCGCGTCTACCACAAGGCCCGCGTGGCCCGGGACCCGAACACCGGGGCGTCGGTCAACGTGCCCGGCAAGTGGGGCATGCGGTTCCGGCCCGGCAAGCGCGCCAAGGACGCCGTCAACAACTAGCCCCAGCTCGTCGGCGGTCCCGCTGCGGGGGCGCGGGGCCGCCGACACCCCCTTCCGGAGGAAACGCCACATTGAAACGATCCGATATGGACGCCGCCCTCGACGGGCTGTACGCCGAGGTCCCCGACGTGGGCTGCAAGGGCCTGTGCCACCAAGCGTGCGGCCCCATCGGGATGAACCCGCGTGAGCACCAGCGCATACGGGAACGCGGGGTGAAGATCCCGCATCGTCGGGACGCCTTGGCCGAGCTGGGCGAGACTGGTGACTACACCTGCCCGGCGCTCGACAAGGACAACCGGTGCAGCGTGTACGATGTCCGACCCATGCTGTGCAGGCTGTGGGGGGCCACTGAGACGATGCCGTGCGCGTACGGCTGCCGCCCCGCTGAGGGTGACCTGCTGACGGACGCCGAAGGGCACGCGCTGCTCGCGCACTCCCTCGACGTGGGGAAGGCGGATGCGCTCACTGCCGAGCAGATGGGCCGTCTCAAGCAGCGGTTCAACGACCCGACGTTCCGGCGCACCGTCCGCGAGTACGTGCAGAACAACCGCGCCGTCCGGCCGGTGAGGAAGCCGGGTCCGCGCGGGTGAGACGCGGGGCGCGAGCTGATCGGGGGACGGCTCGCGCCCCGTCACCGCCAACACCACAGCCGTCGCCATGACCTGTGGCGGCGGCCTTGTCGCTTCGGCTGGCCGGGCTACCGCTCCAGATCCAGCTCGTCCAGGTACGCCTCCAGGGCGTCGTTGATGAGGGCCTTGCCGCCCATCTGCTCCTGGTGGCACGCGGCAACGAGCCGAGCGCGGGTGTTGCTCTTGAGCCGTACGACGGTTGCCGGCGCGGTAGGCCGATCGGCCGGCGTGCCGGGCGGCGGCTGGTTGGGGTCGCGCGGAATCTTGAGGTCCGCGTCTTGCGGCATCTCGGGCGGGATGGGTGGCTGCAGCGCGTCGCAGTAGGTGTTGATGGCCAGCTCGAACGTCTCCTGCGGACCCATGCCGGTGGCTTCCAGCGCGGTGGTGAGCCGTTCGTCGATGTCGGTGTACAGGCGGGCGACGGTGGGGCGGAGCTGGGTCCACTTCGGCTTGCGGATGCGGCGCGGCGCGGTGCGCGCTGATTGCGGTTGCGCTGTCGGTTGCTGTGCTGTCGCGGCGTCGGGCTCAAGGAAGGCGGGCTGTGGCGGCCTGGGGCTGTCTGGCATGGCGGCGTGGCTTCCTGGTGGTGGTGTGGCGTGGCTTCCAACGCTACGAGGTTTCCGACGTCTTGTCGCGTCGCAGGACAGCATAGATGATCGATACGGCGATAGTTATTACCCACCTCTACATGCTATATATCGGTCTAGTAAATGCTATTATCGGAGGTGATTCGAACGTAGAACAAGATCAATACGACATCTGATAGCGAAACCGCTATCAGCAAGCCAGCGGACAACACCACGCCACCCGGAAGGGAGCCCATGCCCACACCCCAGCCAGCCGAGCAGGCCCCACGCACACACGAGGTGTTCCACTTCGGCCCCTACGCCTGGAACATCACTGCCGCCGAGCGCATCGTCGAAGGACGCGAACCCGACTACATCCGGGTCGGGAAAGTCGCCGCGCTGCTCTGGCTGGTTCACGTCAACGAGGACTACGCCGCCACCGTAGACCTGGCCAAGCCCCTGATCCTCGCCCCATTCGCGGACGTCGGCAACATCCCCATCGACGGCTGGCACCGCATCTGGAAGGCCCGACGCGAGGGCGTCGAAACACTGCCCGCCCACGCGCTCACCGCCGACGAAGAGCACATCGTCCGCACCCACGGCGGCGACAAAGGCCCCGGCTACTACCGCTGACCAGCCCCCCTCACCCTGAAAGGCCCGCATATGAGCAACCTGCTCTCCGTATTCGACGCCCCGCTCCTCAACCCCTACGGCGAGGGAATGATGTCCCTGCGCGACCTTGTCACGCAGTGCCAGGCCATCCACCTCGTCTGGACGCCTGACGAAGTGCTCGACTGGATCGACGAGCACGGCCACATCGACCACCTGGCCTCGTTCGGGCACCTGCCCGAGGACTGCCGGCCCGCGCTGCTCGTCCTCGTCAAGGTGGCGATGGCCGACAACATTGGCAGCGCCGCGCGCTGATAGCGGTACCGCAATCCAACCCCTGCCCGCCCGGAGGGCGACCCAACCTAACCTGGGAGAAACCGTGAAAAAGCTCGCCATCCTCGACACCGAAACGACCGACCTCGACGAATGCACCGGCGACATGTGGGAGATCGCCCTCATTCTGCGCGACCTGCGCCAGCCGCTCCTGGGCGATGTCGAGTACTGGTGGCAGGTCCGGCCTGACCTGACCAACGCCAGCCCGGCCTCCGTGCAGATCGGCCGGTACTACGAGCGGTCCCGCGTCACGTCCGCGAACATGGGCTGGGGCAAGAGGCTCTACCCCGGCACCGGCGAGCCCGGCTCCGGCTGGATGAGGGCCTACACCGGCAACCCCCTGACGCTGGGCGACTTCTACAGGGACGAGCGCAGCACCTACATCGCGGAGCAGCTGGCCCGCCACCTGGACGGCGCGACGGTCGTGGCGAACAACCCCACCCACGACCGGAAGTTCCTTGCCAAGTTCCTGAGGGCGCACGGGCAGATCCTCACCGCCCACCACTGGATGCTGAACGTCCGGGACCTGCTGATCGGCTTCATCGACGGCCGCCTGTCCATGGCCCAGAGCATCGACGAGGCGTTCCGAGAGGACATCATCCCCTACGTCGCCGACTGGCTCGAAGGGGCGGCCACCAGCCCGTCATGGGAGATCGTGGACGTCACCCAGGACCCGGCCACCAAGCACACCGCGCTCGGCGACGCCCGGCTCGTCCGCGACGTCTACGACGCCATCCGGGGCAGCCGGTGATGGCCCGCAAGCTGCGCCCAGAGCAGCGGCAGCCGGGCGAGGTTGAGAACCCCGAGTGCTCGGCCTGCACCCGCGAAGGTGAAGCCGCCTGGTATCTGAACATCCTCGCCCCGCACATCCAGCGCGCGGCCATGCGCGGCGACGCGGTGGAGTCGTGGATCAAGGCGAAGCGTGACGAGCACGACGAAGCCAGCGAGAGCTGGTCCACCCTCGACGGCCTCCTCGACGAGTACCGGTTGCGCGCCGACTGCGGCGCGCCGCTGGACGGGCCGGTGCCGGTCGAAGGTGGCGAGGACCTGTGATCTGCGCGGCGTAGGCTGGGCGTGCGGATCTGCACATTCCGCGTGGAAGCCCCGGTGCTGCTGGCGCCGGGGCTTCCTGCGCTTTTGGGGCTACCCCGTCCGGGTGATCTATTGGTTCATTGAACGTTTGTGAAGGTATCTGAGATGTATGCTTCGGTCATGGCAAGACGAGGGCCCCGCGGGCCGGTGCCGATCTACCAGATGATCATCAACGCCATCAAGGAAGACATCGCCGACGGCCGGCTCAAGCCCGGCCAGGCGCTCCCCACGGAAGCGCAGCTCGGCGAGGCCCACGGGGCGTCGCGGCTCACCGTGCGCAAGGCACTCGCCGCCTTGCGCGAGGAGGGCGTCATCTACACCCTCCGTCCCGAAGGTTCCTACGTCGGCCCACCGGACGCCCCAAGGATCCGGCCGCCGTGGCCGTTCGAGCAGGTCGCCGCAGCGGTGGCCGAGGACATCAAGCAGGGCCGCTACAAGACCGACGAAGTGCTGCCATCCGAGTCGGAGATGATGCAGCAGTACGACGTGGCCAAGATGACCGTCCGCTCGGCACTCGCTCTGCTACGCGAGCAGGGCTGGGTGTACACGGTGCCCGCGATCGGCACGTTCGTCGCGGCCCCCGATAAATGGCCGGATATCCCTTGACCTGTAATTCTGTATTCGCTCGAGCAATTACGGACATGGAGCCGGGCAGGTTATGGCCTGTCCGGCTCCATGTTTTCTCAGCGCTCGACGCGCTCGTATCCGCAACCCATCGCGTAAACCTCGGCGGGTGACGCCAACTCCAGAGCCGGGCTTCGCCGTACAGCCGCGAGCGCGCTGGCAGCGACAGCCAACCCCGCCGCCACCATGACGGCGACGCCCACAGCATTGAGTTCGGCGGACGTGATGATGTGGACCAGGGACGCTGCAAACGCCGCCGTTCCCGCGACGAAAACCAGCGTGATAGCCACCATCGCCCGTGTCATGCTCCAAGCCCCCATATCTTGATCGGTCCAGTTCGGCGCCGGTACCTCCCGCACAGGCAACTTTGGTGTTGCGGATGAACTGTGGCGAGCGCATATCTGTCAGCGCGGGATGTCATGCCGAAAGCCCTGACCATAAAAGTCGCTTTCGGCCGTCCTGTCTACAGTTTCAGCCACCATCTTGATGACATGTCGCTTTCCTGACAGCAATTGCGGGCAGTCAACTCAGCGGAAACATGAGCAGTGCCCAGCTTTACCGCCTGCCTTGACCGCTGACGCCACTCGGACCGCTACACCAAGACAGCGAGCGTCGCCCAGGTGGCGACCGCGCCTGCCATCGCCCCAGCCGCCGTCTGCGCTGCGGTGTGGTCGCGGATTACGACCCTCGCCCAGCCGATCAACGCCACCAGCGCGCCGCCGGCCCCGAGCACCACGCCCGGCCAGGGGAGCACCCATGCGAGCATCACGACCGACCCGGCAGCCACGGCGGTGTGAAACGAGATCTTCCAGCGCATGGTGATCGGGCCTACCACGGCGAGCGTGGCCAGCATGATGACCACGCACGCCACCATCACCCGCGGGGCGTCGAACGCCACGAGCAAGCCGACCGCGATGACGACCAGGGCAACAATGACGGCGACCAGCTTCGGCCGCTGACTGCGCTCGCCAATGTGCCAATCCCCGAACCAGCCCTTCCGCACCCCGCCAAAGATGATGACCGCCGGGATGCCGCCGCACAACGCCGCGGCGAGCACACCCCACCCGAAGCCGGCCCACCCCGACGTGACCGTGCCCACCGCCAGGGGCAGACTCATCACGATCCACATCGGCGCGAACAGGTCCGTCACGAGCCGAGCGATACGGCTCTCCTGCCGCTTAGCTGCCGGAACTGTGCCGCGACCTGACGCAACCACTGTGTCTCCTTCTCGATGTCGCCTGCGAAATCAGGGCCCGGGATGGTCCCGGACGGAATGCCGGGCGCCCGCCCGGCGCGGGCAGCTTGTAGGGCGTCGGCGACCCACTGGGCCACCTCACCGGGATCCTCGCTCCTTGGCGGCTCGCTGATCGTGGTCAAAGTGAGCATGCCGTCGCGGATCTCCAGCACCCGCCGCACCAGGCGCTCCCTCAGCGTGCCCTCCATGGGGAGTGCCACATCCGGGTACTGGCCAGTCAGCCCGGCCCACAGAGGCCGGAGCTCGCGTAGAGCAGCCATGTCCCGAAGTCGCGCCGCCCCAGCCCGCCAGGCCGGGATGGACGTGCCGGCGGTGATGCCGACGATGCAGATCAAGAACGTCGTCTTGTGCAGGACCGGGATTTCTCGCCAGCTCGTTGCCGGGTCGATCAAGTGAGCCAGATTGTTGATCATGACATGCGCCCGGTTGACCACGCCGGCGACCATACCGAGCGTGGACAGCGCCAGCCCGAGGCGTAGCAGCGGCGGCGCCAGCCTGATGTAGCCGGCGAACAGCCACCCGGCCGCGGCCAGGCAGGTCATCAACCAGGCGTCGAACACCGCGAGGTAGATCCGGCCTTCCGTGGCGGTCGGATGGGGCGACGTCGCGCCGTCCAACCAGTAGATGCGGCCGCCCCGCAGCATGAACATGGCGGTCAGGACCGTGACCACCACGGCGGCTGTCGGCCAGATCCAGCGGGCCCGCGATGGCCGGCCGTGCCGCCGGGTGATCGCCTCCACGTAGGCCAGCAGGCACGTGGCGGACGCCAGCCCGGTCAGGTGTCGTAGCAGCGTGGCCAACTCGGTGCCGGTGGTGGTGTCCATCCACGCCACGATCGGGGCCGCTGAGAACACTCGGGACAAGGCCAGGCCTGTGAACGCGCCCCACAGCATGCGCTGTTCGTGGCTGTGCCGCGCGGGTCGGATGCGGGAGATCGACGCTCCCCACAGGAGGATCAGGGCTAACCAGTCCACAACGCTCACGCGCGCTGTCTCCTCTACTCGTATCCGAAGGTCTTGCTGAGCTTGCGCAGGCCCTCGTCGCCGTCCTCGCGCGGGGCATGCGCACGCGTCAGGATGAGCGTCGCCAGTTGCTCGGCGTCGCGTTCCTCGCGGGTGTCGTACCGGCTGCGCGCCGCCCCGAGGCTGGGCCGCCCGTGCGCCGCCTCGAACGCGGCCACGGCCGGACCCATCAGGCGACGCATCACCTCCTCGACATCGCCGCCGACGTCCCCGTGATTCAGCAGCATGTGGCCCACCTCGTGCAGGACGATGTTGACGCGCAGCAGCCCGCTCGCGCCGGGCGCGACGAAGATGTGGTCGGCCTTCTCGGTGCGGAACCACAGGCCGGACACGGCGGTCGCCGCCTCGGCCGGCAGGTCGTGCATGTGAAGGGGGCGTTGCCGTACGGCGCGGATCCGGGCGATGAACTCGTCCAGGGTGAACGGGTGGGGGATCGGCGCCGCCGATAAGGCGGCCAGCAGCGTAGGAGACGGCAATTGCACCCCTTCGGTCGGGCCCGGGAAAGACTACCTGGGGGCCATGACCGCTTTCGCTACTACTCGTGTTGATCGTTGTCCAGCTGTTCGGCTGCACGCATCGCCTCGACCATCTTCTCGATGGCCTCCAGCGACAACGGGCTCAAGCCCACCATGCGCTCGGCGATGTTCTGCACGCCGAGCTCGGCCAGGCCCTCCCGCACTGCTTGCTGCCGCCGCTGATCCTCCTCGCTGAGCTGCGGTGGGGGAGGATCTTCCCCCATCAGCCAACCGGCCGACACGTCGAGCAGCTGCGCCAGCGCCGAGACGACCTCGACCGAAGGGTTAGGTCTCGTGCCGTTCGCAAGGGCGCTGATGTAGGCGTGAGTGATGGCCACGTCGGGCCGGGTGCGCCCCAGCTCGCGCGCGGCTTTGCGGGCGGACATGCCCTTGTGCTTCAGCGCGGTGGTCAGCCGCTCGGCCGAGAATGCCACTTCTATCCGCTCCTCACGCCCCGGCAGCTCCGGTTTGGACGCCAGTTTCACGTAACCGTTGTTGGCCCACAGTACACATCCAGCGACGGCTGTCGCTCTAGAGTTGACAAACCTCTCGGCCTCCGGGAAAGATCATCGCTCCGGCGCATCCGTGGTAAACGCTCTCCGTTCGGTGACGTCAGAGCGGGCACGGAGCGAGCGCCAACCTGTACGACGAATCGGTGCAGCGGGCAACGGCTGATCCGGAGCGCGCAACAGCCCCTGCGTCGTAGGTCCGCACCCTTCAAAGGAGATGGATGACGTGAGTTTCTTCTCGGGCTCGTCGAAGATGGCCGCCGCATTCCTGGCCGCTGCCGTGCTGGCTGTAGGCGTGGGAGCAACCGCAGCCTCCGCGGACGAGGCAGGTATTCCCGTCTGCAGCGTCCCCGCCGCCACGGCTGCCGCTGTCGAGTCGAGCTCTGACACGGGCTGCCGGGAGGTGCCCGCCCAGGCTCCGAACTCGCACGTGGGCGGCATGTAGGAGAGGGGACGAGAACTAAGCCCATGATCAGCCAAGAGACGCATCCCTGGCTCGCCGGCATGGCCACCATGTCGATCGCCAGTTGGGGAGCCGAAGCGTCTTCCCTTCTCATCCTGATCGAGGCGGACAGGCTGACCAGCTATGCGGCGGTGCTGCTGCTGGTGTGGGCCGTGGCCGTATCTGCCCCTGTAACGTTCCACGCCGTCTGGTGCTGGCGGCGTGTCCGCGCTGCCCGCCAGGCACGCATGCTCGGCCAGAAACACGCACGTTTGTTCGAGATCATGGCGGGGGAGATCACTAGCCTGCGGTGAAGATGATCGCCGCGCCATCAAGGAGGACGCCGCGTGCACCGGATCCCCGGTCTTAGCCCAGAGCAGGAACGCCTCTACCGGCATCTGCTCGCGGCGGGACCAACCAGCATCCCGGAGCTGGAGGACCAGTTCGGCGACCAGGTCCACGACGACCTGTACGAGCTGACGGTCCGCGGCCTCGTGCACGGAAACCCCCTGGTGGCGCGGCACCCCTCCGTCGCCATGAACGGTCTCCTCGCCGCGCAGGAGGCAGAGCTGCGGCGGGTCCGGGCGTACGTGGAGGAGCTGGAACGCATCTACGAGAACGCTCACCAGCCCGCTGGCGGCGACCCCGTCACCGTGCTCACCAGCCGCGAGCAGGTCATGCACTGGTACGAGGCGCTAAACGCCGCGGCCGAGAACGAGATCATGCAGCTCGTCACCCACCCCTTCCTCGCGCTGAAGCGGCCATGGCAGACCGGTGAGAGCGCTGGCCAGGGTCGTGTAAACCATCCGGCAAAATGCCGCGTCATATTCGAGTGGAAGGTCTTCCAGAGCCAGTCAGCCATCGACGGCCTGCACCACTCCGTCGAACGGGGGTGTGAGATCCGGCTCGCTGACAGGCTGCCGCACAAGCTGCTCATCGGGGACCAGCGCATGGCATTGACGCCCCGCTACCCGCGAGGCCACGAGGTCAACCAGATGCTGCTCGTGTATCCGGGCACGCTGATGGACTTCCTCGTCCAGGTCTTCGAGACCGAATGGGAACGAGCCCTGCCGATCCAGCCCGACCCTGCCCGATCCGCCGCCTCCGGCTTGGACGCCGATGAGATGCAGATCATTGAGCTGCTGGCAGATGGCGCGCACGTCGATCGCATTGCCAGCGTGCTCAAGGTGCACACCCGTACGGTCAACCGCCATCTGGACAAGCTGAAGCGCAAGGCCGGTGTGACGACGCTGTACCAGCTCGGCGCGTACGCCTCGCGCCACTGGATGAACTGACGCTACCTCGGCCTGAGGATGCGCAACTGGGCGCCGTACGCGTTCAGCGTTGACTCAAGGTGGGAGAGTAGGACCTTCTCCATCTGCGCCCTTTCCGAGGCGGACACGCCTTTTAGCGCGCGTATCTCGCCCAGCATCACCTGAAGCTTCTGCTGCACGGAGTCGGACGTGAGGTCCGCGTCGAGAGCGGCAAGGGCCGGATCCGCCTTGGTTCGCTCGCGGATCCACTCACGGAATAGCTCGGCCGCCGTTGGCCGGCCTCGCTGATCGAGGTCGTCTGGACTGATGACGACTTCGTTGGCCAAGTCGTTGATCGCGGCCGCCATGAGCACGATCTCGCGGTCGTCTGGAACCTTGCCGCCCGCTTCGATGCGTCGCCACGTGGGCTCGGAGAACAGCTCGCCGGCCAAGTCTGAGGCGCGTTTGGCGGCGGCTCGGGCGGGGATGCGCCGCCGTAGACCTCCTGGGTGTTCCCTGCGTTCGGCGATGAACTGAACCACTTCTGATGGCTGGCTGATGTCGGCCACGGCGCGTCCGTGTCCTTTCGTGGCGTTTGATGCGTCATTCGGGTCTGGCGCAACCGTACCAACAAGTGCGTCACAGCGTTCTATGACATCGCATATCCAGTGATTACTGAGTGTGACGCACGCGAGGTAGCTGCAATGACGCATTTGACGCGTCAGACGTTGCATCGTGCGTCAAGGGATTGATAGTGTCGGTTATGTCGGTACGTGCGTGAGTAACCGAAACGGTGAAAACACCGACGTACCGCCACCCGAAACACAGCCCCCTGACGAACGGAGCGCCATGCCGACCGGCATCCTCCGCTGGGAAGATCCAGCCCCCACCAAGCCCGCAAGGGACGACTACGCACCCATCGCCGCCGAACTCCGCAACAAGCCGGGCGAATGGGCCGTGGTCGCCGAACACCCCGCCGACCCCGACGGTCGGCGCGCATCCGCCCGCCTGTTCAGCGCCGTCAAGAACGGCTATCTCGGGTTCCGCCGCGTCGAGGACGGCACTTACAAGGCCGCCACCCGGACCGTCGCCGCCGACGACGGCACCAAGGTCATCACGGTGCACGCCATGTTCGTCCGTGCCAGCCGATAGCGGCACTGCAATCAGCATGACCAACACCACAGTGCCGACCCTCAACGACCTGGTGCAGCTCATCGCCACAAGAGCTGCCAAGGAGTGCGCCTGGCAGGCCAAGTGCGCGCTCACCCGTCTGCTCGCTGACGTCCTCGGCGACTACGACGCCGCCTACCAGCTCATCGAGGAGACCGGCAGCAAGCTCCTGGCCGCCGAATACGGAGAGGACAACCCCCAGTGACCCCACACACCACCGCGCCCCCCACCGAACAGGAACTGACCGACTACATCGGCGCGCTCAAGGCCGACGAGCGGCAGCACCCGTACGAGACGTTCCCCGCCCGGCACCGGCCGAGCGTACGGGGCGGCGCCCCGCTCGACCCGATGACCGAGGACGAATACCGGTACGGCTGGTTCGGACAGGCCGACTTCGACGAGTACGTCGGCGGTGGCGCGTGAGCGTCGCCATCCGCGAGCACGAGCGGGACGAGTACGACCCGCAGCACGCCGTCCCCACCGACCACGGCCGGTACTACATCGACCCGGCGTGCGGCCCGGACGACCCGAACCGGATGAAGATTTCGGTCACCAACGCCATCGACCAGCACATGATCGAGGCGCTGGCCCCCGCCGCCGCGAGGGACACCGCGATCTGGCTGATGGACAACCTGCCCGCCGCGAACCGCGCGGCCGCCGACCCCGACGACATGGAGGAGTTCATCAAGCTGGCCAAGAGCCAATACCGGGTCCAGTGGGACAAGAAGGCCGACCTCGGCTCCCGCGTCCACGCCATCGCCGAAGCGATCAACCTCGGCGCCCCATACATCCCGGACGAGGAAGCCGCCCCCTTCGTGGACTCCTACCTGCGGTTCCTCGCCGAGTTCAGGGTGGACATCCGCCGCGACATCAAAGCGGCCGAGTGCACGGTCCTCAACCGCACCATCCCCTACGGGGGCACGAGCGACATCTGGGCCAACCTCCACTTCGACAGCCCGACATCGCCGATCGTCCCCAAGTTCAAGCCCCGCGCGGTCCCGGCCGACCCGATCCCCACCCCGTCCGGGCTGTGGCTCATCGACATCAAGACGAGCCTCACCAAGCCGGCCAGCGCCGTCTACAGCGACAACGTGATGCAGCTCGCCGCGCTGCGGCACGCGGAGGTCGCGCTGATCTGCCCGCCCGAGTGCAGGTACGGCGAGACCGAGCACCACGACTCCAGCCACGAGTTTTCCGTCCCGGAGTTCGAGGGGACGGCGATCCTCAACCTCCGCACCAACGACTACGGGTTCGTGCCGCTGCCGGCCGACGCGGCCGCGTTCAAGGCGTTCTGCGGGCTGCTGCCGCTCGCGCACTACGTCCACGGGCTCGAGATGCGCGGCTTCAAGCCCATCCAGCCGCCGAAGAAGACCACCACAAGGAAGGACGCCGCCTGATGCCGATCGACCCCTCTGTGCTGCAGCGCCGCCACTGGCAGGACGGCCGGATCCGCCTCGGCGTGAAGAAGACCAGCCAGAACGGCAACCAGTACCCCAGCAAGATCGAGACGTTCCGCTTCACCTCGCCGAGCCAGGAGATGATCGAAGGCGTCTCCAAGCTGTACGGCGGCCAGACCCGGCCGTGGCAGTCGCCCGAAGGCCCCCAGTTCGAGGTCATCACCAACGCGACCCGCATCCCCGTCATCGTCCCGCCGAACGGGCTCTCGCAGAACATGGAGGCCTGGGAGAGCAAGGTCTGCATCCGCCGCTGCACCGGCGTCACGATGCAGGCCCCGTTCGTCGGCCCGTGCCTGTGCGGCCCTGACCGCGACATCAAGAGCCGCCTGTGCAAGCCCACCACGCGGCTGGGCGTCTTCCTGAAGGAAGTGCCCAGCCTCGGCCTGTGGCGGCTCGACAGCAAGGGCGAGAACGCCGCGGCGGAGCTCCCGAACGCCGCCGAGTTCCTGGCCCACGCGGGTACGTACGTGGATGCCTGGCTGTACCTGGCCAAGCGCAACGGCACGATCATCGACCCGAAGACCAAGCAGCCTAAGCCGACGACGTACATGGTGCCCGGCCTGACGATCGAGGGCATCGGGTTCGACGAGCTGATGTCGGGCGAGGCCAAGCGCCGCGCCGAGCTGGCCCGCGCCGGCGAGGGTCAGCGGGCGATCGAGGCGGGGCCCGCGACCGACTACCTCGCGATGATCGCGGCCGCTCAGAACTACGACGACGTCGTGGCGGTCTGGAAGACGGCCAAGCTCGACCCCGCCTGGAAGAGTCGGGGGCAGGAGGTGGAGGCCGCGGCCAAGGCCCGCGTCGCCACGTTCGGCCAGCAGCAGACCAGCGCGCAGCCGCAGTCTCAGCCCGCGCCGGCGGCGGCGGGGCAGGACGAGCCCGAGGTTACGCACGAGGAGACGGTCGGATACCCCGCACCGCCAGCGCCGAGCGACCCCGAAGCGGACCGGCTGCGGCAGCACATCATGACCGCCTGGGCGGGTACGACGAGCGAGCTGCACGCCGAGTTCCGCAAGGCGACCGGCGCCACCATGAAGGTTGCGACCCTGCAGCAGCTCCAGTCGTTCGCCGACAACCTCGGCAAGCCCGCGGCCGGGCCGATCGCAGACGAGCCGCGCAAGGCGTCCGAGCGGGCCGACGCGCTGCTTGAGGCCGCCCGCCAGCAGAGCACCACGGCGGCCGACGACGACATCGTGGACGGCGAGGTCGTCGAGGACGAGCAGCCGCCCGCCAGCGCCACGAAGCTGCGCGACCTGGGCGTGTGGTTCGGCGAGGCCGGAGTCACCATCCACACCGGGAAGGGCTCGACCGCGAAGAACGACGAGGCGCGGTTCGCGTGGATCGCCGAGCACCTGGGCGTCGCCGTCACCTCGACGAAGGACCTGAACGCGGCGCAGGCGGCCGACGCCACCAAGATCCTGATGCAGCAGGCCGCCGCCCGCCGCAACGACCTGCGGCAGCGCATCGTCAACGTGTGGTCCGACCTGGGCGGCACCACCGAGCAGCTGTCCGCCATGTTCGAGGAGGAGATGAAGAAGCCGGTCGCGGAGGCGGCCAACGCCGACTACACCGCGTTCCTCGCCAAGCTGAACAACAGCGAGATCGCCCCGGCTGGTGGCCAGTGAAGCAGCTGACCCACGACCAGCGGGCAGCTGTCCGCGCGGACCGGCTCAACAGGTCCAGGCGCCAGCGCGAGCAGCGCGCCGCCGTCCTCGCTGAAATCGCGCAGCACGCCGGGACGTGCGGGCGCCGCGACTGCCTCACCTGCAAGGCGTTCCGCGTGCTGGCCGAGTACGTGCCGTTCGAGCCCACCATCCGCGAGGAGCAGGAGCACGCCTCGGAGCGGCTCGACGACCTCCGGGAGCGCCTGGAGCGGATCAGCGACGTGCACAAGACCATCGCCGACGCCGCCCGCACCAGCACCCCGCTGGCCCGGACCGTCTACGACGCCGCATGGGTCGTCTCCGTCCGCCTCGCCAACGCCTGGTACGGCGAGGACGTCGAAGATCCCTACGCGCCGCTCAACCCCGACTACCTCGCCTGACCACCCCCAAGGAGACACGCCATGAAGACGATCACCGTGGATTACGACGACGTGCTGCCATCCACGATCGAACACCGGCTGACCAGCGGCGAGGCGACGCTGGCGATCGGCAACCGCCGATACCCCGTCACGCTGACCGACCGGGCCGCCCTCCTGGAGGCCCTGCACATCGCCGACAGGCTGTCCGCCTCCGTCGTCGCCTGGCGCGGCGACATCGTCGGCGCGCTGCAGAAGCTCGACGCCGACGAGCGCGCCCGCGAGAACGCCACCGCTTAACCCCAGCAGCACGGCGCGGGCCCGGCCGGGCCCGCGCCAGCTCCACCGCCACACCACGGGAGCCCAGATGAGCACCAACCCGCACATCACCCCCGACATCGCCGCCCACGTCCTGTTCCACCTCGGCCACGGCGGCCGGCCCGGCAACCGCTTCATTCAGGAACTGCTGGCCACGTTCGACGACGCCGACGCGCACGACCTTCTCCAGCTCGCCGCTGGCTTCCCCGGCTACGCGGCCGCGTTCGAGCTGGCCAAGAACCACCGCGACGGCGTGGACATCCTCGCCGCCCGCGCCGCAGACGACCACTGACCACCCTGAACAACGGAAGGTAGACATGAGTCGCCACATCATCCCCAACGCCGCCGGATTGCCGGAAGGTCGTGGCGCATCCACATTCGACCAGCTCGCCGCCAAGGTGGAGCCGTACCAGAAAGGCCTCGCGGTCGGCGCCGGCGTCGCGTTCTTCGGCGGCCTGGTCATCGTCGGCGGTGTCTGGGCGCTCGTCATCGCCGCCGTGTGCATCGCCATCGGCATCATGCTCGGCCTCGTCGTCGGCATCGAGGTGATGCGCCGCGACACCGCCGACGAGATGGCCGCGCTGCGCGCCCGATACGAGGCCGCGTCCGAGCTGGCGTACAAGCTGAACGAGGAGCGCGCAATCGAGGCGGAGCGCGCCGAGTCGGCCGAGCGTGACCTGATGACGACCGTCACCGAGAAGACGTCGCTGCGGGCCCAGCTCGACGCCATCCACGCGGACGGCACGGCGTGATCAAGAACATCCTGGCGGTGATCGGCGCGCTCTACATGCTGGTCACCGCCGCGGTGATCCTCCTAGCAATCCTCAGCCGGCTCGCCGGACGGCGACGCCTACGCAGAACGCGCGACCAGCGGGCGATCCGCCCGGCCGAGCAGGTCGCCAAAAGCCCGGCCATGTGGTCGGACTTCTTCCTCGACCACGGCCTGCACAAGGTCATCAGAACCCCGAAGGAGTGGAAAGCATGACGCGCCCCCACATCGTTGGCATCGACTTCTCCCTCACCAGCACGGGCATGGCCACCGGACTCGGCTGGTGCGAGAAGATCGGACGCAGCGGCGTCACCACCCTGCCTCTGCGCGAGCGGCACCGCGCTCTCAACGAGCTGGCCAGCAGCATCATCGCTCTCACGAATGCCGAGAAGGCCGATCTGGTCCTGGTCGAAAAGCTCGTGTTCAACCGGCAGGACGGCGGCCGCGGCGGCGCCGGTGAGCGGTCCTACCTGTACTACCGGACGACCGGCATCATCGTCGAAGCCGGCGTGCCCCTTGTCGAGGTGCCGCAGGCCACGCTGAAGACGTACGCGCTCGGCAAGGGCAGCGGCAGCAAGGGCGAGATCGTCGATTCCATCGCCCGCCGCCTGCCGATGTTCGTCACGCGTGGCAACGACGACATGGCCGACGCCGCAACGCTGGCCGCGATGGGCACCGACTACCTCGGTCACCCGCTGGCCGACATGCCGAAGGCGCACCGCGCCGCGCTCGACAAGCTGACGTGGCCGGTGGTGGCCCGATGAACCGCAACGCGATCGCCGAAGCCCAGCGTCGCTACCGGGTCAACCGGCAACGCCAGATCCGCGCGGGTACATGGCGCGGGCTGGTGGACGCCGAACCGGCCCGGAACCACGTGCGGAACATGAACCGGATCTGGCTGATCAGCTACGAGGCCATCGCCGTGGCAACGAGCATCAGGAAGTCCACCATCTTCCACCTCATGGAGGGGGCGCCCCGTCGTGGTCTCAAGCCGCCTGCGAAGATCAGCGCCCGCGTGTCCGACGCGGTCCTCTCATTCACCGTGGACGGCCTGCCCGACCATGTGCGGATCAGCTCGGTCGGCTCCGCCCGCCGTCTGCAGGCTCTCGCCGTGGCGGGCTGGCCTGTGAAAAAGGTCGCTGCCCGCGCCAACGCCGACGCGACGCGCCTGAGCATCATCCGCAGCGGTGAGCCGCCCACCGTCCACGTCAGCGTCGCGCGACGCATCCGGGCCGCGTTCGACGAGCTGATCACCGTAGACCCGCTGGCGTTCCTCCCGTCGCGCTCGGTCGGCTACACCCGCTCGCACGCTGCAACCCAGGGGTGGCTCCCGGCAGCGGCGTGGGCCGACGCGATCGACGAGCCCGACGTCAAGCCGTGGACGATGGTCCGCTGCTCACACCCGACCTGCGTCCACGGGTCGAGCGACGAGCGGCTGCTGTGCGAGAACCATCTGGACAAGCTGGCCAAGCGGGGCACCCTGGAGGGGCTGCGGGTCATGCGCAACAGCCAGGCCCTCATCGAGGACGCCCAGTTCATCCTCGCCACGGACCCGCCCATCAACCCGGAGACCGACGAGATCGACCGAGACCTCCTCGCCGAACGGCTCGGCGTGACACGGGAAGCGCTGGACCGGGCCCTACTCCGAGCCAACACCAACCTCGGCAAGCTGCGGGAGTCCGCATGACGATCAGTGCCGAAAGCGGAACCGCTATCAGAAGCGACACGGCGACCGACGTCATCGCCGAAGCGCTCGCAGCTGCCGCACCCACCGCCGACGACATCCTCGACGCGCTCGGCAACGCCGGATACCGCATCATCCGGCCCGAGGCCGGGTCGGCGTGGATGCCGGTCACAGACCGGAGCCTCGCCAAGGTCCAGCGGTGCGCGGATCTGCTCAACGACGGCAAGACGCTGCAGCAGGTCGCCGACGCCATGCGGGTTTCGCGCCGCCAGGCCGAACGGTACAGCGCCGCCGCCCGCGAGCTGGGCCTGACCGGGCGGAGGCGCTGATGTCCCGCTGGCAAGACCACGCCGCCTGCAAAGGCAGCGACCTCGTCCTGTTCTACGGCCCCGGAGAGGGCGAACCCCGCGAGACGCAAATGGCGAAAGACCGCCGCGTCCAGCACGCCAAGTTGATCTGCCGCAGTTGCCCAGTCCAGCCGGAATGCCTGGAGTTCCACCTGCAGATGGGCCCAGCCCAGTACGGCGTCGCCGGCGGCCTCGACGAAGACGAACGCGCCGCCTACCGGCGCCGCCTGCAACGCAAAGCATCACGAGAAAGGAGAGCATCGTGACCCGCGACGCTACCGAGGCCGCGATGCGGGAGCTCGCCACCCGCGTCTACGAGCGCGACCACTCCGACCCAGAGGACCGGGCCAGCACGACCGACTTCGCGTTCGCGTTTGTCGCCTGGCTCCGCGCCCACGGGTGGAAGCACACCCCGCCGCCCAGCCCCGCCCGACGCCCCTCGCCCGCGCCGCGCCCCGCGGCGCCGGCAGGCCTGCGCGGAGCGGATCTCGCCCGCCACGCCCTCGCCCAGCTCGGCAAGGGAGAGTGCGATGGCCGATGACCTGGACGAGAGCGGCCTGGTGCCGTTCGACGAGTTCGGCAACCTCCTACGCAAGCCGTGGGTCCCGGAAGGGGAGGTGGTGTGGCGCGCTCCCGAGCCGTTCACTGCGCGGCTGCAGCTGTCGCAGTTCGCCCGCGGCCGCGCCGCCGGGTACGTGATGTGGCTCGACGACGAGGCACGCATGTTCCCCATGTCGATGACGGAACTGGTGGACACGGTCCGCACGGTGGGCGTCGAGCCGGGCGGCTACGCCGAAGCGGAGTGGATCGCGCACCGCCGCGCCGGCTCGTACGGCATCCAGTTGTACATGTCGCGACGGGAACGGCGCAGGGTGCGCCGCGACCATGACTGAACGTGTGGCCGCCCAGCCGAACGGGTGCCGCTGGTGCGGCCTCGCGCAGCGCGACCACTTCCAGCGATGGGCCCGCTCGGCCGGCTGGCACAGCTGGACCCAGCCGACGCAGCAGCAGATCAAGCAGCGCATGAAAGCCCGCCGCACCCTGCGGGGCCAGAGCGCACCCCTAGTGATCACCGACGAGGCCACGAACTGGCCCCCCACCGAAAGGACCGACATGGCCGTCCCAGAAGCCCCGTACGACGAGCAGGGCAACCTCGGCCCCTCCGACGACGCCAGCCAGGCGGTGCAGGGCTGATGCCGATCCGTCCAGAGAACCGCGACCGCTACCCAGCCGACTGGCCGCAGATCAGCCACCGCATCCGCTTCGACCGCGCAGCCGGCCGGTGCGAGTGCGCCGGGGAGTGCGGCCATGACCACGACGGCCGGTGCACCGCGCTGCACGGCGAAGCCCACCCGGTGACCGACTCCCGCGTGGTGCTCACCACGGCGCACCGCGACCACGTCCCGGAGAACTGCGCCGACGAGAACCTGTTCGCCGCGTTCCAGCGCTGCCACCTTGCCTATGACCGCGAACACCACGCGCAGACCAGGAGAGCGGCGAAGCGTAAGCGTTCCGGGTCGGTCGCCATCGGTGCCCTGGCCGCCCTGTCCGCCCTCGTTATGGCTGGCTGCGCCTCCACGGAGGAGACGGTCACCGCCGACTGCGTGGACACCACGACGATCGCCGCTGACGGCTCCTACCAGACGGTGGACGACCGGTTCTGCGACGGCGGCTCCCACGCCAGCTACGTCTACGTGTACGGCGGCTCCTACTCGGGCGGCCGCGTCCACGGAGCGACCACCATCCGGCCCAAAGACGTCGGGATCAACACCCGGTCCGGCAAAACCATCGTGCGCAGCGGCTTCGGCTCCAGCGGCAAGGGCGGGGGCGGTGGCTGATGCTCGACCCGCTGACCCCACGCCAAAGCGTGTACCTGCGCCAGCAGCTCGCCCGCATCCTCAACGACCCGCAGGTCCCCCCGGAAGCCGCCGACCACATCTACCAAGCCTTCCGGACGGAACTCGAAGCCCTCACCCGGACGCGCCCCGCCACCCTGGTATACACCGGGTGGCGGGGCGCCGCCCGTCACCGCGTCCGCGACGACCTCGAGGCCGCGCTGGCCCGCGCTGGCGGCCGCCTCCACGTGATCGTCGGCTACAACCCCGACACCGGCGACCCGCCCGGCGGCGACCTGTGGACGTACGAATGGGCCACCAACACGCCGGGCGTGACCGTCGAGACGCACCCCGCGCCATGGCACATCCGCGAGCTGAGCAAGGCGGCCGGGCCGTACCGCAACGGCTACATGCTCGGCCTCGCCTCAGGCCGGACAACCGGCGACTTCGAGGTCCTGGCGCACCTGCACCCCCGCAGCAGAGGCGCGGCCGGGACCGCTGCGTACGCCGACTACATGGGCCTGCGCATCCGGAAGGAACCCGCCACATGACCAGCAAGTCCGACGTGAAGAAGCTCGTCAAAGCCGAGTCGGAACGCCTCGGCTTCACGATGAGGCAGGCCAATGGCCGCTGGGAGATCACCAACCCGAAGAACGGCCGCACCAGCTACATCCCGCTGCAAGCGATGGGCCGCGGCCTCGACAACTACCGGACCGAGATCCGCTCGCTGCTGCACGACCACCCCACCAAGCCCTCACCCATGGTCGCCGCCACCGACCCCGCCACCGAGAAAGCCGACACCGTGCCCCGAGACACCTGGTGGAGCGTCGAAGCGCTCCTCGCCGCCGCCTACGCCAACGGCCTCAAGCCGTACGTGTCGGGCGGCATCCTCCACACCCCCGGCCCGGTCGAGGCCAAACCGTACGCGGACATGCTGCACGCCCGCGAAGCCGAAGTGATCGCCCAGCTCACCAACACCAACACCGCCACCGCCACCGCCACCACCGAAGGAGACACCGACGTGCCCAGCATCGGCGAGTCCGCCCACGTCACCAGGACCAAGCCCCGCGACATCGCGGCCGACGCCGAAGCCTTGTGGGGGCTGCTGCGCGAAGCGGCCCGCGAACAGGGCGACGTGCCGTTGACGAACGGCAACGTCCCCGGCGTGCAGTGGAAGGGCGCCCTCGCCGACATCATCAAGGCCGTAGGCCAAGGCTGGGACAGCCTGCACGAGAAGGAAGTCCGGCAGTACCTCAACCGGACCGAGCACACCCGCTGCCACCGGCCACGCGCCACCCCGCCCGTGTGGTGGGTGGCGCTGGAGTGGAACAACGGCGGCCTCACCATCACGAAGACCACGCCCAAGCCCGATCCCCGGACCGTCGCCCCCGCGGCCACGAAGCCGAAGACCCCCGCCCCGGCAGTCGCGACCGCCTCGCCGGCCACCGCGGGCCCCGCGCTGCGAGCCCTCATCGGGTTCGAGCAGGCCATCCAGCGGACAGAGGCCGAGCGGGACCAGGCGATCCGCGAGCGGGACGACGCCCGCGCCGAGCTGGAGACGGTTCGGGCCGAACGTGACGACCTGCACGTCAAACTCGGCGTGGCCGAGACGGAGCGGGACCAGGCCCGCGCCGAGCTCGCCGCCATCAACGCCGTGTTCGCGCGGTACAGCGGAGGCGCCGCATGATCATTCTGTCCAGATCAGACACTGGGGAGCGGCGTGCTTTCTCGCGCTGATGTGAAGCCGTGCCAGGGCGGCAAGGACAAGCTCCCCTGTGGGCGGTTTGTCCGCTGGACCCGCACTGTGGCTGGCGTCCCGTTCGCGGTGGATCTCGCCCCGCATGAGGACGGCAACACCGCGGTGTGGCGCGACGTCCATGGGGTGCTGCGGTCCCGGCGCATCACAGCGGACCGGCCGCTCGTCCCCCCAGAGAAGCGGATGATGCCGCACGCCGCCACCTGCCCCGGCCGTCCGCGCGTCCAGGCCCCGCCCCCTCCACCGCCCTTGAGAGAGCGGCCGCTGTACGACCTGCTCGGCGTCACCCGCACCGCCACCCAGGACGACATCAGGAGGGCGTACCGGCGGCTGGCCCGCCAGATGCACCCCGACGTCAACCCCGACCCGAAGGTAGCGGCCCGGTTCCAGGAGATCGGGGAGGCGTACCACGTCCTGTCCGACCCGGGCCGGCGCGCCTCCTACGACGCGACGGGGCGGACGCCGAGAGCAAGATGACGGCCGATAGCGGTACCGCTTACGGTGGCACAACGCCTCTTCCCTCGGTGGCTCCAACTGAAGAAACCAGCACGTGAAGGGGCCTGATGGGTTACAAGTTGGCCGACGAGGTGGCGATCAACGCGCCGAAGAAGACGCCGCCGCGCGACCTTCTCGCGTTGATCGCCATCGCGCGCAGGATCAACGACCACACCCGCACCGGCTGGCTGACCCGCGAGGAGATCGCCCACTGGGCGCGGATCGACGTCCGGTCGGTGAAGGCGCTGCGGGAACGCCTGGTCGAGGCGGGGCTGCTGGTCGTGCTTGAGACCGGGGGCGGCCGCCGGAAGGCGACCGTGTTCTACATCCCTCCGATGCCCGGCTACCTGCCGGGGGAGACACCGCGGCCGATCGACCTGGAGCTCGAAGCGGGACCGTCCGACTTCCCCGTTTCAGGGGTGGAGGGGCCTGCGCACCCCGCGAAAGGGGGAAGTCCAGACTTCCCCGTTTCGCCTGTGGATAACTCCGAAGATCACCAGAAAGGGGGAAGTCCAGACTTCCCCGTTTCTGAGACGGAAAGGGGGAAGTCTGGACCGGAAAGGGGGAAGTTTGGAGGCAAAAGGGGGAAGTCTGGACTTCCCCCCAATCCTCTCTCCACTCCTCAACTTCAATCCTCTTCATCTCCGTACGGGGTTGAGGAGGAAGCGCACCGCGCGACCGCCGACCACCACCCGGAAGAAGAAGACAAGATCAACAAGGAGGAGGAGAACCCAGCAGCCACCCGCGCCGCCCGAGTCATCACCAAGCGGATCGGATGCCCCCTCGACGAGGCCGAGCGGATCGCCCAGGTGATCGCCCGCGAGAACCGCGTCCGCAAGCCACTGCACCTGTACGTCGCAGCGATCAGCGCCAGCGACCTGCACGCCTGGCAGCAGACCACACGCGAGCAGCAGACCCGACCCGCCCACAGCGCACACGCTGCCGGCCGGTGCCCCATCCACTGGCACCCCCTGCCGTGCATCGGATGCGCCGCCGACGCCAAGGCCAGACCCGACGCGTGAAGTTGGCACACCACACAACACCACACAAGCCAGCTACCAGCGCAAACGCAGAACCCGCCCACGAGACGCAGGCCTGAAACGACGCGGGAAGCGGCTGGAGAACAGCCAAAACGAGCCGGAAACCCATCAGCACGAGCCCAGCACACCCCCTCGCCGCTGATGGGTTTCCGCATGCCCGCTGACGCATCGGAATGCGTCAGACGCATCACCGATCACACGACGCACCATCTAGCGAGCGCTGAGCTTAACGGAGACGGACAAACAGCTAAGGTTTGGTATCCGTAGTACCCCCAGACACTCCAAGCGCTCTACGTCGCTCTCAGAGCGTTCCAGCAAGAGCAGTCATGATCCAAAGCGTCCGGGGACTGGGCGGCTCGTCGCTTGGCGGCGAAATGTCCGGTTCTGCGCCAACGTAGATGATCAGCCGTCCGCGCGAATGCCCGAACGTGTGTTCGATTCACCTCCCGGCCGGCCCTTTTCGTGATCAATCTGTGATCAAGCCGCCGGGAAACCGTTACCCGAAATTGGTCCCCTGAATGTCCATATCGGTCTACGGTTTGTCATGTGCAGATCCGAACGAGCGAACGGGTCGCGTGGCTAGCAGCCACCGCCGCCCTAGTAGCACACATGATCGCGGGAGGGGCGACCCCAGGTCCCCCCGGCCCGCCCGGCCCACCAGGGCCGCCCGGCCCCTCCGGATCACCGGGACCGGTCGGCCCGATGGGGCCGAAGGGTGACCCCGGCCCACCCGGACCGGCCGTGACCGTCACCGCCACGGTGGTGCAGTCCGGGCCGTCCGGCCCGCCCGGACCGCAGGGTGACCCCGGACCTTCCGGCCCGCCAGGACCGCCCGGCGCGGACGGACCGCCCGGCCCGCCCGGACCGGCAGTCACCGGGCCGCCCGGCCCGCCCGGACCCACCGGCCCGCCCGGTCCGAAGGGTGAGCCCGGCCCGACCGTGACGGCTACCGGCATCCCGGTACCCGGCCCGAAGGGCGACAAGGGCGACCCCGGACCCGCCGGACCGCATGGCGAACCCGGCAAGGACGGGGCGACTGGACCGAAGGGCGACACCGGACCCGCCGGACCGCAGGGCGAACCCGGCAAGGACGGCGCGCCCGGCCCGTCCGGCAAGCCCGGCACGGACGGGACCACCGGCCCGAGCGGACCACCCGGCGACCCCGGACACACCGGACCGGCCGGACCTCCCGGCGGCCCCGGCCCGAAGGGTGACCCCGGAGCGTCCGGCAAGCCCGGCCCGACCGGTTCCCCCGGCGCGAAGGGTGAGCCCGGCGAGTCTGGCGAACCCGGAGCGACCGACACCCCGGAACGCGGCGGGATCGACGCGGCCAACGCCGCCAGCGACACCCCCGGCGTGGTCTGGTGGTTCGTCTGGACAGCGGCGGCCGTAGCGGCGGCCGTAGCGGTCGCGGTGTGGATCCGGCGACGTCGCCGGACCGGGCAAGCTGATAGCGGAACCGCTGTCAGCGAAGCCGGTAGCGCCCCCGCTACCGACGACACGCATCAGCTCTAACCCAACCGCCCGCCCGGACCGTCCGGGCGGGCACCCCACCCCACGAAAGGCAAGCTCATGAAGCTCAGCACTGACCCGGCCGCCCTGTTCATCTCCATTGAGGCCGTCACCGCCGCCCACTCCAAGACCTTCGTCCGGATGGGCGTCTCCCGCCCGGTCGGCTTCGTTGTCCTCGGGCTGGCCGCTACCGGACGCCTTGACGAGCTGGCCGCCGCCGAGAACGAGGGCAGCGTCGCTGACCGCATCCTGACCGGTGACGACCTGACGGACCTGCCCGCCGAGTGCATCGCCACACGCGGCACCGGCAAGAGCGCGGCCAAGTTCAGCACGTACGCCCTGATCGGTATGCACGTAGCCGCGCAAGTCGGCTTCGGTCAGGCGACCCTGACCGAGCTTGGCAAGGTGCCCGGCACGTCGGCATCCCAGGTTCAGAAGCTGCTGGCCGAGCTTCCGACCATGGGCGGCTTCAAGGAAGAGATCGAGCGCCGCCGCAAGGCCGCCGCCAAGCGCGCCGCCGACGTGACCGCCGTCCGCCTGGTCTTCAAGTTCGCCGAGAAGTTCAAGGCCGACCACACGCCGGACACCTACGACGAGGTCATGGCGGACCGCGACCTGACGTGGGAGCAGGTCTCCGAGATCATCGCGGCTCTCACCAAGGAGTCCGACGCCAAGACGGACGCCGAGGCGGCCGAAGCGGTCAAGGCCGACGCCTAGCAGCAACGGGCGCGCCCGTGTCGCCACCACGGGCGCGCCCGCCCGCCCTCACTCCCAACCGACACCACAAACGCCACGGAGGAACCCTCATGCTCGTCACCCGCGAACAAGCCGAACTCGCCCGCGACTTCGCCGCCAACGCCACCCGCAGCGCACGCAACCACATGGAGCAGTGCCGCCGATGCACACAGGAAGTCCCGTGCGAGCTGGGCGGCATGCTCCGGCGCGGAGCGCTCAAGATCCAGCGGGAGGCGCGCGACGCGTTGACCGCGTACCTGCCCGCCGGTAGCCAGGTCACCTATCACGGCAACCGCGAGCAGTACCAGGGGCGCGTGTGGACCGTCGTCGGCCCGTCCCGCAAGGAACCGTGGAGCGGCTACACGCTCACCGCGCGCGGTGTCCCCCCGATCGCTGCGTCTCTGGCGTCGCTGCGGCTGACGTCGCGCGAAGCTCAGGAACGGGATCTACTCGCGCAGGCGCGCCACGCGTGCAAAACCGTCCTAGCCGTCATGCCGCAACACGGCGTGCACGTAGATGTGACCGTGGACCGCGCCGACTCCGGGCGCGTGCTGGTTGCGTGGTCCCCCGTCGAGTACCTTGCGGCCGAACGGCGCGTGACCGGCCACGAGAACCAGGAGGTAAAGGCGTACCTGTCGGCAGCGCTCTACCTCTTGCAGGTGCTGCGCGCGACGTGCGCCGCCTCCAGATGGCACGACATCCGCACGCTTGCCGACCGCGCGCGCAAGCTCGCGGCGCACGCGGGAGTGCGCGTGTAGCGCGCGACGCGCCGACCAGCGCCGGACCGTTCGACCGGTCCGGCGCTTTCGCGTGCCCCGTGGGGGTCCCCGGTTGGGAACGGGCCGGGGCTGCTCTTGGCTGTGTACCTGGCGAAACGAGTTGATCTTGTACTGTTGTGGCGTTCGCCGGGTTGATCGGGGGTTGTGGTGTCTGGTCTTGCTTCTGGGGTGTCGGTGGTGCGGGGCGCATGCGTGGGTCCGTGTAATGCGAGGTCGCGGCGGGCGTGGGCTGCTTTTGAGCGGGCGCGGGCGGTGCATGCCGACGCGGTGGACGGGTGGGTGCGGGCCGGGGAGGTGGGGGAGCCTCCTGCGGAGCCGGAGGTGCCGGACGTGCGGTGGCGCGGGGGTGAGCCGCTGGTGTGCGGCCGCTGCCGGGCGACGGTGCGGAGTGCGCTGCTGGAGGTGGACGGGTTCGCTGCGCAGCTGGCGCGGGAGGTGGATGGGTTCCGGCCGCCGTCGAAGTGGTCGCGGGTGTCGGGGTCGCGGCCGAAGCCGGATGTGTCGCCGGTGGGGGATCTGTTGGAGAAGCTGACGGGTGGGCTGCTGGAGTTCGAGGATCGGGCGCGGGCGTGGTTGGAGGTGGCGCCGCGCATGGTGGGGTCGCGGTCGGCGGTGGCGAGGTCGCGGGCGGTGGCGTGGCTGACGGAGTCGGGTCGGCTGGAGTCGGTGTTGGTGTGCGAGGACTTGGTGGGCCTGGTGGACTTCGCGTTGTCGTGGCGGATGCTGCTGGAGCGGGTGGCGGGGGATGAGCCGCCTGTGTGGACGCCGGCGCGGTGTTCGTGTGGCGAGCGGTCGTTCCGTTGGGACGCCAGGGCGGGTTTCTACGTGTGCGCCGCGTGCGGGACGCACGTTTCGGAGCGTGAGGCGTCGGCGCGGGTGGAGTCGGAGGCGCCGCGCTGATTGCGGTTCCGCTGTCGACTTGCGCTGGGTGGTGGGGCTGTGTAACACTTCCGGGCGACGGAGAGACGTGTGCCCTCGGACCGATCATGGTTCGGGGGCTTTCCGCTGTTCGGGGGGTGTGGGTGTCCCCTGCGACGGCGAAGACTGCGGCGGCCCGCCTCGACAGGTCCGCGGTGACGGTGCGGCAGTGGGCGCGGCGCTACTCGGCGCGTGTCCTTGGCCGGGCCGGCCGGGAGGTCGTGTACGACTTCGACGACTTGGCGACGATCGAGGGCTGCATCTGGCGCGGAGATCCGGTCCCCTCAACCCCGGAAGCTCGTGATGAGCTTCGCGCCCGGCGTGCCCGGGCGGCGTGACTGAAGGAGTTCCCCTCATGAAGGTTCGGAAGTACGCCCGCATCGTCGGGTTGGAGCGCGCGCAGCTCGCCGCGGCGGTGGTCGAGCGGTACAAAGCGGGCGCGTCGGTTCGTGGCATCGCCGTGTCGATGGGCCGGTCGTACGGGTTCGTGCATCGCCTCCTGGAGGAGGAGGGTGTGGAGCTGCGGCCGCGGGGCGGCAACCAGAGGCCGGCGCGCGCGGCGGTGTGACGCTGGTCAGGGGACAAGCAGGTTGATGGCGACGCCGATCGGGATGGATATCAGGGCGCCGAGGGCGAAGAACATCCACTGCTGGCCTCGTTCGGCACGGAGGGCATCTCTGGCCGCGCGTACATAGACACGCCGGGTTCGTTCGGCATGCTCCGGTTCCACTGCAAGGGTCTCGCGGTGTTCCTCGGCCTGGGCTATGAGATCGTCGCGGATGGCCTGCTGAACCTCGATGTCGCGCTTTAGGTCTTCCATGGCGATCATGCTCTGCGCGAAGGCCGCGTTTAGGGCATCGATGTGCTTGCGTAGGCGCTCGCGAGGGTCCAGTTCTGCCTGTTGTGTGCGTTCCTCTTCTGCCTTGGCCGCCAGACGGCGTAGTCGCCTGACTACGCCGAAGAACGTGACCGCCGGTAGGAACATGATCCAGCAAATGGCGATCAGAGTGTCCTCGTTGTCCCAATCGAGTGACTTGATCAGCATGGCTGCGCCAAGAAACACGACAGTCAGTAGGACTACGCCTACGTACCTGAACAGGTCTGCAGATCGCTCGGCCTTCGAGCGCTGAGGGCGCGCTTGCCGGTTCGGAAGCATGACTTCATTGCACCTTCTGTGGCGCGTCGCTGTATGCGCATTGCCGGTTTTTGGAGTCAGCGAGCACTTTTCAAGATCACTAATAGTGGAACATAATTCAGGTTATGTTGCGCTCACCGTGTTACGCTCGCGAGTGGATCATCCCCTCTGCGAAAGAAGATCACTATGAGCGTGACCAAGTTCCCGCTGACCCTGCGCGTCACCGTGACCGGAGCGACGCCAGACGAGATCAGGGAGAAGGCCAGGGTCCAGGCCCTCACGTTCTACGGCCCCAACACCGAACTGGACGTCATCAGCGCCGAAGCCGAGGCGGAAGGGGAGCACCACAACCGCTACCGCGCGACCATCGTTTTCCGGCGAGTCGCCTGATGACCTCACCCGCGAGATCAGCAACCCCACAGGGCAACTCCTGGGGACATTCATCGGCGACGGCTCTCGATGACTGCTGAGCTGGTAGAGGCGCCGCGCGGCGACCTCGCGTTCCCGCCCGACCTGCTCGGCTACGTCCAGGACCTGACGAAGGCGTGGCTGCTGTCGTTCGACTCGCCGCACACGCGCCAGGCGTACCGGCGGAACATCAACCGGTGGTTCGCGTTCTGCGAGCAGACCGGGCTCGACCCGCTGGAGGCGCGCAAGCCGCATGGCGACGTGTTCACCAGGTGGTTCGTCGAGACGGCCCCGCGGCCACCGAAGCCGAAGACGGTCGCGCAGCTGCTCGCGTCGGTGTCGTCCTGGTACGACTACCTGCACGAGGCCGAGGCGATCGAGGCGAACCGCTTCAAGAAGACGAAGCGGCCGAAGATCCCTCGCAAGCACTCCGAGACGATCGCCTTAACCAAGGCGGAAGCTCGGGACCTGCTGCGGGCGGCCGACGCTGACCATGGCCGGGAGCGGCTGCGCACCGCGGCGTTGATCCGGCTGCTGTTGCAGGTCGGCGTGCGGGTCTCCGAGGTGGTGAACGCGCAGATCGACGACCTGGGGTTCGCCCGGGGGTATCGGACGCTGCGCGTCACCGCGAAGGGCAAGAAGCCGCTGATCCGGCGGTTGCCGGGGGAGACGACGCACGCGCTGGACGCCTACCTCGCGGAGCGGGCGCGCCTGGCGGGCGTGGAGCTGCGGGACCTGCGGGGCCCGCTGTTCGCCACCTCCTCGGGCCGGCTGTGGGACCGGTCGAAGGCGTTCGAGCTGGTGCAGCGCATCGCCCGGCAAGCCGGGATCGCCTCGAAAGTGTCGCCGCACACGCTGCGGCACACCTACGCGTCGCTGGCCGAGGAGGCTGGTGCGACGATGCGGGAGATCCAACTGGACCTGGGCCATGCGGATGTGTCCACGACCGAGATCTACGTCGCCAGCCGGGACCGGCTGGAGAAGGACACTTCGCAGCTGGTGGCGTCGGTGCTGGAGTAGGAGGTTGGCGTGCTCAGGTCGAGGTCGAGTGCGCTGGACAGGTGCACATGATGTCAGGCGTTGTGCCCAGCTCAGGGTCCATAAAAGGTGACATCGGCAATGGCCACGGTCTTCTTGGCATCCACGGCCGGATAGATCTTATTTATCCACAATCTCATATAGCCTGGGGTGCAATCCACTGCCTTTTCTACGTACTCGCGGTAGTCTCCCGGATCCTTCTTCTCTGGATCCCAGTGGTCCGGCATTGTAAAGTGTATGTCTTCGTTGCCGCATCCGGTCAATGTTGCTAGCTGCACTCGCCCGTTCATTGAATAATTTGCGCCGGTCCTAGTGTACCCGTTTGTGATGCATATCAGGCGAATGTTAGTTTCCCTGTCGAAGATCCAAGACATGTACTTGGCGTTGGGAGCATCATAATTCCCGATCCATGCAGTGTCAGCGTTGCCGTCCGCCGCGTTGGCAGCGACGTAGCTGGTGTCGTTGTTGTCTTGGTATACCGTATTCGCCGCTATGCTCTTGGGGGCTATCTTTCGATACCACTTCGGAATGCTGTTGCAAGTAATGGCAGGGGTTCCGTCCATTACCCAAGCAATCCGGTCGACGATATTGCGCGCCTTATCTTCGTACAAGGCGGTACCGAAAATGCCTATTGCGGTCGTAAATAGTGCGCCCAGCATGAACCAAGCCGTGTTTCGGAGTCTTCGTCCAGCGGTCGTCGGCGTCCCCATTTCTTAAGCGTATATACGCATACTGCCACTTTGGATCGGTGAGAGGTATAAATCTGCTCATAAAGCAGAAAACTGAGTGACCGAGCGGCGCTTCCGTCGTAGCCCGGCGCGCACCAGGGATGATCATTTATGCCCGTACCGTAAGGGAGGGCCGCTGCGGCGCTGCGCCCCCCGGTTCCAGTACTACGGCGCCAAGGGCCGGCTAGCCCCTCCTCGCCTCACGGCTGCCCAAGCGTGAGGTGTACTGCGAGCCCTTCGCTGGATCCGCCGCTGTGTTCTTCGTCAAGGACCCTGCGAAGGTTGAGACGAGCAAGGACATCAACGGCGATCTAATCGCGTTCATGCTGGTCCTGCGGGATCGGCCAGACGACCTGCAGTGCGCCATTCAGTTCACCCCGTACGCCCGCGCCGAGCACCAGGCGGCGAAGCTCGGCGACACCACGGCGAGCGGCCTGGAGCGAGCGCACCGCTGGTGGATCCAGTGCACGGGGGTGCGAAATAGTGGCAGTTAGGAGGCGTCGCTCTCGCCTGCTGCGGGCTGGTGGTCCTTCTTGGGGTCGCGTCCGCACTTTACGGCTTTCTTGAGGGCATCTATCGCCTTTTGTCGTGGTTTGCGCATCTCGCTGCGTACGGAAACTATCAGTTCATCCTTAGCTCTGATCGTAACTTGGGCCCACCGGGGAGCGGGCATGCTGGGTGCCCACATGTCCGCAATGGCAAACATTAGAACGTCTGCGGCTGTCCGTGTCTCGTCCTCAGCCACCATTGTGATCGAGTCTTTCGCCGCCATAAACGCCGCTTGATCCCCAGGTTCTCCAAGACCGCCAGGCGAGGGGGTCCTAAGGCGCCACTCAATGATTCGCCCGGTTACGCCGATGATGTCGTTCAACGCCCTATCCAAGGTGGCATGCTTGCGGGCTCTGGCTTCGCGGTGTCCGCTCATCCACTGTCCTACCAGGACTCCCAGAAACCCTATGAGCGGCGTCGCCCACCAGGGCGCTGCTGCGGAGGTTGCTACGTTCATGGTCTCTCCGAATCCGAATGAGCCCCGAGGACTTTGGTCCTCCACTACCAAAAACCATTCCCGGCCGACAGTCAGCGTTCTGGCGAGGCTGTGTTTGATAGAGGAAAAGATCGCCAGGACGAGCCTCGCTCGTTAAAGATGCAGCCGCATACGTTCAGCGGCCCATGTCACCCGGATTCCCAGGCAAAGCAGATTCGATGGTCTGTCCTAGTGGAGATTTGATGGCGCGCGTCGCGAAGCAGGACTACCGGGTGGTCTCGGTGGGCGATCTCGAACCGCACCCGGAGAACCCGCACCGGGGGGACGTGGACGTGATCGCCGAGTCGATCGAGCGGAACGGCTTCTACGGCACGGTCCTGGTCCAGAAGTCCCGGATGCGGATCATCGCCGGTGAGCACCGCTGGCGCGGCGCGCAGGCCAACGGCCTGCAGCAGGTGCCCGCCCTGGTGATCGACGTGGACGACGACACCGCGACCCGGATCATGCTGGCCGACAACCGGACCGCCGAGTTCGGCGGATACGACGACCGGGCCCTTGCCGACCTGCTGCGCGGCCTGGACGACCTCGACGGCACCGGGTGGACGGAGCAGGACCTCGACGAGCTGACCGAGGCGATCGCCGCCGACAACGCCGCGGCGGTCGTCCCCCACGACGGTGCCTCCCCGGCGGGCGCTGGCCGCGCCGACCAGGCCGGGACCGGCGCCCGCGCCGAGGAGGAACTGCCCGAACGGGGCGACGTCGAGACCCAGACGCGGCCGGCGGTGTGGGGCGTGGTCGTCACCTGCGACGACGAGGCGCAGCAGGTGCAACTCCTCAACCAGCTCGCGGGCCAGGGCTGGAACGTCCGCGCCCTGATGTAACCCACGCCGTCTCCCCTCGAAAGGACGTGCTGTGCGAGCCGAGATCACCGTGTCGGCACCAGTCCGCAAGACCGCCAGAGTGCTGCAACTTCAGGGCCTGTTCGACGTGCCCGTGGAGGAGCGGCTGAACAACTCGTGGCAGATGGACCTGCGGATCGAAGAGCGGCCATGGAGCGTCGGACTGATCGTCGGCCCCTCGGGGGCTGGCAAGACGACCATCGCGCGTCACCTGTGGCCCGACCACATCGCCAGCCCGCACACCTGGTCCGATGACCGGTCGCTGGTGGACGACTTCCCGGCCGACATGTCCATCAAGGACATCGTGGCGCTACTTGGCGCGGTCGGCCTGTCGTCGCCGCCGGCCTGGCTGCGGCCGTACCGCACCCTGTCGAATGGGGAGGCGTTCCGCGCGTCGATCGCTCGGGCGCTGGCCGAGTCGGGCGACCTGGTCGTCATCGACGAGTTCACCAGCGTCGTGGACCGCCAGGTCGCGAAGGTCGCCAGCCACACGATTCAGAAGACCGTACGGCGCGGCGGTCGTCAGTTCGTCGCGGTGACCTGCCATTACGACGTGCTGGAGTGGCTGCAGCCGGACTGGGTGCTGGACGTGTCCACCGGCTCGTTCGAGTGGAGGTCGGTTCAACCCCGGCCAACGCTCCAGCTCGAGATCCGGCCGGTCGATGGACAGCTCTGGTCCGTCTTCGCACGTCATCACTATCTGAGCACGGAGCTCCACACCGCCAGCAAGAAGTTTGCCGGGTTCATCGACGGCGAGCCGGTCGCGTTCCTGGCGTACCGCCACTTCCAGCACCCGCGCACGCGGAACCTGAAGATGGAGCACCGGCTGGTGGTCCTGCCCGACTATCAGGGGCTCGGCATCGGCAGTCGCTTCTCCGAGTGGATGGGGCAGCGCCTGTACGAGCAGGGGTTCCGCTACCGGTCGGTGTCCAGCCACCCGGCGCTGATCGCCTACCGGAGCGCGTCGCCGCGGTGGCGGATGATTCAGGGCCAGAAGAGGCTGGGCACCCGCTCTAAGCATCAGTGGATGCATGCGCAGACGCTCGACCCGCGCCGCCTCGGCGTCGTGTCGTTCGAGTACGTCGCGCCGCGCTAGGCGGCGAACGCCTTCGTCCACCCGGCCGGAGCTGGCCGTAGCCCGAGCGCGCCGACAGCGGCGATCGGAGTGACCGCCGGCCGGGCTTCGGTGACCAGCCAGTGATTCTCTCCCGGACGGGCCCACGGTGAGGTGCTGTCCCGGCGGATCTCGACGAGGTTCACCGATCCGAGGATCACGCCGCGCAGCAGCGGCCCGTCGAGGGAGGCCCCGAGCTTCTCCATCAGCTCGAAGCCCTCGGCATCGATCTTGAGGCCCGCGTGGATCAGGAGCCTGCCCCGATACGGCGTGGCCCAGCTCCGGTTCTCCACGTCCTTGATGCCCGCGATGAGCAACGCCGCCCATGGCTGCCGGACGGTCAGCATCCGCATCCCAGAAGCGTAATAGATCAGGAGCGCCCCTCATGGTCGTCAGCAAGGCCCGCCAGGTCGAGATCTCTCAGCGGCGCTACCAGGCGGTTCAGATGCGGATCGCTGGAGTGTCGCCCACCGTCATCGCCGATCGGCTGGGCTACTCGGGCGCGGCCTCCGTCAGCAAGGACATTGACCGGGCGCTGCAGAAGGCCGCCAAGCAGGAGCAGATGGCCAGCGAGCAGCTGCTCAAGCTGGAGATCGACCGCCTCGACCGGATCATGGCCAGCCTGTGGCCGAAGGTCATCAAGGGCGAGGTGAACGCCTGCGAGACCGCGTTGAAGTGCATCAACCGGCGGGCGTCCCTGCTGGGCCTGGACCTGATCAACCGCAACGGCGTCGCGGACGGCGACATGGCGTCGCTGCTGGGCAACCTGCTGCTGCAACTGCAGCACCGGTACGCCATGCCCGACCCCGACACCGACTCGATCCTCGAGGGCGAGGTCCTGGCCGAGATCGAGGCGGGGGACGACCTGTGAGCACGCCGGCGGCGAGCCCGCTGACGCTGTCGCCGAAGCAGGAGCGCAGCATCGCGGAGTCCACGGCCCGTCTGAACATCTGGAGCGGGGCGATCCGGTCGGGTAAGACGATCGCTTCGCTGCTCCGGTTCTTGATCTACGTGGCCAACGCGCCCCGCGGCGGCTCTCTCGTCATCGTCGGTAAGACGTCGGACACGATCGCGCGTAACGTGTTCGACCCGCTCACGGACCCAGCCATCACCGGGCCGGTCGCGCGCCGCATCATCTACACGCGCGGCGCGCCGACCGCGAACATCCTCGGCCGCCGGGTCGAGATCATCTCGTCGAACGACGCCCGCTCGGAGAACCGGCTGCGAGGCATGACGTGTGCTGGGGCGTACGTGGACGAGGCCACGTTGATCGAGCGGGAGTTCTGGGACCAGCTGCTTGCCCGGCTCAGCGTCAAGGGCGCGAAGCTGTTCGCCACGACCAACCCTGACGCGCCGAACCACTGGCTGAAGCGGCAGTTCCTCGACCGTAAGCACGAACTGGACCTGCGGCACTGGCACTTCACCCTGGACGACAACACGGCGTTGGACCGGGACTACGTCAAGGCGCTGAAGGCGGAGTACACGGGCCTTTGGTACAAGCGGTTCATCCAAGGGCTCTGGGTCATGGCCGAGGGCGCCATCTACGACATGTACGACCCGGACCGGCACGTCGTGGACGAGCTGCCGCCGATGGAGCGGTGGCTGGCGGTCGGCGTGGACTACGGCACCGTCAACCCGTTCGACGCCATCCTGGTCGGCGTGTCCGTCCCGGACGACAAGGGACAGCGCCGCATCTTCCTCGCCAGCGAGTTCCGATGGGACTCCCGCGCCGAGCGGCGGCAACTCACCGACGCCGAGTACTCGCAGAAGCTCACCGACTGGCTGGACCACATCCCCGACACCTACGGGCCTGGCACCCACGGGGTGCGGCCGCAGTGGGTGATCGTGGACCCGTCCGCCGCGTCGTTCATCACGCAGCTGCACCGCGACGGCTTCACCCCGACGATGGGCGACAACAGCGTCAACGACGGCATCCGCACTGTGTCGAACCTGCTGGGCGCCGACCACCTGCGGATCCACCGATCGGTGTCCGGGTTCCTCGACGAGGTCGGCAGCTACGCGTGGGACGACAGGAAAGCCGAACGGGGCGAGGACGCCCCGGTGAAGGTGGACGACCACGCGTTGGACGCCGCTCGGTACGCCCTGCACACCACTCAGGCGGCTTGGCTGCCGCTGCTGCAGCCGGTCTTCTGACCCATGAACGCGCACCCCCGTTCTGTGGCGGGCTGAGGGGTGCGTCGCTCCGCACGTCCTACCCCGCGTGCGTCGAGCCGGCGGCCTCGGCCTCCTGCGTAGTTGAGGGGCTACGTGGGAGGCCGGGGCCGCCCCGCTTCTTTCGAGGATGAGGAGGGTCATGGCCGACTTCCAGTTCAACGTGGCGAAAGGCCGCGTCGTGGAGCTTTACCGCCGCGTTCGGGTCGGTGACCCGGCCACCAGCGCGCTGCTCGTGGTGGCCCTGGACGCCGCCGGCATCGAGACCGACGCGGCGCTGAAGGACAGGGACAGCCTCGCCGACGTGCTCGCCGGCGCCACCAACGAGGTCACCAACACCGGCTACAGCCGGAAGGTGCTGGCCGCGGGCGACCTGTCCGACGTGGTGCCCGACGACGCCAACGACTGGACGGACCTGGCGCTGCCTGACCAGACGTGGAACAACGTGCAGATGGGCACGAACTGGGCAAAGATCATCATCTGCTACCGGCCCGCGGCCGCGTCGCCCGACTCGGCGGTCATCCCGCTCACCAGCCACGATTTCCCGATCAACCCGGACGGCAGCAACGTCGTCGCCCAGGTCGATCCGTCCGGCTTCTTCCGGGCGGTGTGACGTGGCCAAGACCGGATACTCCGCGCTCACGCCCGCACCGGTGTCGCTCGTGGCCAACACGGCCAAGAGCGTTCTCGGCGTCCTCGCACCCTCCAGCTTCGGGCTGGACCTGAAGAAGATCCGGGTCGGCCTGTATGGCACCTCCACCGGCGTGCCGGGCGACATCGAGTTGTGCAGCGCGACGTTCGCGACCAGTCCGCCCGCCGCCTCCATGGCGTACGCCACGGCGGTGACTCCGCAGCAGATCTACGGCCGGGCCATCTCGGCCGGATTCCTGGCCGCAGCCGGATGGACGACCGAGCCGACCCAGCTCACGGTGATCGACGCCTTCCCCCTGAGTCCGAACGGCGGGCTCGTCCACTACGACATCCCGCTCGGTGACACGCCCGACTGTGCGCCCGGCACAGGTTTCGTGCTGCGGGCCAAGTTCGCGGCGGCCGTCAACATCTCCGCGAGCCTGTGGCTCGAACGAGCCTGACACGAGGTATCGCGCATGCCACTGGTTGAGACCTTCGAGGGGAACCCGCTCAGCCTCGAATGGTCAGGCGACTGGGGCTGGACTGGATCACGCGCCCATGGCGGTACGTGGTCGTTTTGGAGCGCCGACATCGGCGACAACGGGACATCGACGGTGACGTTCACTTTGCCACCGCGCGCGACCACGATCCAGTTCTGGTACTCGGTCTCCTCCGAAGCCACGTACGACAAGTTCGAGTTCCTGATCAACGGCGTCGTTCAGCTGACGGCTTCCGGCGAGGTGGGCTGGACCCAGTCGGCGGTGTTCGACGTATCCGGCGCCACTCAGGTCGTGTTCCGCTATACCAAGGACGGCGACACCAGCACGGGCGAAGATGCTGCCTGGATCGACGACCTGACGATCGATTTCCCGTCCCTGTCAGCGCCGTACGCGAACAACTTCAATGGAGGCACCGCTGGGACGGCCATCACCAAGGCGAACTCGGGCGGAGCCAGCGGCAACGCCTTCAACAACCTGGTGGGCTCGCCGCAGTTCACCAACCTCGTCACTCGCGGAGAGTCGGGCCTGGCGGCGGTCAACGCCGTACAGGGATCTGACACCCACGTGGACTGGGCGGGCGTTCCTATGGTCGGAGAGCAGTTCTGCTCTCGTCTCTATGTGAACTTCGAGGCCATGACGAGCGGGGGTCTTTTCGCAGTCATCGGCGAAACCGGGATCGTATCCAAGTCCTGGGTGTACGGCGCGGGCGCTGTCATCGACGTCTACACCGGCGCGGCGGCCAGCAGGATCCTCACCACCAACCAGGTTCTGCCCGTGGGCCAGTGGGTGCGGATCGAATACCGCTACACCGTCAACGCGGCGAACAACGGAACGGTTGAGGTGTGGACGTATCTGGACCCGGATTCCGACGTCCATGACGACTACGCGGTCTCCGCGAATCTGGTCTTCCCCGGTGGGAAACCGTTGAAGGCGGAGTTCCACCTGCGCAATGTCGCGGCTGGCCGCTGGTTCCTGGACGAGGTCGCGATCGGTCCGTCCAAGCTCGGCCCGGCCCCGTCCACCGCGAGTCGGCGGCCTCGTGCCGTGGTCGGTGCCTCGCGTGCGGCGCACCGGGCAGCGTCGTGGTGAGGGGGTAGCTCATGGCCCGCGCTGGACGTGGCTTCCCCGTTCGCCCCGTCGTCGCCCGGCCCCGGGCAGCTGGCGCGGTCATCACCCAGGTCACGGCGGCCGGGCTCGTCCGGCCGCTGGGGCGGACGAAGGTCCGCACGCTGGGCAGAGCGGCTGAGGCTGGCGTTGCGCAGACGGTCACGCGCGTCATGGCCCGGCCGCTCGGGCTGGTTGTTGAGTCCGGGCAGGCTGCAACGCTGCCACGGGCGAAGGTTCGCGCGCTCGGCCAGCCCGTCGAGACCGGTGCGGCTTGGCCGCTCGCTCGCGTCAAGGCCCGAGCCGCCGGTCAGGTCCCCGAAGCCGGCACGGCGCGTCCGTTCCGGGGCTGGGCGGCGGTACGCCGCGTGAACGAGCTGGGCACGACCCTGCCGATCACCTCAGCCAAGATCCTCCCACTGGGCAAGGTGACCGAAGCCGGACAGGCCACCCCGATCGGGCTTGCCCGTGGCGGGCGGCTGGTCCAGGTCGTCGAGTCGGCGCAAGGGCGACCGCTCGGCCGGATCAAGACACGACCGCTCGGCCCGGCAGCCGACGTCGGCACAGCTCGCCTGATACAGCCGCAGCCGCCGATCGTCGTGGCGCTCGGCAAGGTGAGTGAGACCGGCAGCGTCCGGCGGATTCTGCGCCTGACCCCGCCGCTTCGGGCCAGTGTCCCGTTCACCGTGTGGGCAGCGTCGCTGCCTGTCGTGGAGTGGCACGCCTCTTCACCTCACACTTCGTGGTCTGCCGATCCCCCGACAAGCTCGTAGGAGGGCTCTGCCGTGGAACCGATCTCGTCTCTCAGCCGCCCGTACGTCTACACCTTCGTCAAGGGCGCGTCCGGGACGGAGCAGGTGCAGGTCGCCTTCACAAACCTCGGCGCTGAGCCGGTCGAGGCCGATTGGTACCCCGCCGAGTGGGCCAGCGCAACCGCAGCGGGCGCGCGGGCGCGCATCCTCATCGGCCCCGGCGGCACCGTTCCGCTGACGGACGGCACTTATCTGATGTGGGTCCGCGTGACCGGCGCCGTCGAGCAGCCCGTGCTCCGCTGCGGGCCCATCCCCATCACCTGAGGAGCGACCTTGGACCGCATCCCCGTAATCGGCGACATCGTGCGCTACCGAGGTAAGCAGGGCCTCCACGCCGTGCGGGCCGCGATCGTCACGGCGGACGTGACGACGCTGGACCCGGAAGGCGTGAAGCTCGGCGCGGTGCCCGCGCTCGACGACGAGTCGCACGTCCACCTGTGGGTCTTCACGCCCGGCCAGGTCGGCGGCTTCCACGAGTTCAACGTCGGACCGGGAACTGAGCCGGGCACATGGCACTGGCCAGCGGACGCCCGGTGAGCAACCAGACCATCACCTGGCGGCAGGCCGCGTCCCGCGCCGCAGAGGTGCTGGAGCAGGCCGACTGCGAGCCTAGGCCCGCGATGGTCGAGGCCAAGGTCTCCATCGCAGAGGGCTGGACGCAGCTGGCCGCCGCCTTGTCGGAGATCGAACACACGTGAATTGGAGGGTGGCGGATGCCGCTTCCCGAGCGTAATCAGGAGTGGCCACCGCCTGCGATCCGACAGGAGATGCGGCTCTACGACACGCACGGCGCCTGGTACGCCGGCGACCCGGACCGTCTGGCGGAGGTGTACGGCGGCAGCAGACCTGCACCGGCGGTGGGGACGGATCCCAAGGGCTGGGACCGGCCGATCACCCGCGCGGGCGGTTACCTCGGCCGGATGGTCCGCTACTTCTGGGGGACGCCGACGCCGGCGGCGCAGTCGCGGGCGACGAAGCTTCACGTCCCGATCGCCGCTGACATCGCCGCCACGTCGGCTGACCTGCTGTTCTCGGAGCCGCCGACGCTGAAGGTCAAGGGCAAGAAGAGTCAGCAGCGGCTTGACGCGGTGATGCGCGAGGCCGGGGTGTACGGCACCCTCCTAGAGGGTGCCGAGCTGGCCGCCGCGTACGGCGGTGTGTACCTGCGGGTCGGCTGGGACACGACGATGGCCGACTATCCAGTGGTGGACGCGCTGCCGCCGGACGCCGCGGTGCCAGAGTTCCACAACGGTAGGTTGAAGGCGGTCACTTTCTGGAAGGTCGTGCACGAGGAAGACAAGCAGGTGTGGCGGCACCTGGAGCGGCACGAAAAGGGCCGCGTCTTCCACGGCTTGTACCTGGGCGACGAGGACCACCTGGGCATGCAGGTGCCGCTGGAGGAGCACCCGGCGACCGAGGAGTTCGCCGACCTGGTGGACGAGGACGGCGGGTTCGACAGCGGTTTCCAGCGTGGACTGCTGGTCGATTACGTCCCCAACATGAGGCCTCACCGCACGATCCGGGGCACGGCGGTCGGCCGGTCCGACTACGCCGGGGTGGAGCCGCTGATGGACGCCCTGGACGAGACGTGGACGTCGTGGATGCGGGACCTGCGGCTTGGCAAGGCGCGCATCATCGTCCCGGAGGTGTACCTGACGACGACCGGCCGCGGGCAGGCCGCGTCGTGGGACCCGGACCGAGAGATCTACAGCGCGCTGGGTGGCATGCTTCCGTCGCCGAATAGCCCCGGCGGCATGATCACCCTGAGCCAGTTCTCCATCCGGGTGCAGGAGCACGCAGAGACGTCGAAGCAGTTGCTGGAGCAGATCGTGCGTGGCGCCGGGTACGCGATGCAGAGCTTCGGTGAGGGCGGCGACGGGCAGGCCCGCACCGCGACCGAGATTCACATGGAGAAGCACCGGTCGTACTCGACGCGGGGCCGGAAGATCGGCTACTGGACGCCGCGTCTTGCGTGGCTGTCGGAAGCGATGCTGGCCGTGGACCACGCGGTGTTCGGCCAGAAGGTCGGAGCCGAGCGGGCCACCGTGGAATGGCCGGACGGTGTCATGCCGGACCCAGAGGCGATCGGCCGCACCCTGGACATGCTGAACCGGGCGCAGGCCGTCAGCCTGGACACCAAGGTTCGGTGGGTGCATCCCGATTGGGATGACGTGCAGGTCGAGGCGGAGAAGAAGCGGCTCCGCGACGAGCTCGGGCTGAACGTTCCCGACCCGGCGACGCTGACCGAGGCGTTCATCCCTGACGCTGGCGAGGACTGATGGCCGTCACTCCAGCCGGGGCGATCGAAGCCGGTCTGGAGCAGGCGCGGCTAGTGGCTGCGATGTACACCGACGCGGAGGAGGCGCTGCTGGAACGCATCGCCGCGCGGGTCGGTAAGGACCTCGACGAGGAAGACGGCGACGATTGGGCGGCCAAGCGGCTCGGCGAGGTGACCCAGCTCCGCAGGGACGCCGAGGCGATCGTCCGCCGCCTTGAGGCGGCCGCGAAGGCGGCCGCGCAGCAGGCGGTGCTCGACACGTGGGCTGCAGGTATGGACGCTGCCATGCGTGGCGCGGTGCTGCAGGTCCACGACGCGAAGCTGCGCAGGCGGCTGGCCAGGGTGCTGCGCGACGCGCAGAACCTCGGCACGAGGCGCGGCATCAACCCTGGCCAGGGCGTAGCCGAGCTGGCCGCGCAGGCGGTCCGGCTGGTCACGGCAGTGCATGAGGGTGCGCTGCGCGCGGTGGACGACATCTACCGCAACGTTGTGGCCGAGACGGCCGGCCGGGCGCTGGTCGGCGCGGAAACCCGGCGGGAGGCCGCGCAGCGGGCGCTCGACAGGTTCACCGCGCAGGGCATCAGCGGGTTCGTGGATCAGGCGGGCCGCACGTGGGGCATGCGTGAGTACGTCGAGATGGCCATGCGGACGGCGACCGCTCGGGCTGCGGTAGACGGTCATCTGTCCACGCTGCGCGAAGCGGGGATCAACCTGGTGAGCGTGTCGCGGCTGCCGTACACGTGCGACCGGTGCGCCCGTTGGGAGGGCAAGGTGCTGGCCATTTCTGGGCCCGCGGGGACTCGCGTGGAGGAGAACCCAGCGACCGGCGTGGAGGTGTTCGTCGAGGTCGAGGGGACGGTTGCGGAGGCGCGTCTGGCGGGGCTGTTGCACCCGAACTGCGGGCATAGCCTTAACGCCTACCTTCCGGGGGTGTCGAGGCCGGCGCCGGTCGTGCAGTCGAAGACGACGTACGCCGATGCGCAGCGGCAGCGCTACCTGGAGCGGAAGATCCGGGAGAACAAGCGGCGCGCGGTGGTTGCGCTGGATGAGGGCGCCAAGCGCAAGGCAGAGCAGAAGGTTGCCGCGTACCAGGAGAAGGTGCGCGGGCACACAAGGGCCACCGCACTGCGGCGCAGGCGAGCCGGGAAGTCGGCTGATGCCGGGCCCGGAATTATGGGCCCGGCCGATGCCGAACAGTTGATCTCCCCGGCGCTATGACCTTAGAGAGTCCGCTGAGGTAACGGGGATGACCTCACCGGTCGGTTGATCTGGCCAGGTTTCGTGCCCATGGGGGCACACGGGGCCTGACCACCTGCTGACTCCCTGTTGGATTTTGAACCTGACCTGGACCTGTTGCGCACCGCAGTGCGGACATGTGTGTTCCACGGCAGGCATGGTACGGATCTCGGTAGCTAACGTCGCGACCAAGGGGACGGCCCGTTGAGCTGCCCTTTCTCGGTTCACCTGGCGTGAGCCATACTCCATCCGGTCGATGGACCGGAATCCCACTCGATTCGCTCCAGGAGGGCGATCTCGCCATGCTCGAAAACACTCTGCCGACGACGCCAGGCGCGTTTCTCGGCTACCGCAAGGACGGCGTCACCCCGATCTATCTGATCGCCGGTGGCGCGCCGGACAACGAGAGCGGCGAAGGCCAGCCGCAGCAGGAGGAGACTGCTCCTGCGCAGGCCGAGGTCACGCCGCCTGAGCCGGCCGCGGCCGACGACACGGCGGTGAACCCGGACGCCAAGCGTGTGGACCAGCTTCCTTCGTGGGCGCAGAAGCTGATAAAGGAGACTCGTGCGGAGGCGGCCGACTACCGGTCCAAGCTGAAGGACGCGCAGAAGGTCGCCGACGAGGCGACCGGCGCGCAGGGGCCGTCGCCGGACGAGATCACCGAGCAGGTGAAGTCGGACTTCGCCCAGCAGATCGCCAAGGCCTTGGGCCTGGTGGCCGAGGAGGAGAAGCCGCTCGACCCGCAGCAGGTGATCGAGACGCTGACGGCCGAGCGTGACAGCACGGCCAAGGAGCGCGACCAGGAGCGGGAGCGGCACCGCCGCGCCCTGATCGAGCTCGCGGTGCACCGCGCCAGCCAGAAGGTGGGCGCGGACCCTGACGCCCTGCTCGACAGCAGGTCGTTCCTGAAGGCCGTCCGGGACCTTGACCCGGACGCCGAGGACTTCTCCACGACGCTGAGCGAGACGATCGCGACGGCGGTGGAGAACAACCCGAAGTTCAAGGCGGCCACCCAGGCGGGGCCGCCGGCGCGCTCGGGAGGCGAGTTCACCGGCGGGCCTGGTGGGCGTCGCACCGATTCCGAGCCCTCCATCGACGAGTTCCGCGCCAGGCGTAAGAAGCGCGCCTCGTCTTAGCCGCTGATAGCGCGACCGCTATCTGCACATCTAAGGAGTTGAAAAGGCCCGATGCCTAACACCTTTCTCACCCCGTCGATCATTGCCAAGGCCGCTCTCGCGACCCTGTACGAGACCTGTGTCATGGCGCAGCTCGTCCACCGGGACTACGAGCAGGAGTTCGTGAGCCGCGTCGGCGACACGATCAGCGTGCGTAAGCCCGCGGTGTTCGTGGCGAACGAGTTCAACCGCGCCAGCGGCATCCAGATCCAGAACGCGTCCGAGGGCAGTGTGCCGATCACGCTGAACCACTTCGCCGACGTCAGCTTCGCGGTCACCGCCGAGGAGTTGACGTTGGAGATCGAGGACTTCGGGACGCAGCTGCTCAACCCGGCGATGGAGGCGATCTCACAGAAGATCGACCGTGACATCCTCAGCCTCAGGAACGACATCGTGCAGCGCGTGGGCAAGGCCGGCGCGCCGATCACGGGTGTGACCGGCAACGCGATCCACGACTACGACGACCCGAAGACGGCGATCGACGCCAGGCGCGTGCTGAACCAGCGCAACGTCCCGGCCGCTGACCGGCACCTCGTCGTCGGCCCGGAGATCGAGGCGAAGTGGCTGTCGGACCCGCTGTTCCACCAGGCCGACACCCGTGGTGACACGGACGGTCTGCGCGAAGCGAACCTCGGCAGGCGTGTCTTCGGTTTCGACGCCTACCAGACGCAGAATATCGAGGCCCCGACCGGCACCCCGACCACGGGCCAGCCGAACACCGAGATCGGCGTCGCGTTCCACCGGACCGCTTTCGCGCTCGTGACCCGGCCTCTCGTTCTGCCGCAGGGCGCCGCCAACGCCGCCGTCGAGAGCTACAAGGGCTTCGGCGTCCGCGTGGTCATGGACTACGACATCTCGAAGAAGCAGGACATCGTGTCGGTGGACTGCCTCTACGGCGTCAAGACGCTCGACCCCGACCGTGCCGTCCTCATCCACGGGGTGGCGTAGTGACCTGGGCCCGCATCGGCGCCGTCATCTTCCCGCTCTCTTCAGTTACCAGCATCGTGGTCAAGCCCACGGCCGACAGCAGGTTCTACGTCGAGGTGAGCCGCTACGCGGGCGGCTATCTAGTCACTCACCAGACGCCCACCGTGGCCACCAAAGCGGAAGCTGACCTGAGGGCCGAGCGGATCGCGCACGGCGTCTACTGGGAGGGCTCGTGACGTTCGTCTACAAGAACGCCAACACCGGCCAGGTGGTCACCGCCACGGAGCGGGACCCCTGGCTGGACATGTTGGACAACTGGCGGATTATCAGCGGGCCGTCCGAGGCCGACCCCGCCAGCGAGCAGTCCGGCGCGGCGTCGGCGGTGCCGGACCGCCCGTCCGAGCATGACAACAAGGCCGCGTGGGTCGCCTACGCGGTGTCGCGCGGCATGGCTGAGGCCGACGCCAAGGCGCTGAGCAAGGCGGCGCTCATCGAGGAGTACGGGGAGGAGAACGATGGCGAGGACTGACCTGACCGCCGCCCCGGTGCCCCGGGCGGGGCTGGACCTCACCGCCGCGCTGACGCCGGCCATCGCGGACGGGCACATGTTCGTCCACTCGGACCGGCGGATGCTGCGGGTGAAGAACACCAACACCGCGGCGCGCACGGTGACGGTGCAGATCCCGGCGACTGTGGACGGCCAGGACGTCGTGGACCGGGTCTACACCATCCCGGCGAACACGGGGGACGTGCTGATACCGGCGTTCCCCGCCGTGTATCGGCAGGCCAACGGCAAGGTGTACATCGACTACTCCGACCCGGCCGGGCTGTCGGTCGCGGTGCTCGAACTTCCGGCGTAGTCATGGGGTACGCGACCGCTGCCGACTACACGGCATATACCGGTGCGGCCGGGCCCGACGACATCGAGCGGCGGCTGGAGCGCGCCTCGGAGCGGATCGACGAGCTGCTGTTCGCCTCGATCTACCCGACTGACGACTCGGGCATGCCGACGCGTCCTGAGGACGCCGAGGCGATGAAGCGGGCGACGTGCGCGCAGGCCGCGTGGACGATCGCCGTGGGCGACGAGTTCGGCGTTGCGGCGGCGTTCCGGTCGGTGTCGATCGGCTCGGTCCGCCTTGAACGTGGCAACTCCGGGGACGCGCCGCTGGCGCGGTACTCCCCGGACGCTTCGTCGATCCTGCAGCGGGCTGGGCTGCTGCCCGGCTACATCCTCGACGGGAGCGTGTGGTGATGCTGCCCGAGTGGCTGCTTCGGCACACGGCGACGATCGAGCCGTTTCAGGGTGACGGGGCGTACGGCCCGGTGTTCGGGCCGGCCTTCGAGTCGCGGTGTCTGGTGGACGACGAGCGGCGTCTGGTGCGTGACGCGCAGGGCGCCGAGGTCGTCTCCGACACCACCGTTTTTCTCCCTCCGGGCACGACCTGCCCGGAGGGGAGCAGGGTCACCGTCAACGGGCGGGTGACCACCGTCATCACGTCTTTCGCCCGCGACGGCGGCGGGCTGCCGACGCCGGACCACGTTGAGGTGGTGTGCCGCTGATGGCCAGGGCCAGGTTCAACGCGTCGGTCAACGGAGACGAGGTGACCGCCGAGTTCCGGCGCGCGGCCGCGCGGGGTCTGCGGCTTGCGACGGAGCACGTGCTGGCGGTGGCCAACCAGCGAGTGCCGCACGACGAGGGCACGTTGGAGCGGTCGGGCGCGGCCGTCGTGGACGAGGCCGAGCTGCGCGGCGTCGTCAGCTATGACACGCCGTACGCCGTCGTGCAGCACGAAAACCTCGACTACCAGCACAAGGCGGGCCGCGCCGCGAAGTTCTTGGAGCTCGCGGTCCGCGAGGAGAGCGAGGTGGTCAAGCTGATGATCGCCAAGCAGCTGCGGCAGGTGCTCAAGTGAGCTGGACCCGTGACTTGCTGACCGGCTTCGCGGTGCTGATCGCGGAGGCGGGCGTGGCCACGTGGAGCCCGACCGGCATCTACACCGACAACCAGACGGCGTTGACGATCGGTGGTCTGCCGGCCAAGCCGGACACCGCGATTGCGCTGGCGGTGTACGGCGTGGGCCAGGCGGGCGACGACGTCGAGCAGTCGGACTCCAGCGTGCAGATGCAGGCCCGGCTGCGGGCCAAGACGGACCCGCGGGTCGTGGACGACCTGGCGGACGGCGTGTTCGACGTCGTGCACGGCCTGGCCAACTACACGCTTTCGACGGGCGTGCACGTGCTGCTCGCGCGCCGCACGCTGATCGCGCCGCTCGGCCGTGACAGTTCGGGCCGGTGGGAGCGGGCCGACTCGTTCGACCTGATGGTTCATCGGCCGTCGCCGCACCGCGACTGACCTTTCCTCGCCGATAGCGGTTCCGCTGTCGGCTTCGGCATGCCCACGTAAGGAGTGATCATGGGGCTGCGTTCCCTGCTCGCGAAGGACTGGAAGCTCGACGTCAACACCGGGCCCGACTTCGAGAGCCCCGTCTGGACGTCGGTCAAGGGCCTGACCAGCTTCCAGGAGACGACCGACGACAACACCGAGGACGACGGCGACTTCGACGACGAGGAGGGCTGGGGCTCCTCCGTCGTGACCGGCCGCACCTGGCAGATCGAGGCGGAGGGCCGGCGCAAGCGGACCGACGCCGCGGTGTTCACGGCCGATCCCGGCCAGGAGGCGATCCGTAAGGCCGCGCGGAAGGTCGGCTTCGGCGCGAACATCAAGGTCCGCTGGTACCGCCGGGACGGCGCGCCCGACGCTTACGAGGGCGTCTGCACCGTCTCGGAGTTCGTCAAGGGCGGCTCCGTGACGGACCTGGAGCCGTTCTCGTTCACCCTGCTGGGCCAGGGCGCGCCGGTCGAGATCGAGAACCCGGTGACCGCGCCGTGACGTCCTTCCAGGATCTCGACGACTTCTTCGACGATTCGCTGCGGCTGCCGGTGGGCGGGAAGGCGTACGTCATCCCCGCCCCGGACGCCGAGGTGGGCCTGCTGTGTCAGCGGCTCATGCACGCCACCGTGGCGGCCGAGCAGGGCCAGGCGGTGGACGACCCGAAGCTCAACGAACTGGCTGAAGTCGTGCTCAACGACGACGAGGAGCGCGACCTGTACCAGCGGGTCCTCGGCCCCGTCTTCGACGAGCTGGTGCGCGACGGCGTGTCCTGGCCGAAGGTGCAGCACGTCGGCGCCACCGCGCTGGTGTGGGTCGCGGCCGGTAAGGACGCGGCCGCGAAGATCTGGGCCTCGGGCGGCGCGGGGGAAGCGCAGGCCCCGAATCGGGCGACTCGTCGAGCGACAGCGGCGGCGGCGAAATCGACCCGGTCTCGGGGGTCCGCGACTACTACGACCCGGACGACGGCCTCTCGGTCTCGAAAGGCCGCACCGTCTCCTGGCACGACATCCTGACCCGTTGGGCGCTCGTCGAGGCCGACCTGCACGAGGTGTTCGGCATCGACCTCGGCGAGCCTGGCCTGCTGCGCGCCAGGTCGTGGCGGTGGCTGCGGACGCGGCTGCACGGGCTGCTGACGTGTGACTCGCGTCTGGCCCGCGCCCTGGACCCCGGCGAGGGCAAGCGGTGAAGCCTTGGGCGGGCCGTCCTCGCCCAGCTTCCGCTGCTGGCTTCACCCCACCCGAGACTCCAGGAGGTGAATCCCGGTGGCGCTGAACGTGGGCGAGTTGTTCGCCACCATCGACGTGAAGGACCGGGGCACGCAGGCTGTGCGCCGGTTCATGTCCTTTATGCGGGACGCCGCGAAGAAGCTCGACATCGACGTGGGCGGAGTGGCCAAATCGGCCGGGTCGATGGGCGTCAAGTTCGCCGCCTCTGCGCTGCAGGCGGCTTCGCTGGCGGCTTCGCTGGCGGCCACCGCACAGACTGCGGTCGGCCTGGGCGCGGCGCTGGCCCCGGCTGCGGGCATCGTCGCTGCTTTGCCGGGCGCTATCGCGCTCGGCCAGGCGGCGCTGGCCACTCTCAGGGCGGCGCTGCTCGGCGTGGGTGAGGCCTTCTCGGCGGCCTTGGGCGATGACCCGAAGACGTTCGAGGAGAGCCTGAAGGGGCTTTCCCCGGCTGCGCAGGCCGCTGCGCGTGAGCTGCGCTCGGTCAAGCCGTCGATCGACACGCTCAAGGGCGCCGTCCAGGACGCGTTCTTCCAGCCGCTGGCTGGCCACATCCGGGCGGTGGCAGCCGCCGTGGTGGGGCCGCTGCAGTCCGGCATGCAGGGCGTTGCGCGCGAGTTCGGTCTCGCCGGCGCGGAGGTGGCGCGGTTCGCCGCGTCGTCGGCGACGGTCTCGGCGATTTCGGCGGTGTTCTCTTCGCTGCGGTCAGCGCTTGCCGCGATGCAGCCCGCCGTCCAGCCGCTTCTGGCCGGGTTCCGGGACCTGGTCGTGGTCGGCGCGCAGTTCTCGTCCGGGCTCGCTCCGGGGATCGCGTCGGCGGCGCAGCGTTTCGGCGAGTTCCTGTCGAACGCTGCCCAGTCAGGGCAGGCGCTCGGCTGGATGCAGGGCGCGATGGAGGTGTTCCGCCAGCTCGGCGGGATCGCCAAGGACCTGATCGGGATCGTGCGCGGCGTCTTCCACGCGATGGAGACCGGCGGAGCGAACGCGCTGGGCATTGTCGGGCAGCTGCTGTCGCAGGTGAACCAGTTCGTCAACTCGGCGCAGGGCCAGCAGATCCTCGTCACGATCTTCCGGAGCCTCAGCCAGGTCGGCGCCGCCCTGGGCCCCATCTTCACGGCGTTGGGCGGCGCGCTTGCGCAGGTAGCGCCCCACATCGCGAACATCGCGACCGCGCTCGGCCCAGGGATCGCCGCCGCGATATCGGCGCTCGGGCCGGCCCTGGCCGCGCTCGGACCTGGGCTGACCATGGTCGCGTCGATGCTCGCGAAGGCCTTCGCCTCGCCTGAGCTTCAGGCGGGGCTGCTCGCGCTCGGTCAAGGACTGTCGGCGGCGCTGGCCGCCGTCGCGCCGCTGCTGCCGATCGTGGCGCAGCTGGCGGGCATCTTCGGCCAGATACTCGGCGCTGCGCTGAGTAACCTCTCGGCTGCGCTCGGTCCCGTGATCAGCGCCTTGTCGAGCGCCTTGCAACCTGCCTTGACGTCGATCTCGTCTGCGCTTTCCCAGCTCACGCCGCTGATGCAGCCGGTCTACGCGATGTTCGGTCAGATCGCGGCCGCCGTCTTGCAGCAGCTCCTTCCGCCGATCTTGAATCTGATCCCGGCGCTGCTGGACAACCTGGTTCCTGCCTTCACGTCCCTTATGCAGTCCCTTGTGCCGCTTCTTCCGATTTTGACGAATCTAGCGGTTATGTTCATTTCCAAGGTGCTGCCCGCCGTCCTGCCGATCATCCCGCTGCTGACCAAGCTCGGTGTCGGGTTCGCGCAGTTCGGCGTCAAGGTGGCCGAGGTCGTCGCCAAGATCAAACCGATCATCGATCAGGCGGTCGGCATCTTCCGCTGGATGTACAACATCCTCGTCGGCAACTCGATCATCCCTGACATGGTCAACGCCATCGGCCGGTGGATTGGCACCACCCTGGTCGGCTGGTTCCGCGACCTGCCAAACCGGATCAAGTCCGCCGTGTCGGGCCTCACCTCGACCGTGACCGGCATCGGCCGGGACATCGTCAACGGCATCTGGCAGGGCATCCAGTCGATGGCCAGCACCTTCTACAACCAGGTGAGCGGCTTCTTCTCGAACATCGTCAAGAACGTGAAGAACAGCCTCGGCATCAAGTCGCCGTCGAAGGTGTTCGCCACCATCGGCCGCTTCATGATGCAGGGCCTGGCGGTCGGCGTCGATAAGACCGCCGGACTGGTCGTGTCCTCGCTGAAGAGGGTGACCACCCTCGCGGCGAAGACAGCGATGCCGGACCTGTCGGTGCCCGGTGTGACCGTACCGGACGGGCTCGCCGGCGGCCGCGCTCTGTCTCGGACGGTGGTGAACGTCACCAACCACTACCCGCAGGCCGAACCAACGTCGGTGACGGTGAACCGCAGCCTGCAGTACGTCGGCGCAATGGGGGTGATCTGAGGTGCCGAGCTACTCACTCGACGGGGTGCCGCTCGACCACCCGGCCGGCTGCTGGCGGCTCAAGAAGGGCACGCAGCGCAGGCCGCTGCCCGGCGCGCGGGCCGTCAAGGTCAGCGTGCCGGGCTGGCACGGGGACATCCCGGTCGTCGGGCTCGACCTGGAGGCCACGACGTTCGGTCTCTCGTTCAAGGTCAACTCGGCCACCCCTGCGGGGGCGGACGGCGGCTACGAGCAGATGGAGCGCAACCTCGAAGCGCTGTCGGCGCTTCTGGGGACGCGGCATCGGCTGATGAAGCTGCGTTACCAGGCAGGCAACATCGTCCGCGTCGCCGACGTGACGATCACCGCCAACAGCGAACCCGAGGTCAACACCGGCGCCGCGACCGCCCGCATCACTGCGGTTGTCGAGGTGCCGGGCGCGCTGTGGCGGGACGAAAGCGAATCCACCTGGACGGGCGCACCCAACCAGCTCGCCCAGGCGGTGACCACGCTCGCCGGCGCGACCGGGCCGATCGTGGATGCGCTGCTGCGCTTCACCGGCCCGGCCGTGCAGCCGTCCATCGGGGACGTGGCCACGGGCGGGTGGGTGCTGCGCACGAGCGGTCTGCTGGCGGGGGAGCGGCTGCTGATCGACTGCGGCCGCATGCAGGCCGCGAAGGTCACCACGGACACGTGGGACCTGGCCGCCGGGACGGACGTGACGGGAGAGATCGACACAATCGGCCCCGGCTCGCAGTTCCGGTGGCTGCACCTGACGCCCGCCGTGGCGGTGGGCGACCCGTTCTCCCGCGCGGTGCTGGTCTCGACGTCCGCGACCAGCACGGACGGCTCGTCCAAGGTGGAAATCCGGGCGAAGCGCGCCTACCTGTGACCGGCGCTCGCCCGGCTCTGCTTGGCGGCGGCGACCAGCCGTTGCACAAGGAGCTCGACGTCATCGGCGTCGAGCTCCGGCGGCCACACGGCCGGGAGCATGATGATGCGGCCGCGCGGTGTCACATGGACGTCGATCGGGGGCCGTGAGGTGAGAGCGGTCACGATGGGCACAATTATCGCAGGTTGCAGTCATTCGGGCGACGGGCGAATGGAACGACAGTGGCGCTATCTCAAGCTCGCCCGTCCTGGGCTCCTGGCCTGGTCAGAGCGCTACGACCATCTACGCAAGGTCACTTGGAAGCCCGTGACATACCCGAAATATACCGGCCCCTGCTAAGAATGGCTCTATTGGATCTCCACCTCGAAGGGAGTCGGATGAGGAAGATCGCGATGGCTGTCGCCCTACTAGCAGGGGGCATGTCTGCGCTCGCCATTCCAGATACCGCGCTAGCCGAACCTGCCAATTGCAGGGTCCGTGTAATAGATTCCTCCCCGGCGGATGGCGGCCGCGCGTGGTGTCTCGAAGGCAACGGGCATTTCAGAGTGATTGTGTATTGCGCTAAGGACCCTAAGACTTGGGGAACAATGTACAAAGGGCCTTGGAAGCTCGCAGGCTTCAACTACCACAGCGATAAGTACTGCCCGTCAACGCAGCCATACGCAATTGGCGTGGGTTACGATATCGGCGCCTAGTAGGGCTTGCTTAAAGAACTCTAGAATTCGCGTGGGTCCTTGAGGAATCCGAAGCGCAGGCGTCCAGCCCCGTCGCAGTCTAGGAGATGGTGGAAATATGCTCGACCAGCCCCACTCCGCGAGGGGCACGGGCTCGCATCACCAGAAGAGCTGGACCGCCCCGGGCCTAACAAGGCGTCGACGTGGTAGCAATATGCCAGCCCTTTGCTAAGACAAGTTCCACGAGATCTCCATCCGAAGGGAGTCTGATGAGGAAGACCGCAATGGCAGTCGCATTAGCAGCGGGCATACTAACGCTCGCCGTGCCGGGCACTGCGCTAGCCAAACCTAGCCACTGCACGTTCGGCGTGATGCATTTCTCTGGCGGAGAAGGCGGCTACATAAGATGTGCGGGAGGCAGCGGGTACTACAGAGTGCTGGTGTATTGCACAAAAGATCCCAAGAATGCTTGGGGGACGATGTATAAAGGGCCCTGGAAGGCGCCAACCACCGCCAGCGAGAAGTATTGCCCAACGACACAACCCTACGTGGTTAACGTAGGGTACGAATTCGCCTAATACTCCAGTATTACCCCCAAGTGACGACTTATTGTGCCACTGTTGCTACACAAAGTGGCATCGAGTGGAAGGGGGATGCTCCAGTGCCCTTCGATGACATCGACAGGATGCGCAAAAACCAACGAGATTATGAGCACCAGCAGATGGTCCGGAGGACGACCGAAAAGTCCGACAGAGGGCATAGCCCGAGCGCGTGGGAGGATATGGGCCCGTTTGGTGTCGTAGTCTCAATCCTCGGCATCATAGCTCTCTTGGTCATTATGGCAAGGTAAATGCTGGCCAGTCCTAGGCTCTGGCTGAATCTCGCGTCCGGCTAACAGAAGAGGGTCAACCGGGTTCTCTTTCGCCATGGAAGAGAACCATCTGCGCCCCATGTCTAACCTCAGGCAGGGGGCACGGATGTTTGATCTTCGCCTGGTTGCCTACAGCCCATTTGGCGACCGACTCGGTGTGCTGCCGCACCCGCTGGCCGTTGAGGTGGCGTGGCCGCTGAACGACGTCCCGTCGTTGAAGCTGGCCTACACCACCACGGCGGCCAGTGCTGGTCTGCTCGACGAGCCGTGCGAGGTCGCCGTCCAGTGGAGCGCGGACGGCAACGTGTGGACCGAAGCGCCGGACTCGCGGTTCCTGCGCATAAAGCGCCGCGGCGACAGCTCCAACCCGACCGGGATGGCGCAGTTCGAGCTGCCGGGCTTCGTGTGGATGCTCCGCAAGATCGTGCTCTACCCGGGCGTGGCGCCGCTGGTGGACGGCAAGCGCGCCTTCCTGTCCGCGACGGCTGGGGCGATCCTGCAGACGTTCATCTCCGAGGCCAAGGGGCGCGGCGCTGTGCCCGGCCTGAACTGGGACTTCACGCCCACCCTCGACAGCGCGGGCCAGGCGTGGGACAAGGTCCTCACCATCTACTACCAGCCCGGCATGGACGCGTTGACGGCGCTGATCAACCTGTCCGAGCAGGGCGTGTGTGACTTCCGCATGTCCGGCCGCACCGTGCAGGTGTACAACGCCGACACGCAGCTGTCGCGCGACCTGGCGTCCGGGCCTGGCCCGGTGGACCTGCGGTACGGGCGCGACATCGCCGAAGCCCCCGACGACGGCACGTTGGAGGACGTGGCGTCGTCGGTGCTGGTCGTCGGCGACAACGGGCTCGTCGAGACGTACACCAACGCGGCCGCCGTCCAGCCGTGGGGGCCATGGGAGCAGTACGTCGGCGCCGGCGGCGTGTCGGACGAGGGCACCGCGACGCTGCTCGCGGACTCCGCGCTCGAGCACGCGGAGACCGAGCGGGTGCAGCGGACGCGCGGCATCGTGCTGTACGGCGCTCGCTGGCTGCCGCTCAAGGATTACCGGCCTGGGGACCGAGTGCTCGCGCCCGCTGATGGCGGCGCGCTGGAGTCGCTGCGGATCCGCCAGGTGACGTTGGCCCGCCACTCCACGGGGGTACTCGGCGGGGCGCTGGTCCTCAACGACCGCTTCCTTGAGCGGGACATCAGATTGGCTCGCCGCACGGCCGGGATCGTCGGCGGGAGCACGGCGGACGCAGGGTCCGGGGCGCGACCCGCCCCGGAAGCTCCAGAGCCGCGCACGCCGGCGCCCCCGGTCGGGCTCATCGTGAACCCGATCGCGTACATCGACGAGCACGGCCTGCCGCAGGGGCAGGTGACGGTCACGTGGGGCGCGGTCACCCAGGACGTGGGCGGGGTCGCGTTGCACGTCGGCGGCACGAGCTGTTCATGCGCATCAACGAGACTGGGGCGCCGTGGTTCCTCGTCTCGTCCACGGAGGCGACCGCCACAACGGCGACGTACTCGCCGCTCGTCATCGGTACCGAGTACGCCTTCAAGGTGCGGGCGGTCAACCTCGGCAAGACGGGCCCGTTCTCCAGTCAGGTGGCGGTGACGATCCCCGACGACACCGATGCGCCGCCCGTGCCGACCGCGCCGCAGTTGTCCACACGGCTCGGCGTGGTCCGGGTGACGTGGAACGGGCTCGGCGTCGGGTCGGTGCCGATGCCGTCCGACTTCCTGCACGTCCGAGTGTGGATGCAGGACTCACTCGCGCCCGGTTGGTCGGAGATCGGCGTGCTGGATGCGGCCGGGGCGATCCTCGTGCCAGGCTTGCCGTACGGCGCAGACAGGCAGTTCCGGTTCACGTCCATCGACAGATCGGTCAACGAGTCGGCCCCGTCCACGTCGGCGACAATCGCCGCGGTGCCGCTCGTCCAGGGCGACGCTGCCTCCGAGTCCATCACGACGGGCGCGCTGGCGGCCAACGCCGTCACCGCCGACAAACTGGCCGCAGGCGCTGTCGAGGCCGAGCACATAACGGCCGGCGCGGTCGTGGCCGACAAGCTCGCCGCGGTGCTGACGCTGTCCACGCGGGTGGTCGCGGGCAATGCTTCCGGTGCGCGGGTTGAGCTGAACAGCTCGGGCCTGGTGGCGTTCAACGGGAGCGGCCAGCAGACGGTGAGCATCGCTTCGGCGTCCGGCGCGGTGTCCATCGTGGGTCAGCTTGCGTCCGGCGTGACTGGGGCGCGGGTCGTGGTCAACCCGGCTGGGGCAGCCAACCCTGAGATCCGCTTCATCCCCGGCAGCGGCACGAACCAGTCGCGCATCTACAGCGACGGCTCCCGCTTCACCGGGGAGGCGACGCTGGTCATGGAGTCGGGCACGAACTTGGCGAGCACCGCGATGTGCCGCCTGGTCCACGCGGCCGGCTTCTGGCAGGCGGCGATCCTAAACCCGTCGAACGGTGAGCAGCGCGGCGGTGCCGTGGCGGCCTTGGAGAACCAGGCGTCGATCGGGTGGATGCACCCGACGCAGCAGGACCAGCTGCTCGTGTTCGACCAGACCGGGACGTTGCACAAGGGCACCTGGCAGTACGCCAGCGACTCGGGGCTGATCATGTTGTCGGTGTCGCTGTCGAGGGGCTCCACGTACTACCAGGTGGTGCTGGGTTTCAGCTTCCCGACGACGCCGAAGGCCGTGTTCACGGTCGAGCAGTTCACGTCGATGCAGCTGTTCTCCCGGACGAACTCGGACCTGTTCTTCTACGACCCGGGCGGGGGAACCGTGTCCCGGACCTTCCACATTTGGGCCTGGAGGTGAGCATGCCGGACGGATGGCACGTCTCGGAGGTGACCGACACGGCCGACGAGTCGGGGCAGATAGAGGCGTGGGAGATCACGCTGGCCCGGCCGAGTGATGGGGCCACGGTCGCGGTGTTCCTGCCCAAGATGGCGATCGAGAGCACGGCCGTGGCGCATGGGTTGACCTCGACGGACGAGGTGATCGACGTGCTGATGCACCGCGCCGTGCACCCCATCTACGAGCCGAACCTGCCCGAGATCAATCCCTGGCGCAGGACGGGGGAGGAGGCCCGCGCCGCCGCGCTGGAGCGGGCCGAGCGGTGCAAACGTGACCACGCGACGGTCGCCACAGCCGCACCGAAGCGTCGTACGTCGGCCGCCCGCGCTGCGGCCGACGTGCTCGCTCCGCTGCGGTCGCACGTACGGATCGACCCGGTGAAGGCCGCAGCCGCCCGGCTTGAGCAGCAGCGGGCGCTGCTGCGGGCGGGGGTGTGATGCGGCAGGACTTGGTGGTGGACACGGGCCGGCTCATCGCGGCGTTGCGCGCGCGGGTGGAGGAGCTGGTGTACGAGAACGCCTTGCTGTCAGCGGCCGTGGACCAGCAGCGCGACGAGATCAACGAGCTGAAGGGGGCCCACAGTGCAGGTGATCACCGCAGGTGAGCCCGCCAAGTTCGCGCTGCGGCTGGTCGCCTACGCACCCAACGGCGGACGGCTCGGCTTGCTGCCGCAGCACAACGGGTTCGAGGTGGCGGCGCCGCTGAACGACGTGCCGGGCCTGGCCGTGACCTATCCGGCGGGCGGCCTGCACTCAGAGCTCATCGCCGGGCACTGCGAGGTCGCGGTGGAGTACGCGGTGGCCGGCGGGGGCTGGGTCGAGCCGCCGAACGCGCGGTTCCTGCGGATCAAGCGGGGTGGGGACAGCACGGACCGGGCCGGGGCCAGGTCGTACGACTGCCCTGGCTGGGCGTGGATGACGCGGAAGGTCGTCCTGTACCCCAACGGGGCGACGGTGGACGGCAAGCGACAGTTCAGCGCGGTGTCGCCGGGGGCGATCCTCGCGACCTTTATCCAGGAGGGCCAGGCGCGCGGAGCACTGCCCGGCCTGAGCTACGACTTCTCGATCAGCCACGACAGCGCGGGCCACCCCTGGGCGAAGACGCTGACGCTGGGCATCGAACCGGGCAAGGACCTGCTCACCGTCCTGATCAACCTCGCCGAGCAGGGCGTCATCGACTGGCGGATGCAGGGCCGCGCCTTGCAGGTGTACAACCCGGACACGGTGCTCGGCGCTGACCGGGCGTCCGGCCCTTCCCCGGTGGACCTGCGGCTGGGCCGCGACATCACCGAAGCTCCGGACACGGCCACCCTCGAGGATGCCGTGTCGGCCATCCTGATCGGCGGTGAGGGAGGACTGTCGGTGGAGGTGACCAACCCGTCCGCTGTCGCGCCGTGGGGCCGGTGGGAGACCTACCAGTCGCAGAGCGGGGTGACGGACGCCGGGACGGCGCAGCTGCTCGGGCAGAACGCATTAGAGCGGGTCGGCCGGGAACGGGTGCAGGTGACCCGCGGTCTGCTGTTCGACGCGGCGCGGTGGCTGCCGTTCGAGCACTACCAGCCGGGGGACTACCTGCTCGCGTCGGGTGACGGCGGGGCGATGCAGTCGCTTCGGCTGCGGCAGATCACCTTGTCGGTGGGCTCGGACGGCACGGTCGGCGGCAACGTCGTACTGAACGATCGTTTTCTGGAGCGTGAGATCCGGCTCGCCCGGCAGGCCGCCGGAATCTTGGACGGCGGCGTGTCGTCGGGCGGTTCGGGCGGCGACCCCGCCCCGGAGACGAACAACCGGACCCCGGCCGCGCCGCAGGGCCTCATCGTCGAGCCGGCGGCATATCTGGATGAGCACGGGTACGCGCGTGGGCAGGCCACGGTGACGTGGAGCCCAGTGATTGCCGACGCGAACGGCGTCGCGCTCAACATCGACGCCTACGAGGTGTACGCCCGCCGCAACCAGGCGGGGCAGCTGTGGCTGCTGGTCGCGCAGACCGCGGGCGGCGACACCACGGCAACGGTGTCGCCGCTGGTGGTCGGCTGGGAGTACGCGTGGAAGGTGCGGGCGGTCTCGGCCGGGGTCAAGGGGGTCTTCTCCGACCAGGTGGTGAAGCTCGTCCCGGGAGACGCGACGCCGCCGCCGGTTCCCTCGACGCCTGTGGTGGCGTCGAGGCTCGGCGTGATCCATGTCGAGTGGGACGGCAAGGGCAGCGCCGGCGAGGTGATGCCGATCGACCTGGACCGGGTGCACGTGTGGATGCGTGACCCGCTGGACCCGGCCGACCAGGGCGCCCGCGTCGGCTATCTCACCGGCGCCGGGACGGAGGTGATCCCGGGCCAGCCGTACAACGCTGATCGGGAAATCTGGCTGACCGCTGTGGACCGAAGCGGCAACGAGTCGGCCGCCTCGGTAAGGCAGACGGTGGCCACGCGCCCGCTGGTGGACACGGACGTGATCGGCCAGGTGATCGACGGTGCCGAGCACATCATCGACGGCACGATCCCTGGCGACGCGAAGATCACGGCCGACTCGATCACGGGTCGCCTGATTCGGGCGCTGGAGATCCAGGCTGGCCATATCCAGGCGAACGCCGTCACGGCCGACAAGATTGTGGCGGGTGCGATCCAGGCGGGGCATATCGCGGCCAACGCGATCGAGGCGGACAAGATCGCCGCCAACGCCATCACGGCGGCGAAGATCGCGGCCGACGCGATCAGCGGCAAGACGATCACCGGCAGCGTCGTGCGGTCGTCGGCCACCGGCCGCCGGTTCATTCTCGACAGCTCCACGCTGGACCTGCGGTTCTACCCGGCCGGGAACAGCAACTACACCCGCATCTACGCCGAGGACGGCTGGTACCCGGGAGAGACGACCACGTTCATCACCAGCGGCACCAACCAGTCCGGGACAGCGCGTGCTGAGCTGCAGGTTGCGGCCGGCCTGGTGCGGCTCGGCATCCGTGATCCGTCCAGCCACGACCGCATCGGAGGCGGTCTCGACGTGGCCGAGGGCTACGCGCGGTTCGGATACTCCACCGGCTCGCCGAGTTTCGAGACATACATCCACCTGAACAGCAGCGGCCGGTTCTTCATCCGCGGCCGCGTGTGGGACGCCAACGAGACCTCGCCGTACGACGCGTTCGCGGCCGGGTCGTTCTCGGTGGGCGGCGCGCCGTCGCCGGTCTGGGCGATCTACCGGTACGGCCCGCCCGGCGACCTGACCCCGATGGCGACCAACATGGGGCCTGTCGTGACGCTGCGCGACGGCGGCAGCGGCGGGCCGAACGCGTTCGAGAACGTGTACGTGCCCAAAGCGTGGGCGCTGACCGCGTCGAACGCCTCGGGGTTCCAGGTGAACCTCGCCTACAACACGTCGTTCGCCATCTACTTCTGGGCGCACCGTCACTGAGCGAGGGAGTCAAATGCCAAAGATCATGCACGTGTGGGACGCCGAGCTCGGTTACTCGCGCGCCGCGATCGAGGCCCGCCCAGACGGCGGTCAGGTAGAGATCGATCCTGGCACGCCGGGCGCCGAGCCGATGTGGGGGCTGTGGATGACCAACCCTGTGGGCGCGGTCGGCGTCATGGTGATGCCCCACAGCATCTTCGAGTGGCGCAGCGCAGCGTACGGGATCGACCCCGACGACATCGACACGCTCCTGGACGTGGCACTGCACGAGATGGGCATCCCCTCGCCCAGCGACATCCCGACGATCCCGGATCCGGCGCACGCGGCGATCCTGGACGCGACCCGCGATCTCCCCACCTGCTGGACGCCGGGGGTGTCCGATGAGGAGCGGCTGGCCGCGCACCTGGAGCGGATCCGCCTGGTCAAACAGCACCGGTTTGTCATCCAGCCGGCGGCGTTGGCGGATCGGCAGGGGGCGTTGGAGTTCGTCGGCTCGCCGCGTGCCGCGCCGACCGACCCGTTGGAGCCGATCAAGGCCCAGGTCCGGATTGACCCGGTGCGGGTGGCGGCCAAGCGGCTTTCGCTGGACTGGGCGCGGGAGACCTCCGCGCGGACGCCCGAGCCGCATTTCGGATTGAAGCCGCCGCTGACCTTCCTCAGTGCTGCGGAGACGGGGGGAGGCGTTGAGTGAGGAGGTTCCGAACCTCGCGCTATCACTTGCCGAGGTGCGCCGACTGGTCGAGGTCGGCTTCGCTAAGGTGAACGGCCAGATCGCCCTCCTCCTGCAGCAGCTGGAGCACGTGGGCGATCAGCACGCGAAGCTCGTGCAGCAGGTCGAGCAGGACCGGGCCGCCGCCGATGCCCGGCACGCCGCGCTGGAAGCGCGGCTGGACGCTGTGGAGCGCGAGTCGGTGACGCGCACACAGCTCGCCGACCGGACTAAGCAGATCGTCGCCATCGTCAGCGTCCTGGTCACGGTGGCTGGCACGGTCATCGCGCTGATCGCGGTCACGCAAAAGTGACTGCCCATCCGAAGAAGACTCCGAAGGGGGACTACTGACATGCCGTGGCTGACGCAGTTGGCCGACGTTGCCCGCAAGACGGGCTTCCCGGTGACGGAGGTGGGCGGGTGGAAGACCCGCGGGCACGGGCCACAGCCATCGGTCGAGGGCGTGGTGGCACACCACACCGCCGGTTGGGCTGACCGGCACGTTGTGGTGAACGGCCGCCCCGGGCTCGGAGGGCCGCTCAGCCACTTCTGGCTGCAGCACACCGGCCGCATCTGGGTCGTCGCCGCAGGTAGGTGTTGGCACAACGCGCCGAGCACGAGCGTGCACCATCGCAACGGCGCGAGCATCGGCATCGAGGCTGAGAACGACGGTCGCACGCCGTGGCCAGTCGTGCAGATCGACGCCTACCACGCGCTGTGCGCCGAGCTGTGCCGAGAGTTCGGGCTGCCCGCTTCACGGGTGCGTGGTCACAAGGAGGTCAACACGCAGAAGCCCGACCCGCACAGCCTCGACATGTCCACGTTCCGGGCGCATGTCGCCAGGCTGATCAACAACCCCGGAACGCCCATAAATGAGCAGGAGGAAGACGTGCCCGAGGTCATCTCTCTGGGCGCCGGCGAGGACCAGAACGTCCCGGCCGGCGGCGAGCTGGCGGTGCGCTGGCACACCGAGTGGACCGACGACCCGAACGCTCACGGCAAGGACGGTGTGGCGGTCCTGGCCAGTGGTTCCCGCTGGTGCATCGTGGACGGCCTGGTAAAGGTCCGCGGCCTGCCGCCGGGCGCGGAGGTGGACATCGCCTGGTCGCGCTACAGCCGGGACGGCAGAACGTTCAAGGACGACGCCTGGCGGCTGTCGGCCCGCGCCGACGTCAACGGCCGCGTCGAGGAGAACATCGGCGGCCAGTTCGCGCTCAACACCCACAACCAGCTGCGTCTACGCGTCATCAACCCGCGCGAGGACGTCGCCACGGCGGTCGTCGAGAAGGTCTCGATGGCCAAGGTCAGCCTGTTCCGCCGCTGGTAGCGGTATCGCTTTCGACTGTCTAGGAGGCACCCATGTCCAATTCCGAGACTCCCGCGCCGACGATCGGCCGGATCGTCCACTACAAGCTGTCCGGCCACGACGTGTCGATGATCGACCTGCACAACATGCAGTCGTACGGCGGGCAGGGCATCGTCCGTTCCCCCGTCAAGCTCGGCGACGTTTACCCCGCGATGGTGGTCCGCACGTTCGAGGGCGCCGAGAAGACCGCGAACCTCCAGGTGCTCCTGGACGGCAACACGAGCTACTGGGCCACGTCGCGGTCCGAGGGCCCGGACCAGGGCCAATGGTCGTGGCCGCCGCGTGCCTGACCAGTTCCAACCTTTGCCCGCCGTGGTGGCGGGTTGTCCCTAAAGGAGGGCACATGCACGCAGATCCCCAGATCACCTACTCGAAGCCGCCTGTCGAGACCAAGGTCAAGGCGATGACCCTGGCTTCCTACCTGGCCGGTGTCGCTGGCATTGCGGTGCTGCAGGCGGTCAGCGCCGACCCGTCGATGATCGCGTTCCTGCCCGACTGGGTCGAGGCGATCACCCTGCCACTGCTGCCGACCGCGTTGGCGGCCGTCGCCGGCTGGAAGGCCCAGCACACCCCGCGGCCTGACCTCCCGGCCGACCAGCGGTAGCAGTCGCACACGAGCGCGCCCCACTCCTCCTAAGCGGAGGAGTGGGGCGCCTTTCGCGTTGCGGAACCTGTGTCGGGCGAAGCGAGCGGAGAAGTTATGAGCAACGCACTGAAGGCGGGTGCCGATGCCGGGGCCGAACTTTGTTGGCGCGCCGGCTCCAAGGCCAGGAGTCTGCGTATGGCTGGCAGCTGAGGTCAGCTGAGCAACTGCAGAATCCTCTCGGCTTGGCGCTCCAGGGTCCCTACCGGGTTGTGAGGTGTCGCCGGCCCATTACGGCCGAGCTGGAAGAACCAGCACAACGCGACGAGGAGGCGAAAGTCCCGCACTCGCTGGGCTTCTCCGGAGGCCAGGTCGATGTGGGCCAGTAGCTTCGTTTCGTCCAGGGTGCCGTCGATGCGGGAGATGTGCTCGATGACCTCGCCGAGTTCAAAGGCGCGATCATTGCGGCCGGAGTCTTCCCAGTCGATAAGCCATACGCGGCGCTCTCGGTCGTCCCACAGATAATTCGCGTGATTACCATCTGCATGCCCGAGGACGGGCGGCAGCGGGTTCGTGGTGAGCTTGTCAGGTGCGGTGGATGCCAACCAGGCGGCTCCCGCTTGGAACGCCCGCCGCACGAGGGGGTTGTCGCCGAGGTCGGGTTGCCTATCAGCCCAGGCACGGGCCTTGTCCACGGCTGCGTCAGGTCCCCAGGGGGCAGGCTCGATCGCCTCCACCACCTGAGCCGGGACCTGGTGCAGCCGGTTCAGGGCGGCGGCCATCGCGCTGATCTGCTCTTCAGTGGCATGCTGACCGCGCAGGACACAGCCCGGAAGCCTGCTCATTACGATCATTGGTGAGGTAGCGTCGAGCGTGGCTTCTAGAGGCGTGGGAGCAAGGCCAGGAGCATGTTCGGCCAGGAGGTTCAGCGCCGCCCATTCCCTATGGGGTTCTCCTCGGTCCCACGACGCGTATCGCTTGATCACGATGTCGTTGCCGACCTCGAGGTTATGGGTGCTGAATCGGTCAGCCATGCGCTCGCTTCGTGCCCTTTCTCTCCCTTGGCTGGAGAGCAGAATTCTCCAGCATGTCCTTCCGTGGGAAGAAGGGCCTGAGACTACCGCAGGTGCACGGCCTGTCATCAGAGCGGAAGAGAGATCATTGCGCCAGCCGCCAGCGGGCCGGGGTGCGGGCGCCAAGTGATCACTAGCAGATTGGGGGCCGTCCCGCCCGGGCAAGCCGGGTCACTGTGGACCAGCGCATGGGGGTGCGGGCGCCGTACCCACCGCGTAGCCCTTCGGCGAACCCTGCAAGGGAGGCGCGCAGCGCCGCGCGGTTCCGGAAGCGCCACAGGGTCGTCAGGGCCCAGGCGGCGAGGTTGAGGGGAACCAGGGGGGCGGGCAGGTTACGCAGGGCCAACCAGACCCGGTTACGGGCGTTGAGACGGTAGAAATCTGCGTGACGGGCTGGGTTCGTGGCCGGGTGATGGACGATGACGTCGGGTGCATAGTGCCCGATGTAGCCGCGATCCCACAGCCGCCACGCCAGGTCGATTCCCTCGTGGAAGAGGAAGAAGTGTCCTGGCCACCTTCCGGCGGCCTCGAACGCGTCGCGACGGATCATCACGACGCCTTCAGCCATGACGGTGACCGTGCCGTTGCGTTCAGGATGGGTGACACGCAGGCGGGGCACCCACCGCCGCAGGGTGCGGCCGGTGGTCGGGTCCGTGATGCGTGGCTGGCACCACGCGCGGCGGGAATTACGGGTGAATTCCGCCGCGAGGCGGAACAGTACGTCGGGAGCAGGGAGTACGGCGTCGTTGTCGAAGAAGAAGACCAGGTCTCCCTTGACGTTGGCGGCGCCGATGTTGCGTCCCTCGGGGATGCCCACGTTTTCCGGCAGCTCAACGGTTCGCACGCCGTCGGGCACCTGGTCGGGTATGCAGCCATTGCCGACCACCACCACGTCCAGGTCGATACCGTCCTGCGACAGTAGGGAGGCCATGGCGGCGGGGAACTCTCTTGGGCGGTCGTTCATGGTCAGAACCACTGCGCCGACCGTAGGGCGCGAGCTGCTGCCAATGCTCACCGGGTCTTCCTTTGCTGCCTCAGGCCCACGGGAGCGGCCGACGTCTTGGTCATGGTTCGGTGGTGTTGTGTGCCGCTCACCGTTCCGCAATGCTGTCGTCGTACTGCGGACAGTTCACCTTAGTAAGTGGTGACGACCCAAGGGCGCCGATCCAGGCAGCGCGACGCGCCACCTGGCCGGCATCCGTGGTCGTCAGCGTTCCCACAACGCGCGGATCGCGGTGATTACCTGGGTGATCTGGGGATCGGTCATGGCGGGGTAGCAAGGCAGCGACAACTGCTGGGCGGCGGCGCACTCGGTGACCGGCAGGGGCGCGACGGCGCTGCCGGAGTAGATCTGCAGGGTATGCACAGGACGGAAATGCTGACTGGTAGCGATCTTGTACTGGTCGCGCAGATGTTCGGCTACCTGGTCGCGGGTGAGCGGCGCGCCAGGGCCGATGAACAGCGAGTAGAGGAACCAGCCGTGCTCCACGTCCGGGAGCACGGTTGGCACGTGCAGGCCCGGTAGGCCGGCCAGCTCGCGGGTGTAGGCGGCGGCGATTCCAGCGCGGCGGGCGGTGAAGGCGGGCAGCTTGCGGAACTGCTGAACTCCGATGGCTGCGGTGACATCGGGCATCACGTATTTCAGGCCGGGCATGATGACTTCGTAGTCGGCGGTGCTGTGGGTGCCGTGCCGCTGCCAGATGGAGGAGTCGATGCCGTGTCGGCCCAGCAGGCGGGCCCGCTGGACGAGTTCGCCGCGGCCGACGAGCATGCCGCCCTCGCCTGTGGTCATCACCTTGTTGGCGTAGAAGCTGAAGACGGCGAGGTCGCCGACGCTGCCGGCGCGTTGCCCATCGCGGCTGGCGTGCAGGGCGTGGGCCGCATCCTCGATCAGTAGGAGGCCGTGATCGTCGGCCAGCTTGCGGAAGGCCCGCAGGTCGCAGGGGTGCCCGCCGTAGTGCATGACCACGATGGCCTTCGTGCGTTCGGTGATCGCAGCCTCGGCTGCCTGCGGGTCGATGTTGTAGGTGACCGGTTCGACGTCGACGAAGACCGGTCGGGCCCCGGTCTGTAGCAACGCGTTGGGGGCAGCGCAGAAGGTGAGGCTCGGGGTGATCACCTCATCACCAGTGCCGATGCTGGCGGAGAGGAAGGCGAGGTGGAGAGCCGCGGTGCAGGAGGACACTGCGAAGGCGTCGGCGACGCCGAGCGCATCCCTCACGGCCTGCTCGAATAGGGCCGCCTTGGGGCCGTGGGTGAGCCATCCGGAGCGCAGGGTGTCGGTGACCTCGGCGATCTCCTCGTCCCCGATGGATGGGCGATTCCACGGCAGGAACGGCAGCGTCTGACTGGACTGGCTCACTGCGTGCTCCAATCGGCGGCCTCGTACTCCTCGTGCAGGCGCTCGCATGCGACCGAGCGCAGGGCGCGGACGTGACCAGAGTCACGGGAGGCCAGCAGGCCCTTGAAGTTGTCGTACTCGGGCAGGTCCGGGTCGAGTTCCTTGGCGGCCACCGCGTGGGCCACTTCCTGCACGCCCTCACGAAGCCGTCTCGAGCAGCTACCTGGGAATGCAGCTGCGAGTCGTGCGAAGGACGTGCGGTAGTCCCGCGCGTCCGCCTCATCCCGCTCCAGCCCGCGGTTGATTCGCGAGCCGGGCACGACCAGCTCCACGGTCTCAGCGATCTGTGTAATGGTGTAATTCTCCAGGTCGGACCCCACGTTGAAGATCCGCTGGGAGTGGGGAGTGGTCAGTGCGGAGGCGAGGACCTCGGCCACGTCGGCGACATGCACCAGCGGGCGCCGCTGGGCGCCTCCGTTGAGCGGGATGCGGCCGGTCGCGACGGCTTGCGCGGTCATGCGGTTGGCGACCGAGTCCAAACGTTGGCGTGGGGAGCGTCCATGCACGGTGGCCAGCCGCAGCACCGTCAGGCAGGCGTCGCCGGCCAGCATGTCGACCAGGCGCCGTTCGGCCAGAACCTTGGTGCGAGCGTAGATGCCCAGCGGGTGGGGGGCGGTGCCTTCATCGACGGTTCCCTCGCGGCTGCCGTAGACGCTGCAGGAGGAGAAGAAGACGTAGTGCGGGACATTCGCGGCGATGGCGGCTTCGGCGGCGATGACGGGTGAGGCGTAGTTGAGTTCAACGGCCAGCTGTTCATCGACGGCGCAAGCCGGTTCGCCTACCAGGCCGCCGAGGTGGACGACCGCGTCGGCACCCGCGAGCGCCTCGCGTAAGGCGTGGGAGTCGCGGAGGTCGGCGTGGACGAAGTGGCTGGCGGTGGGCAGCAGCCGCGCCGGGTCGTCGTCGCGTTGGTAGATGAGGCCGTCGACCACGGTGATGTGGTGGCCGAGGGCGGACAGGTGGCGGGTGGCGACGGCACCGAGGTAGCCGGCGCCGCCGAGCAGCACAACACGCATCGGATGAAACTCCTTTGTAAGTTCAGGTGGTGGTGCGGGCGAAGCGGGCGCGGCCCAGCGCGGTATCGCGCAGATCCGCAAGGCGAGGCACGAGCGTCACCCCGAACTCCTCGACTGGGTGCAGCAGGCCTCGCTCGCACACCTCGGCGGTCCAGGCACGGACTCCGGCTGGCCAGGCGAGGTTGAGGCCGATCTCGCCCTTGGGGATCACGCCGTTGAACGGGGTTGCGATTCCGCGCGCCGTCCAGAAGGACGAGGCGGCGGTGGCCTTGGCCTGCTCGACGAGCGGGAACAGTTGCGGGTAGCGGGGGCTGGCGCGCAGCAACCGAAACAGCATCTGTCCCAGCAGGCCCGGCGCCGTTCGGGCGAGTGTGTCGAAGTCGGTGCCGGCGAAGATGACCGTCGTGGCATCCCCGATCGGGTCGAGGACGGCGCACGCGAACAGGTGCGGCAGGCGCTGTCCGACGTAGTCGGCCACGCCGTCGACCAGATCCGGTTCGATCTGCCCGACCAGCTCCAGAAGCCGGTCCTGGTCGGGGTGGAACAGCGCCAAGTCGAACAGCTGCCCCATCGAGTCGACCGCCGAGAACGCGAGATGCTTGTACAGGTGATTGTTTAGCTCCCCGGTCTGAGCGCATGCCTTCGTCGCCAGAGAGGTGGAGTGCAGCATCAGGTACTCGGAGACGGTCTCGAAGTACAGGTAGCCGAGGAACGGCACCAGCGGCACTGCGGCGGCCACCTGGTCCAGGATCCGGTCAGCGGGCGTGCACCTGCGGGCGGCGGCGAGCAGCATGTCGAGCACCGGGGCGGCCCGCCGTATCCGCTCCACTGCCTCGCGTCGCAACGGCTCGTCCTCGGCGGGGGTGAGGAGCGCCCTATGCTGCCGGTAGGTGTGCAGGTGGACGCGGCCCAGTTGCAGGTAGTCGATCCCCAGGGGGGCTACCGGCCCGCCCGGGGCGACCTCGAACACGACCGTATGCGTGTGGGGTTTGTTGGCCAGCAGCCAGGCGCCGAGGTTGTGCGGCCGCAGCCCGGGAGGTTCGGGGGTGAGCAGGGCACAGTACAGGGCGCCGACCAGGCATCCGGCGGCCTGATAGAGCTGGCGGCTGGCGCGCATCTCCTTCAGGTAGGTGGTGGTGTGCATCAGGTAGATCGGGCTGCCGGTGGCGAGCGTCTCCAGCAGGGAGCCGCCGCGGAGCAGCCACCCGTTGGGCGTCTCCTCTGCCAAGTGGGTGCGCCACTCGGCGTCGCCGGCGACCAACCCGGCCGGGGCCGTGCGGAAGCGTGGGCGGGGCCCGTAGTCGGTGTGGGCGTCCTCCCACAGGCCGACCACGTCGGGGGTCAACAGGTCATGATCCAATCGGGGCTCCTACGGCAGGCGGGAGATGATCTGGCGGGCGTGGGTGAGCGCGTCGCGGTGGGAGACGCCTTCCAAGCGGGCCTGTTCGCTGTGCAGCATCAGGTCGAAAGCGATCCTGTGCAGCCAGCCGGGCACCTCCACGCGCAGGTGGGTCGTGTCGGGCCACCACCGGGCCAGCGGCAGCCGGTACCGATCCAGGCAGTCCGCGCCCTTCAGCAGATCAACTAAGGATTCGGCCCGCCGGTAGGTCACCTGATCGGTTCCGGTGAATGCGGCGTACGGGGTGTCGTGCAGGGCGATGGCGATGCCAGCCCTCAGCACTGCCACTGGCGGCAGGGTGTGGGCGAATGCCACCTGCATCCTGGCGTGGTTGCGCGTGAACCAGCGCGCGGCCCGCCGCCCGTGCCCAGGGTCGGCCCGGTCGTTACGCCGTCGGCAGTCATGGACGGCGGCGGCGACGCAGAGCGCCGCCGTGTCCTGATCGTCGAGCCCGTGCTCGGCGGCGAGAAGCGAAGCCAGCAGGCTCACGCGCGCGTTGTGTCCGATGCCATGGATTGAGTCGGCCTGGTGCTCGTCGGTGAACCAGCCGGACTTGGGGACCAGCATGCGAGGCGGGTGCGGCATCCGGGTTGAGGTGGCTGCCATTGCGGGGCGGTTGACGGCAATCCAGGTGAGGGTGGCCTGGTCCATGACCTGGCGGGCCGGCAAGTGTCCCTGCTCGGCGAGTTCCCGGAGCGGCGGGCCGGGTGAGGTCAACGGTATCCTCCGATATCTCGGTGATTCTCCTGCGTGGCCAGTCAGCGGCGCGCCGGAAAGTGCAACGCCGCGGGCCGTGTACCAGGGGTGGGGCGGTGGGCTGCTGTCAGGTGACGGCCACAGCCGCCTCGGACCTCATCCACTCGGGGATCGCCCGGGGGTTGGCCTGCAGCCAGTCGACGTACCGGTCGATCCCGTCCTTGACCGCGATGGTCGGCCGCCAGCCGAGCAGTTCCCGGCTGCGAGCCGTCGCGGCGTAGCCGCCGAGCGGGTCGCCTTCCGGGCGTGGTGTGTCGATGAGCTGGGCGCGGGGGTAGTGGGTGGCGATGCGCTCGGCGATTTGCCGTACCGACGTCGCGATCCCGCTGCCGACGTTGATAGTTTGTCCGGCCGCTTGCTCGGCGACCAGCGCCAGCACCGTGGCACGGGCGATGTCCTCTACATGCACCATGTCGCGTACCTGGTGGCCGCCGCCGTGCAGGAGCAGCGGCAGGCCGAGGTGTGCGCGCATCGCCAGGCACGCCACCATCCACGAGTGCGAGCCTGGCTTGGGTACCTGCGGGTCGCCGTAGACGCTGAAGTACCGCAGCACGCAGAATCCGACGCCGCCGCCGGTCAGCCGCAGCCTGGCCTCTGTCTCCCCCCAGAGCTTGGCATTGCCGTACACCGAGATCGGGTGCGGAGGCTGGTCCTCGCAGAACTCGACGGGGCCTTGGCCCTCGGCCGGGTCGCCGTACACCGCGGCTGAGGAGATGAACACCATGCGCCGCGCTGCGGAGGCGGCTTGAACCTCCTGGATGACGGTCTGGGTGCCGCAGACGTTGGCGGCGCACGCCGCCGCAGGCTGCCTCGTGCAGGCGGCCACGTCGGCGTAAGCGGCGGCGTGAATGACGTACTCCGCGTCGTTGACCAGGGGCCGCACCGTGTCCGACTGGCAGACGTCACCTGTGATCACCCGCGCCGGATCCAGGCCGAATAAGTCGTTGACCGGATGCGGGTAGGCGTCCATGCGGTCCAGCGCCACGGCGTCAGCGCCGAGGGCAGTCAACAGCCGCATGATGCGGCTACCGATAAGACCTGCGCCGCCGGTGACGAGCACACGAGCCCCAGCCAGGCGACTCAGACGGGCATCAGGCAGTAGAGCATGCACGGCTATAACCCCTTTCGAGTTCTTGGTCAGTTGGTGGTGCGGCGAACCCGGTCGGCGCCGGATGCGCTCGCGCATGGGAGTGGCAGTGGAGTCGCGCCAGCCTCGAAAGCCACTGCCACGCCGGGGGCGTGTCCGCGTCTTGCGGGGGCACCCATCCGTGGTAGCCGCCGTCCGGGGCGGGGAGGAGTTTCATCGCGCATCCTTCGGGTTAGGTCTGGCGGGCCTCGCCGGCGGCCTGGGATGTGGGCTGCCAGCGGTGGGTGAATGAGGCCCGCCAGAGTTCGAGTTCTGCGTTGACCATTCGGCTACGCAGTTCGTCCGGGGTTCTGCCATCGACAGCGCGGCACTCGCGGGGGTTGGCCAGGTGCCAAGCGGTGAATTGCCTGGCCCAGGACCCCCACATGACGAGCCATCGAGGGTTCTCGTGCTGGAGCATCGCCGCTTCGACGACCTTGTCGGTGTCATAGCGCTGCACGGTGGACCTCGACGTCGTCCAGCAGTTTGTCGGTTAGCAGCCGGATGCGGCCGGAGCGGAGGAGTTCCGCGATTGGCACCGATAGCAACTCGTCGTAGTGCTGGGCGAGCCGGTTGGCGGCTCCCTCCGTGGTGTGGGCGTAGGTGGTGAGCGGCCGTTGGCGAGTGCCCGTGACGTCTGGGATGTTCCACCAGATGACGTCGTGTTCGACGTGGGCGACGAGCCCGGCGTACACGCGCACGACGACGCCGCAGGGCACGGTCTGCACGATGGCGGGGATGTTGTGGCGTGCGGCGAGCATGATCGCCAACTGTGCGGCTTTGCGCCTCGGCTGCTCGTGCTCGTCGGGTGGGGGTGCGTGGCGTGGTGTCACGGTGGTGGTCCTCCTGCCCGCGATCAGGAGATGGGGCCCTCGGCGGTGTGGCGTCCTGCCGGGGTGCCCCGTCGTGCGCGTCTCCCTGCGGCGTCCTTCTCCAGTTGTGTACGTAGTCCGGGGATGTCGGGGGCCCGGCAGACGCGGTCGCGCTCGGTGGCGTGCAGGGCGACCCAATCGCCGTGGCGGCCGGTGTCGCGTTCACGCCAGAAGTGCCACTCGGGGTAGTCCGCTGCGAGGACTTCCGCAGGGCTGGGTAGGTTCCCGAGGTCGTGCAGGGGCTTGTCCACGTCCATGCCGCACCTCCGACTGGCCAAAAGGTACGCTGCGGCTGCGAGTGGCAACAGAAACGCGGCGCAGCCTTTTGGCTGCGCCGCGTTTATTAGGGATACGGAACGTATCCCTCAGTCGTCGAGGTTGAGGAAGTCGGCCAGGTCGCGCTGCTCGGTGGAGGGCATGCGGGTCCGGGATTCCAGGATTTCCCTGGTCACGTCCCGGCCAGCCTGCTGGTACTGCAACCACTCGGCATGCTCGCGGCGCAGTTGCGTCATCACCTCGGTGGCCTGGTCGGCGTCACCGACGCGGACCAGGGCCCGCGCCCGGTCGAGTTGGGCGCGGTTCAGCGTGGAGGGGTTGGTACGGCCGACGTCGTGCGGCAGGGCGTCCATCGCCTCCAGCGCCTTGTCCGGGCGCCCCTCGATCATGGCGTTCTCGGGCTCCTGCAGAGCAACGGTCAGCGGACCGAACGCCTTCTGCCCGCCCAGGTCGTGTTCCCGGCCGAGCCGGGCTCCGGCGGTCTTCGCGAGGCCGAGATATTCATTGGCTTCCTCGGGCCGGTTGTTGCGGATCGCTCCGGCGCTGGCCCGCATGAGCATCCATCCCCATGCGGCGAGCTCGTCTGGAGTGGCCTGAGACATCCTGGGCTCGATCTGGTCGGCGGCGTTGGCGCAGAGCTGTTCCACCTCGTCGAAACGGCCTTGCCTCAGCATGGCCCACGCCTGGGAGGACACCGCGGCGGCGGCGAGCGCCTGGTCACCTGCGGTGATGGCGTCGCGTGCGGCTTCCTGCAGAGTCATGAGCGCCAGATCGTGCGCGCGGATTTGGATGAGGTAGCGGCCGGCGAGCCCGAGCACGGCAGATCGCACCTTGTGAGCCTGGGCGCGTTCAGCGCCGTCGTTGAAACGGGCGACGTGGTAGTGCGCGGACCGGACGAGGGCGGGCAGCAGTTGCGCGAGGTCATCGTACCGGTCTGCGTGGTAGGCCCGGTTGACGGCGGCTGCGGCATCGGCGAGCCGGGGGAGCGCGACGTCGTCATGGTCGGCGGTACCGAGGACGGGCATGCCGTTGAGCCCGATCGGGGGAATGAGAGCAGCCCGCATTTCGGTGAGCACGGTGTCGTCGCCGGTGTCCACGGTGGGACGCGGCGGCCCCGCCGAGACGAACCACACGGTGGTGACGCCGAGGACCTTGGCGATCTGCCGGTAGGTCTCCATGCGAGCGGAACCGCCCTGCTCGATTTTTTTGATGACCGGCACAGAGAGTCCCGCCGCTTCGGCGAGATCTTCCTGGGTGAGTCCACGGCGCTTGCGCAGCTCTCGTAGCCGCGCGCCGGGCTCCGTGCTAGCGTCAATCACGGCCCTGCACCTCCTGATCGCTGACACGTTCAGGCTAAGTGCAGGGCTAATTTCATGCGAGAGGTTCGGAGAAAGGGCCTTCTCACTCCTTTTTGGGGCGGGTAGGCCCTTTTTGTTTCCGGGATGTCCACCCTGGGGCATCAAGGCGAAGTGAGCGGAAGTCGCTTGTCGCTGATGTGGATCCGCTGCGGGTTGGCGACGCGGCGCAGCAAGTGGAGCGGCCGGCCGTCGTCGTAAGTGATGCGGGTGACATCCAGCAAGGGACTGCCCCGGCTGACCTTCAGCTTCGACGCCTCCTCCCGGCGGGCCGGGCGTATCCGAGTGTGCACGTCCACCACGCCGGACGAACGTTCGACGTCGAACGCGACAGCGTCGTGGAGCTCTTTAGATACGTACGTCTGATCGAGGCATACGAGTTGGCCACCGACGTCGCCGTGAAGCTCCCAGGTCACCACGGGGGAGCCTGGATCGAGGCATAGACCTTGGGCGACCTCCTCGGACGCGGCCTCTTCGCGTGTAGCGTGCAGCGTCAGGCGGCCGGCGGCCCCGGCCCGGCGGCACGCGGCCGCCCACGCGGTGGGCTCGTCGCGCCGCTCAATCGCCAGGGCAATCTCGATGGCGACCGGGTGCGGTTGGACGATCATGCCGCGGTTGGCGACGCGCCAGATCAGCCCTTCCTCCTTGAGCTCCTTCATGGCGCGGGTGATGACGTGTGCGCCCACGTCGTAGGTCTCTTTCAGCGCCTGGGTGTGGGGGAGGGGTTCGCCAGCGAGGTACGTGCCGTCGAGGATCTTGGTCCGGAGGTCGGCTAGGACCTCGGGATACCGCACGACGGGCACGGGCGGGTCCTCCTCCGTTGGGCTGCTCGGGCTGGCGTTGATCGTATTACGGGCGGCGTCCATGCGTCTCACCTGCGGGCTTGACAGTGATCGTCGGGTGGTGCAGCATGGCTTGTGTAACGCTGTTTACTCGTAAACACAGTAGCAGAGGGCGTAAAAACAGCGGCTACCCGCTCCACCGGGAAGCCGCCGCCCACCACAAGCAGCGGGCCCCGCCAAGGAACTCCACTTCCCGGCGAGGCCCTAGAACACCAGGTCTCACCCTCGCGAAAGGAAACCGAGACCCGATGTCCAGCCACATCGTGGCACCTCGCCACAGGTATGTCACATCCGAGCCCGACCCCGAGCGCCGCGCCGCCGATCGCCTGCGCGAGCTCGACAAGCTCCTCCTCACGTCCAACGCGCTATGCCGCCAGCCCGGCACTGACCCCGACGACTGGTTCCCCATCGTCGAGAACTGGACCAAGTACGACGAGGCGTACGAGACCGCCGTCAAGCGCTGCGACGGCTGCCCCTTCACCGGGCTGGCCGGCGAGTGCGTCGAGCGCGCGCGGCTCCTGCCGTACGACCCGATCGGCGTCATCGGCGGCACCGACCCCAAGCTGCGCCGTCAGCTCGGTATCGGTGCGGACCTCCAGGGCTACGGCGGGGTGGCGGCGTGAGCCTGCTTGCCCCAAGCCCCGAGCGCGAGCGTGCCCGGCTGGAGGCGGAGCAGCTCCGTATCCAGCAGGAGGAGCTTCGCGAGGCGGCCCGGCGCAAGCGCGAGATCGAGGAGGCTGAGCACCGCGCCGCTCTCTCCGAGAGGGCGGGGGAGCTGGCGGAGCAAGAGCAGACCCGGATCACTGCCGAGGCCGAAGCCAAGACCAAGCGGACCCGCGCGGAGTGGCAGAAGCGCCGCGCGGTCTGGGCCGAGCGGGCCCGCACGGCGAGCCGCCTGGCCGTCATGTCCATCACGAACCTCGGCGTCAACGGTGTCGCAGTCAGCGGCCAGGCGATGGCGTTCATGCAGCGCGGTCTGCCGCCGCTGTGGGCCGTGCTCGCGGCCGGGATCGTCGAGTCGGTCGCGGTGTACGTGTCCTGGCACGCGCACGTCGCGCTGCGCGAGGGCGACGCGGCGTTCGTGCCCCGGATGTGGTCGTACTTGATCGGCGCGGGCGCGGGGTACCTCAGCTACACGCACGTGCAGGACTACCCGGAGCTGTTCGCGGCGTGCTCGCTCGCCTCGCCGTGGCTGTGGTCGATGCACTCGCGGCACCTGCACCGCAAGGACCTGCGCGAGCAGGGCCTGATCGACCCGCGGGCGCCTAAGTTCTCGGTGCTGCGGTGGGTGCTGCACACCGGCGAGACGTTCGCGGCGTTTAAGTGGGCCGTGAGCGAGGGCGTGCAGTCGCCGCACCTGGCGATCGAGGAGGTGCGGACGCGCCGCGCGCTCAGCATGACGCGGGCGGCCGTCGAGGAGACGCAGGCGGCGGTGATCGCCGCGCAGCGGGACCAGCTGCAGCTCGCGCTGACCAACATGGCCGCGCTGTCGCAGGAGCTGTACGGGATGGACCCGGACGGCGCGGCGGCGATGCAGAACATCGCGCGGTTCGTGAACAAGGTGGGTGGCGGGATGTTCCCGATGTACCGTCCGCTGCCCGCCGGCGAAATCCGTCCGACGGACGGTGTGCGGACGGACGGCGCGGACGAGAGGCGGACGGACGACGGGCGGACGGCGCGCGCCCGGTTTCGCGATCTCCTGTTGCGGCGCGGACGGACGGCGGACGAGAACGGCTCGGCCGCGCGGACGAACGAGGCGGACGGCACCCGGACGGACAGCGGACGGACGACGGACCAGAAGCGGACGGACGCGCCGGACGACAAGCGGACGGACAGCGGACGGACGCCGGACGAAACTAACGCGCGGAAGCGGACGGTCCGCCCGGACGGCAAGAGTCGTCCGCGCGGACGGTCCGGCGCGAAGACGTCGGACGGCGGACGGACGAAGGCGCGGACGGTCCGCGCTGCGGACGGCGGACGGACGTTGCGGACGAGCGGACGGATCGCAGGCCACGACGACCTTACGGACCTGCTGCCGCTCGGACGGACGATCCGGGACGAGCACACTTCGTCCGGCGTCCGGCTGACCCGCGACCTGCTGAAGTCCGGCATGAAGAAGCGCGGACGGACGATCGCGAACGACCGCGCCGGACGGCTGCTCGCGATGCTGCGGGCGGAGGTTTCGTCCGGCGATGGAACGGCGGACGAGAACGCCTCGTCCGCGCGGACGAACAACGCGGACGGCGGACCGTCCGACGCGGACGAGAAGCAGACGGACGACGCGGACGGGAACGGCTCGTCCGCCGACAACAGCGACGACAAGGGAGCGAACTGATGACCACCAAGCAGACGGACGAGACGATCGAGCGGGCCTGCTACCTCCCCCTGTGGGACGAGGCCACCGAGGAGTTCCACAACGCCTGGATGAAGTACCGGACGACCGACCCGTACTTCGTCCGCCTGGAGATCGAGGACTGGCCCTCCCCGGTGGTCGCGCCCCGCATGGTCCTGCTGGAGGGCATGGGCGCGTTGGCCGAGTGCCTGTCGCAGCCCGACAGCACCGCGCTGCGGGTTGAGCCGTCCTCGGACGGCCGGCACGTGCTGCTCGGCATCACGCAGGGAGACCTGCTACTGGCCGTGTTCCGCACCCCGGCCGACATGCTCGCCAAGCAGCTGACCAAGATCTACGAGCTGGTGCCGGACGGCGAGGAGATGGCCCACATCGACTGGAACGCCGTGATCGCCCATCTGCTGGGGCCGTGACCGAGAGTGAACAGCCGCGAGGCCGTGTTCAGCGCCGACCAGGGCCGCAAACCGTCGCAGCGGAGCGACCCAACGCGCGCTGTGTACGTGCGCGCACGTGCGCGAGATCGTACCACGGCCCCGCCAGTCGTAACCGTCCGTGACGATCGGGAGGAGTCACGTGCCGACCAAGCCCACCCGCCGGGAGAAGCGGAAGAACCGTTTCCACGCCCGCATCGAGGGCGCGGAGGACGCGCAGGCCGCGCTCCACGAGGCCGTCCGCTACCTCACCGCCGAGCTCGCCGACATGCACAACGCCGACAAGGTCGAGGGCGACCGGCTCTACATGCACTACGCCGCTGAGCTTCGCGACAGCGCCGACGAAGTCAACGGCCAAAGGAGGTGACCATGCGCAGCATCCGCTCGCCGTACGCCACGCCCAGCCAGAAGGCCGAGCGGACCGACACGGCCAACGAGCAGGAGCAGCACGCCGAGGCGTTCGCCCCGGTCGTGCCCCTGCGCGAGGACCAGGTCAAGCTCCCCGCCAAGCCTGAGGCGTCGCCGCTGGACCAGCTCCTCGAATTCGTCCAGGGCCCGCTGTCGGACTGGATCGCTCGTGAGCGGCCCACCTACATGGCCTCGCCCGTCACGTTCGTGCGGGAACGTTGGGACCCAACGTGGCTACCCGGCGACGTCGGCTTCCTCGTGTGGTCCTGGCGGGTGCTGCTGCTGGTCCGCGCGCTGCTCTACACCGCGTTCTACGTCCCCGCCATGGTCATCTACCTGCCCGAGCTGAGCACCGCGGCGATCGTCGCCTACTTCGTCCTCCACTTCTTCGCCTGAAAGGACCCTCACCGTGGACAACCTGCTCGTCGGAGTCGGCGCCACGACCGCCCTGATGCTGGCGGTCGGGGCCGTGCTCATCTGGAAGAAGACCGCGCTGAGATTCGCCTCCTGGTGGATGCTCGTGGCCGGCTTCGGACTGATCGGCACGTTCTTCGAGGTCATCGTCCGCGCAGTGACCGGCCGACTGCACCCGATCGTCCCCGCGGTGGCGCTCGGCGTCTGCGTGACCGTCTGGATCGCGGACGTGTGGGGCAAGTCGAACCATGTCGGTCGGGCCACGGTGCTCGTCGCTCCGGTGATCCCCACGTTGCTGGTCGTCAGCGCCATCACTGTCTTCGGCTTCAACACCGCCGACCTTGGCCGGGACGCCAAGAAGGCGTGGCAGGAGACCATCACCGCTGACGTCGGGGGAGGCCGCAAGTGATACCCGTCATCCTCATACTGGTCGTGGCCGCACTCGTCACCATTGCGCTCGTGAAGCGGCCCGGCGCCCGCGTCGCCACCGTGGAGGGTCTCCGGGCCGGCGCGGCCCAGGCCGACGTCGAGTTCCGCAAGGGGTTCAGGGCCGCGCGCACCCACTACGACCAGGCGCAGAAGTACCTCACCCGCCCGACCGCGTCCGGCAAGCCGCCCACGCCCGGCAACCTCCGCTGGTGGGTGTCCGCCGCGTTCGCGGTGACCGGCGGCGCCACCGCGGCGGTCGCCGGCGGCACGTATGGACTGCTGAAGGTCCTCGGTGGCGCGGTCCGGATCGGCAAGCAGGCCGCCGCCGGGGCGCGCGAGGCGTACCGCGACTACCAGGCCACCCGCGAGATCGAGGAAGCCGAGGTGATCGAAGAGGCCGAGGAGACCGAGGACTCCCAGGACCCCGTTCCGGAGGAGACGCCCGAACTGTCGGCGGCCGCCGACGAGAAGCCCGCCAACAAGCCAGTCATCGACCTGACCAGCTACGACATCACCACTGAAGGGAACACCGTGAACGCCGAATTCGTCAGCTTCGCCCAGCTCAAGCACGACCACGACACCGCCAACACCGACATGACGCAGGTCGCGGCCGCGATCGACGGCCAGGTGGCCGGCCTCCTCACAAAGAACATGGGCCGCGGCGAGCTCATCACCGCGCTGATGGCCGCGCAGGAGACCGCTAAGCAGCTGGCCGACCAGCACGCGCGCATCGCCGCACTCGCCGACGCGCAGTCCAGCGTGGCCGAGGCGCACGCGGCGGTCGGCGGCGTGGACAACGTCGCCGACAAGGAGGCGTACGCGCAGGGCTGACCCTGCCGTACGCCGTGGCCCGTCACACGAAAGGAACGCCACCCCGATGCCCGAGGACCGCAAGCAGAAGCCCAGCAGCGAGGTCGCCCACGCAGTGCGGCGCATCGCGTTCCGCCAGCGGTACCGCACGGTGATGGCTACGCCGTTCATGTGGCCGCCAATAGCGCTTCCGCTGTCAGCGTTGCTGGACACACAGCAGCCGGCCGTGGGCATGCTGGGCGCGGCGGCCGCCTGCGCGGTACCCGTGGTCCGCGCTGTGCGTGCCCGGCGGAACGTCGGTGCCGCGGCGTTTGGCACGGGGTGGATGGTGACCGCCGCGGCGGCTGGCCCGTACGGGTCTGTCGCCGCGGCGGGCGTCGCTGGATGGCTGTGGTTCTCAGCCGCGCACTGGCGCAGGCACCGCCGCCTGCCGCTGCCCGGCACCGTGGGCAAGCGCGACGTCGAGGCGCCGCCGGTCACCGTCGAGCAGGTCGAAGTAGACCCCAAGGTGCAGCAGATCATCGACCGCTTCAACGAGCGCCTGGCCGCCAAAGGCAAGGCCCTCGAAGGCATGACGCTCACGACGCCGAAGCGGATCGACGCCGGGTACCGCGCCGAAATCCACGCGGTGCCGGGGGAGAAGGAGACCAAGGACATCATGCAGGCAGCCGGGAAGGTTGCCTCGGCGTTCCAGACCTCGACGCAGCTGGCGGTGCTGGAGCCGGTGTCGTACCGGGACAACTCCCGCGCCATGCTGACGCTGCTCGACGGCGACACCCTGGCGAAGGTCCGCCGGTTCGAGGACCTGCAGCCCCGCATCGGCAAGGACGGCCGCGCCCACATCGGCTACTTCTACGACCTGCAGCCCGCCCACTGGGCATTCTTCACCCGGTCCGGCGGCATGCGGCACGGCATCATCGTCGGCGACTCCGAGGCCGGCAAGTCCCGGTCGGTGGAGACGCTGATCAGCCTGGCCCACCTGTCCGACAAGATCGCGACGGTGCTGCTCGACCCGCAGGGTGGCAGCATGCCGGACTGGAACGGCAACACCCACCGCTGCGCCCTCGGTGAGGACGACTGCATGTCCGAGCTGGAGCTGTGGCACTGGGTGATGCGCCGCCGCGTGCACCATCTCGCGCGGATCCCGTGGGTGGACGAGGACGGCGACGAACGGCGAGGCAAGACGCACCTGGTGCCCGGTGACCCCGACGCAGGCGGCATGACCGGGATCTTCTTCATTCTGGAGGAGGCACCGGAACTGCTGCAGCACGACGTGCACGGCAAGAGGGCCGTGGGCATGCTCGCCTCCGGGGCGAAGACGTGGCGCAAGGGCGGCGGCGGCATCGTCTTGGTCGCCCAGGATCCGAACATGACCGAGCTGGGCGGGTCCGTGACGCTGCGGGCGCAGCTGCGCAAGAACGCCTGTGCGCTGCGGACGCAGACGCCCGGCGCCGCCTACCAGATGGGCCTCCCGCACGACCCGTCGCTGCTGCCGATGACGTTCGAGGATGGGTCGCTGACACAGGGCCTCGCCTATCTGTCCGGCATTGACCGGCGGCCGGCGCTGATGCGGTGGCTGTACACCGAGAAGCCGAAGCACATCGCCCGCCAGCCGGCGGCCGGCCGGATCGACGAGCTGACCATGGGCTGGATCACGGAGTTCGTCGAGGCGAAGAAGGCCGGACGCAAACCGGGCGAGGGCAAGCGTGCGACTGGCGACGACGGGCCGCGTTCGACGCCGGGCGACGTGAAGGCCGCGATCATCGACGTCCTCGCTGAGGCTGACGGCCTGGCGCTGGAGCTGGGGGAGCTGCTGCACCACGTACTGAAGCGGCGGGTGGTGGCCCCGCCGAGCGAGATCAACATCCAGCTCAAGCGGCTCGTAAAGGACGGCCAGGTGTGGCCGGTCGCGAAGGGCGGGGCGGAGGCTTACGCCTTGCCAGAGGAGATTCTGGAGCGTCTGGAGGCGTGATGGAGGCGCTGTCTCGACTCGGGATGGTGGCGGCGTGGCTGGCCGTTGTCTGGGCGGCCGCGCCGCTGGCGCAGGTTGCCAGCGCAGGCCTTGCGCTGATGGTGCCGCTCGTGGTCGTGGTGGTCGGCGCGGTGCTCGAGGAGCTGGAGCGGCATGGGGCGGCCGTGCTCGGCATCGCGCTGACGGGCGTTGCGGTGTGGGGGTTGGCGGTCGCTACGTGGGGTGTGCTGGGCGGGAGTGTGCTGGTGCTGTCGGCCGCCATGGTGCTTGTGACGGGACCTGTAGGGCAATGATCAGCGATGATGTATTTGATGCGTCAGATTAAGAAAGTTGCGTCATCTGCGCCACAATGGACATGGACGGTGTGGTGATGAGCAAGAACGAGAACTGTGTGGAGGGCGCGATGCCAGAGGTGCACCTGACCCCGGATGACCTGGCGACGCGGCTCCGCGTGCCGAAGAAGACCATCTACAAGATGAACTCGGACGGCACGGGCCCGAAGTACATGCGGGTTGGCAAGTACGTTCGGTATCGGGAGGTCGACGTGAGGGCTTGGGAGGACGCGCAGTACGCGCAGCCAGGAGCCGCCTGAGGCCCCTCAATGCAGAAACGGCCCGGCATCGTGCCTCCGATGCCGGGCCGTTCTGTTCCGGTCCTGTTCCGCTAGAGGACGAGAAGGGACGGGAAACAACGAGCACGAACGAGAACGTTTTGCCAGCTCGGCGCTTGATCCGAGGAACATGTCGAAGGCGGCAAACCCGTGGCGTCAGAACTCCGTCTACTGATCCGCGCCGGACGCGTGGCGGCACGCGTCACCGTCCGGCATACGTCACCGTCGGCACGGGGAACGCGGAGATCGGTTGCGTGATGCGCGCGGCGGAGTGTCGAATGGGATCGGCACCCGGGCGAGACACCGGCGCACTCCTGGGAGAGGCAATGAGGCCGTTGGCCATCGCGTTGGTAGCGGTTCTGCTGGCCGCGGGCTGCTCGGCGCCAAGGCGGGACAAGATCACTGTCGCGTGCGGCGCGAGCGAGCGATGGTGCGCGATGATGGTCAAGAGGTTCTCCGACTCCACCGGCGTGGAGGCCGACTTCGTCCGGCTGTCGAGCGGGGAGGCGCTGGAGCGGATCAGGGCGGCCAGGGCGCGGCAGGAGTTCGACGTGTGGCATGGCGGGCCGGCCGACTCCTACGTGGCCGCCAAGAGCCAGGGGCTGCTGGAGCCGTACAGATCCGAAGTGGCCGGTGAGATCCGGCCGGGGTGGGCGGATCGCGAGCACGCCTGGAGCGGGATCTACGCCGGCGTGCTGGCCTTCTGCAACAACACCAAGAAGCTCGCCGAACGCGGCCTGCGGCCGATCCGGTCCTGGCAGGAGCTGCTCGACGAACGGCTGCGCGGGGGCGTCGCCATCGCCCACCCGGCCACCTCCGGCACCGCCTACACCGCCCTGTGGACGCACATGGAGCTGGGCGGCCGCGATCCCGACGCCGCGCTCGGCTACCTGCGCCGCCTCCACCCGAACGTGCTGAGGTACAACTCGTCCGGCAGCGCGGCCGCCGTTCAGGCGGCCAAGGAGGAGGCGGCGGTCGGCGTCGTCTTCTCCCATGACTGCGTCGCCGCGCAGGAGCAGGGCTACCCGAACCTGCAGGTGACCTTCCCCCGGGAGGGGACCGGTTACGAGCTCGGCGGCCTGGCCGTGCTGGCCGGGGCGCACAACCCGGACAGCGCACGCAGATACGTCGACTGGGCGCTGAGCGGGGCGTCCCAGCGCCTGGGGCCGCTGGTGCAGTTCTACGCCCTGCCCACGAACACCAGGGTGCCCGCGCATTCCAAGGCGGCCGACCCGGCGGTGGCCAAGCTGGTGCCCTACGACGTGGAGGCCGCCGGCGGCGCCAAGCGGACGCTCGTCGACAGGTTCGGCGCGGAGATCGCCCGGCCGCCTGTCTAGGAACAGCCCTCGAACTGCTCTAGGAACAGCCCTCGAACTGCTCTAGGAACAGCCCTCGAACTGCTCTAGGAGCAGCCCTCGAACTGCGGGACCGCGATCACCGACAGGTCGATGCCCGACTTGCCGAACCACTTGTCGAGCAACATGTGCGCCGTGCCGTCCTGGTACATCTGGGTGATCGACCGGTTGAGCTCCTCGCAGCCGTCGATGTCGCCCTTGCGTACGCCGATCGCCGTCCGTTGCTCGTTGAAAGCCGCGCCCACCAGGTGCAGGTCGACGCCCGGCGCGGTGAGCAGCCCCGCCAGGATCTGGCTGTTGGTCGAGATGGCGTCGATCCGGCCGTCCTTGATCATCTCCAGGCAGACGTCGTAGTCGGGTGCCTGCACGGCGATCGCCGGGACCCGGCGCTCGTCGATGATCCGCTGGGCGATGTTCGTGCCCCGCACCCAGCAGATCCTGCGGCCCTTCAGGTCGCGGACGTCGCGGATGGCGTCCTTGTCGGCGGGCCGTACCGCGATGTCCTGGAAGTCGACGTGGTACGGCCCGGCGAAGTCGATCGACTTCTTCCGCTCCGGGGTGACCGACATGTGGGCGAAGACCAGGTCGGCGCGCCCGTCCGTGAGCACGGTGAGCTGGTCGCCGGCCTTGATCTCCAGCCAGCGGATCCGCTTGCCCAGCCGGGAAAGCAGATCCTTGGCCACGTCGACGTTGAAGCCGTCGTAGGTGCCGTCCTCCCGCTTGAAACTGATCAGCGGGACGTCGGAGCGGATGGCGACGACCAGTTCGTCCTTGTCCACGAGCGACTCCGGCCGTCCGGCGCCGCAGGCGGTGAGCAGCAGGATCAGGCAGATCAGCAGTTTCCTCACCGGTACTCCCTGAGGCGTGGCCGGACACCGGCCAGGACGAGCAGAGCGCCGGCGGCCAGCCCCGCGGGGATCGACTGCCACAGCCTCTCCAGGGCTTCGTCGCCGCGGTCGATGGCCCGCTCGAAGTCGGACTCGTGCCGCCGGACCAGTTCCTCAAGCACCTTGTCGTAGCCTTCGTAGATCTCGGCGAGCTCGCCGTCCCAGAATTTGATCGCCGCACCGGCGGGCATCGTCCGCATCCGCGCGTCGGCCCGCTGGAACCTCTGGTAGGCGGCGAAGAGCCGCCGCCGGTCGTGGCCGGTCAGGCCGCCGAGCAGTCCCTGGAAGTTCAGATGCAGCCTGCTCTGGTAGTCGGGCAGGCTGGTGGACTCGACGGCGGCGATCGTCCGGGCCTTGTCCAGGAAGATGTGTTCGTAGGTGTCCTTGCGGACGCGGTCGAGCAGGTAGCGGCTCTGGTCCCCGTGCATGCTCCTGCTGATCGCCCGTGCTCTGGTCAGGGTGAGCACCACGTCGAAACCGCGCCGCTTGGCCTCCTCCAGCGCCTGGCCCTGCCGGTTGAGCAGCGCCGTACCGGTTACCGCGCCGGCCGCGGCGAGCACGACGGCGACCAGCAGAGCCGGCGCGAAGACCCGGCGGAACCTGCGGGCCAGGTAGATCTGCAGGGTCAGCAGGCAGGCCAGCGCGAGCAGCCCGGCGACGATGACGGCGGAACGGGCCAGCGAGGTGGCCGAGCGCTCGGCGGCGTGCGCGCGCCTGACGATCGTCCCCGTCTCCAGGGTCAGGTTGTAGGCCTGGGGGAGCAGCTCGCGGTGCATGAGATCGGTGGCCTGCTGATAGGCCTCGACCACATGGTCGGGAGGCCGCCCAGCGGTGTGCCCGGACTGCCTGTCCAGCAGCCGGGCCCAGGCCGCCAGCCGCTCGTAGCGGCCCAGCCCCTCGATCAGCGACTCGACGGTGCGCCGCTCGGCCGGGTCGTCCAGGGCCAGCCGGTAGGCCTTGAGGAGGCTCTCGGAGACCTCCAGCCGCCGCTGGTCGTAGCCGGTCAGATCGGCCTGCTGCTGCGGACCGTACTCCCTGCCCAGCAGCAGGGCCTCGGCCACCAGCGCGTCCATCTCCGACATCTGCCGGTACAGGCCGGTGGTGGCGAGCACCTGCGGCCCGGCGTCATGCCCGATCGTCCGCAGGCCGGCGCTGCTGCTGGCCGCGCCGGCCAGGACCGCGGCCAGCAGCAGCGCCAACGCCAGCAGGGACAGCCCGGCCAGCGTCCGCACCCGGCGGGAGACCGCCTGCTCGCGCAGGACCTGCGGCATCGTCGTCACCGCCACCGCGTGGCCCGGCGGGGGACGCCGGGATCCCTGGTGCGCACCGTCCCTCCCGGAGATCGACTCGTGCTCCGTCGAGCATGGCCGCGTGCGCGGCGCCTCCGCAAGAGGGCTGGGCCGTCGGGAGGGAGCCGCCCGGCGATCCCCGCATCGTTTCGTCCCGACTCCAGGCCCAGGACGGGCGGTGACGGGTATGGTCGGATTCCGATGCAAGCGGCTTGCAAGGAAAAGTGAAAATAGTCTTGTTATGGCGTCTGTGACTGAGCTCAGGCCCGGCGATCCCGCCAGCCTCGGGGGCTACGCGCTCCGGGGCCGGCTCGGCGAGGGAGGCCAGGGCGTCGTCTACCTCGGAGCCGACGGGGACGGCCGTCTGGCCGCCGTCAAATGGCTGCGCCCCCACCTGGCGACCGACGCCGTGGCGGCCGAGCGGTTCGCCCGGGAGGCGGCCGCCGCCCAGAGGGTGGCGCCGTTCTGCACGGCGCAGGTGCTCGCCACCGGGGTCCAGGACGGGCGGCCGTACATCGTCAGCGAGTACGTGGACGGCCCGTCCCTGGAGCAGGTCGTCACCCGGGAGGGACCGCGGCCCGAGGCGGCGCTGTACCGGCTGGCCATCGGCACCGCGACCGCGCTGGCCGCCGTCCACCGGGCCGGCATCGTGCACCGCGACCTCAGCGCCGCCAACGTCCTGCTCGGCAGCGAGGGCTGGCGGATCATCGACTTCGGCATCGCCAGGGCGCTCGACGCGACCCCCACCATCACCGTCACCCCCGTGGGCACCCCGGCGTACATGGCGCCGGAGCAGATCCTCGACCAGCGCGTCGGACCGCCCGCGGACATGTTCGCGTGGGGCTGCCTGATGGTGTACGCCGCCGGCGGGCGCGAGCCGTTCGCCGCCGAGTCGGCGCCGCTGATCGTCCAGCGGGTCCTGTACGCGGAGCCGGACCTCACGCCGCTCGGCGGGACGATGCGCGAGATGGTGGCCGCCTGCCTGGCCAAGGACCCGGCGCGGCGGCCGACTGCCGAGCAGGTGATCCGCCGCCTGCTGGTGCAGCCCTCCTCGCACCCGGCCGACGTGGCACAGGCCACCGCCGTCCTCGCCGTCCCCGGCCCGCCGCCAGGGGGACCGGGGCCGGTCCCCGGAGGAGCGCCGCCGTGGGCCCCGCCGAACGGCCCGGGCGGGTGGCCGTCCGGGCCGTCCGGGGCGCGCCCGTTCAACGCGCCCGCCCCGGGCACGTTGGGCGCGCCGCCTCCAGGCTCGGCCGGGGTTCGTGGTCTCGCCCCGGGCCCGGCGGGTGCGCCGGTTCCAGGCTCGGCCGGGGCGCCCGGTCCCGGCCCGTACCGAGGGCCGCAGCCCGTTCCGGCCGCCGGGAGCAAGGGGCTGGGGTTGGCCGTGGCCGTCGCGGCCACGGCCGTCGTCGTGCTCATCGCCGTGGTCGCCGTGGTGGTGGTGTACCTCCGGGACCGCCCGGATCCGGTCACCACCTCGGCCTCGACCGCGTCGCCGAGCCCCACCCGCACGCCCGTGCCCACCACCGGCCTGGCGACCTCCAGCCCGGCCGACACGTTCGGCACCCTGTACGAGAGCCCCGCGGACCCGGTCAGGCTCACGACGTACAAGCTGCGCGACCCCAAGACGCGGACCTGGGTGTACTACGCCCGCGACACCCTCACCGGTCCTTTCACGAAATATCCGGGTCTGTGGGAGAACCTGCTGTCGCCCGACGGCCGCTACCTCGCGGGCCGCGGCAAGGAGTTCGTCGACGGCCACGACACCGTGCGGATCACCGACCGGGAGACCGGCGACACCTTCACCGTGGCCACCTCCCGCCAGCCGCTCAGCGCGTACGTCCAGGCCTGGTCGCGCGACAGCACCCGCGTCCTGGTGAACCTCGGCAACCCCGTCAAGGGCGTGTGGCAGTCGACCGGGTTCGCGATCGTCGACGTGGCCACCCGGCAGGCGAGCCTCGCCTCGCTCAGAGAGGGCTCGCTCAAGGGCATCCGTTACGGCTTCGACCACCTCGACAGCGGCGTGGTCGCCCTGGCGAACGACACCACCCAGCAGGCGCTGCGCTTCTTCGACGCGACCGGCCGGCGGGTCAGACACGTCCCGAACGTCGGCGCCGCGGTCGCCGAGGCGCTCTTCTCGCCGACGGGCGAGCGGTTCGTCACCAACTGCCCGGGGCTCGGCAACGGCACGAACTGCGTGTACGACTCGATCACCGGCACCGAGCTCAAGCGCTTCACCTCGCCGTGCGTCAGCCTGGCCACCTGGTACGACGACGAGCACGTGGTGTGCTGGGTGTGGACCGGACCGGGCGCCAGGAACCAGTTACAGGTGCTCGACTTCACCGGCACGGCGGTGCGCACCCTGCTCGACATGCCGGCCAACGCGACGAACATGGACGTGATCTACACCTACAGCCGCCCGTAATCAGCTCAGCGTCTCCCACCATCCGTCCACGGCCGGGGCGGCGTCGGTGTCCACGGCCTCGCCCGGCCGGGGCACCACGATCGAGACGTCGCGGGCCTTGGCCTCGCGCCACAGCCGCTCCACCGGCTCCGCCCACGGGTGCAGCGCCAGCGTGAACGTCGCCCAGTGCACCGGCAGCAGCAGCCTGCCGCCCAGGTCGAGGTGGGCGTTGACCGCCTCCTCGGGGTTCATGTGGATGTCGGGCCAGGCGGGGCTGTAGGCGCCGACCGGCATCAGCGTCAGGTCGAACGGGCCGTGCGCCGACCCGATGCCGCGGTAGCCCTCGAAGTAGCCGGAGTCGCCCGCGTAGAACACCCGCCTGGTCGGCCCGGCCACCACCCACGACCCCCACAGCGTGTCGTTGCGGGTGAGCGTGCGGCCGGAGAAGTGCCGGGCGGCGGTCGAGACGAACCGCAGCCCCGCGACCTCGGCCTCCTCCTCCCAGTCCAGCTCGATGATCCGGTACGCGGGCACGCCCCAGCGTTCGAGGTGCGCGCCGATGCCCAGCGGCACCAGGAACGGCGCCCGCTGCGCAGCCGTCAGCGAACGGACCGTGGCCATGTCCAGGTGGTCGTAGTGGTCGTGCGAGATGGCGATCGCGTCCACCTGCGGCAGCTCGCCCAGCGGCACCGGCATCGGATGGTGCCGCTTCGGGCCGGCGAACCGGGCGGGCGAGGGCCGCCTGCTCCACACCGGGTCGAACAGCACCCGCCGACCCTCGATCTCCACCAGCGTGGTCGCGTGGCCGAACCAGACGGCCCGCACCCCGGCCGACGCGTCGCCCGCGGACGGCACCCGCAGCGGCACCGGGCCCGCCGGGCGGCGCTGGTCGCGGTCGCGGGCCAGCTCGCGCACCATGCCGGCCGGCGGCGTGGACACGAGGGTGGTCTCGGGCATCGGGTTGACGAACGCGCCGTCCCTGAACTGCGGCGAGCGCCGGATCCGGGCCGCGCGGTCCGGACCTGACGTCAGGGGGCGCACGCCCAGCTCGGCGGGCACGTCGCGCAGCGCCCAGCCCGCCGCCGCCAGGGCCGCCCCGCCCATGAGGATCCGTCGTGCCGTCCGCAGTCGTGCCATCGCTCACTCTCCCCTGGAGTTCCGTCTCATGGTTGCTCAACTGACCGAGCCGCGCTCGGTGTTCCCGTCACGGCGATATATCGCGAGACGCCAGGTTAGCGCGATCATGAGGGCGTCTCGTTCCCGTCCGCCCGCCTCGACGGGTACGGCCACGGGTTGGGCCGGCACCGGCCGAGCGACATCGACTGCTGCACCATGACGGGAGCGAGCCGGCCGGGTGCCGGACAGGTGCTGTGGCCGTGGCCGAGCCCGTGGCCCACCTCGTGGTTGACCAGGTAGCTGCGGTAGGAGGCCAGGTCGCCCCCGTACTGCGGGACGCCGCGCGCCCACCGCAGCGCGTTGATCACCGACCGGTGGCCGTTCCAGCAGGACAGGCGGCCCCCGGTGTCCAGCGGCAGGCACTGCGAGTCGGTCAGCGTGGGGCTCGACAGGGCCACGCGCAACCGGACCGGGCCGTGGTCGACGCGCTCGAACCGCGCCCATCCGCGCGGGTCGTTCAGGATGCGGTGCACCTGCGCCGCGAACGCCTTCCCGTCGAACGGCAGGCCGCGTTCGACCTCCACCAGGTAGCGCACCACGGCGCCCCGCCCCGGCCTTGCGGGGGCCGCGCCGGGCACGACCGCGTACCGGCCGGACGCGGCGCGCGGCACCCGTGCCGGGCGCGGCGGCGTGGCGGCGTCCGCGCGCGGTCCAGCACCGGGGGAGGGACGGCCCCGCATCGCCGGGGACCGCTCCTGGAACCGCTCCAGGAACGGCGCCGGCAGCACGCCGCACCCGGCGGCCAGCAGCCCCAGGACCGCCGCCGACGCCACGAGCAGCGCGGCACGCGCCGCTGGGACGGGCGACACCGGCACGACCGGCACTTCCGGCGACGCCTGAGACGCCCGCGACCCTTGCGACGCCTGCGACACGGACGCGCGCAGGACGGACTTCACTGACGGGCGCACACACGTCTCCCCACTCGATCGCGGCGGGGAGGGGACGATCATACGATGGGCCGCCCCCGGCTTCCCGGCGTTCCGGAGAAGTGACCCGGCGCACCGCCCGGGGGTGCGGGGAAGCGCCACCCGCCCGCCGAGCGTGCGATCCGGGCAGGCCGTAAACGCGTGGACGTCCGGCGCGCGGGGCCAGTAGAGTGCGGGACCATGTCGAGCCCGGAGGCGTCAAGACGCCGGCCACCGGTCGTCCGGTGGCCTCTCATGCTGTCGCGCTGATCGGCCGCGCCCTCGTGGGCGCCGGCCCCCGCGACTCTGCCACCGGAACGTCCTCGCGCGGGTTGTGCCCGGCCTCGACCGTGCGTCCCCGCACCCATGACCGTGTCCGTGCCGCGTCAGCGTGGCCCGGGCGACCGCGGTCACGGGTGCGTCCGCGACGCCGGCGGGCCGCGCGGCGGCCGCGCCTCCGGCCCGCGGGCCCGCCACGAGCCGACGTCCCCGATGGCTCACCGGGGACGTTCGTTCCCGCGCCCGCGTCAGCCGGTACCGCGTTCCGCCGCTCCCTCGTCGATCCATGACGTCGATCCACGACGTGGTTGCGGAGTCCTGCTGTGCCGTTCGCCCTCTACCTGCTCGCCCTGGCCGTCTTCGCGCAGGGCACGTCCGAGTTCATGCTGTCCGGCCTGGTGCCGGACATCGCCCACGACATGCGCGTGTCCGTCCCGGCCGCCGGCGCGCTCACCTCCGCGTACGCGGCCGGCATGGTCGTGGGCGCGCCCCTCATGGCCGTCATGGCACTGCGCTGGTCGCGCCGCCGGGCGCTGCTGACGTTCCTCGTCGCGTTCCTGCTCGTGCACGTCGTCGGCGCGGTCACCACCAGCTTCGCGGTGCTGCTGGCCACGCGTGCCGCCGGTGCGCTGGCCGGCTCCGGGTTCCTGGCGGTCGCGGTGGCGACGGCCGCCGCCATGGTCCCGCCGGACGCCAAGGGCCGCGCCACGTCCGTCCTGCTGGGCGGCGTCACCGTCGCCTGCGTCGCAGGGGTGCCGGCCGGCGCGCTGCTCGGGCAGGTGTGGGGGTGGCGGTCGGCGTTCTGGGCGGTCGCGCTGGTCTGCGTGCCCGCCGTCGTCGCCGTCGTCCGATCCGTGCCGGCGGGCCCCGCGGGTGGGGTCCCGGGCGGCGTAACCGGGTCCGGCGCCCGCGGGGAGGCCCGTGCGCTGCGCGACCGGCGACTCCTGGCCGTCCTGCTGCTCGGCGCGCTGGTGAACGGCGCGACATTCTGCGCGTTCACCTACCTCGCGCCGCTCGTCACCGCCGTGACCGGGCTGGGGGCGGCGGCGGTGCCGGCGGCGCTGGCGCTGTTCGGAGCCGGGTCCTTCGTCGGCGTCACGGTCGCCGGGCGGCTGTCCGACAGGCGGCCCGGCCAGGTGGTGGCCGTCGGCGGCGCGGCGCTGCTGCTGGGCTGGGTCACGCTGGCGGTCGCGGCGGGGAACCCGGTGGCGGCGCTCGTCCTGGCGTTCGTCCAGGGCGCCCTGTCGTTCGCGGTCGGCTCGACGCTGATCGCGCGGGCGCTCTACGCGGCGGCGGGCGCGCCCACGCTCGCCGGCGCGTTCGCCACGGCGGCGCTCAACGTGGGCGCCACCGTCGGGCCGTGGGCGGGCGGGCTCGCCATCGGCGCGGGGCACGGATTCCGCGGCCCGCTGTGGGTCAGCGCGTCACTGGTGGCGGTGGCGCTGCTCCTCGCCCTGGTCAGCCGGCCGTCCAGCCGTGCAGCCGCGTCAGGCGCGCTGCCACCGCGGCGAACCGGCGCGGATCGAGCACCGCGCCCTCACGCCTGATGTCGTCCTCGCCCAGCACGAACACCCGGTCCAGCCGCAGGTGGGACACGGTGCCGTCGCGGCCCCACGCGCCGATCTCCAGCCAGTCGGGGCCGTCGCCGCCCCGGCTGGACAGCATCATGCCGAGCAGCCGCCGCCCGGTCCGGCCGACGATCAGCAGCGGCCGGTCCTTGCCGCGCGCCGGGTCCTCCTCGTACGGCACCCACGCCCAGACGATCTCGCCCGGGTCGGCCAGGCCGTCGAGGTCGGGGGAGTAGGCCAGTGTCGCGGCCTGGGCCGTCGACCGGATCTCACGCACGGCGCCGCGGGCCGGCCGGGGGTCCTCACCTGGATCACGCACGCGGCGATCCTACGGGACCGGCCCGGACGCCCTCAGCCGCGGGGCCGGGCCCGTGACCGGCCCCGAGCCCCGCACCGGCCCCGCCCGGCGGCACGCCGCCCCGGCAGCGATGGCGTGATGTGTGGGATGCGTGTCGTTGACGCCACCACGCCTGTCTCCGCAGGCTGGAGGCGTGCAACAACGCCATGTCGTCTTCGTCGTCTACGACGGGTTCCAGTCGCTCGACCTGGTGGGCCCGTACGAGGTGTTCCAGTACGCGGGCCGCGCCACGGGCGGCTACGCGTGCGACATCGTCGCGCCGCTGCCCGGATCGGTGCGCTCGTCCAGCGGGCTGCCGGTCCACGTCCGGCACGGCATCGCGGACCTCGCACCGGACGGCGTCGACACGCTCGTGCTGGCCGGCGGCCGCGGCGTCTACCAGGCGCGGCACGACCCCGGCCTGGTGCGGTGGGTGGCGGCCGCCGGGGCAGGCGCGCGGCGGGTGGCCTCGGTCTGCAGCGGGGCGTTCCTGCTCGCCGCGGCCGGCCTCGCCGAGGGGCGTCGGGTCACCACGCACTGGGCGCGGGCCGGGCAGCTCGCCGAGGAGCACCCCGGCGTGCGGGTGGACCGGGACCCGATCTTCGTCCGCGACGGGAACGTGTGGTCCTCGGCGGGCGTGACCGCCGGGATGGACCTGGCGCTCGCCCTGGTCGAGGACGACCTCGGCCAGGAGGTCGCGCTGTCCGTGGCCCGGTACATGGTGCTCTTCCTGCGCAGACCCGGCGACCAGTCCCAGTTCAGCGTGGCGCTGTGGTCCGCGCAGCCGTCCACCGACCCGATCCGCGCCGCCGTCCGGGCCATCCACGGCGACCCCGGAGCCCCGCACGGCATCCTCGACCTCGCCAGACACGCCGGGCTGAGCCCGCGCCACCTGCAGCGCCGCTTCACCGCCGAAGTGGGCACCCCGCCCTCCGCCTACGTCGAACGGGTGCGCGTCGAGGCGGCCCAGCGGGCGCTGGCCGAGAGCGACGACCCGGTCGACGCCATCGCCCGCCGCTACGGCTTCGGCACCGCGGAGACCCTGCGCCGCACCTTCCACCGGCGGCTCGGCATCGCGCCGTCCGACTACCGGGACCGTTTCCGATCCACCAAGGAGTACCTGTGACCACGTACGGGCTGCTGATCTTCGACATCGCGGAGGAGCTGGACTTCGCCGGCCCGTGGGAGGTGTTCACCTGCTCGGCGATGCTGCGCGACGGCACCGACCGGGCGGTCCTCGTCGCCGAACGCCCCGATCCGGTGCGGTGCAGCAAGGGCCTGCGCGTCCTGCCCGACCACACCTTCGACGACCACCCGCCGCTGGACGTGCTGCTCATCCCGGGTGGCCGCGGCGCCCGCGAGGTGCAGCCGCACAACCCGGTGGTGACGGACTGGATCGCCCGGACCGCCGAACGGGCCGCCTGGGTGAGCAGCGTGTGCACCGGCGCGATCCTCACCCACGCTGCAGGTCCGGGACGCGGGCGCCGCATGGCCACGCACTGGAACTACGAGGACGCGCTGGAGGCGCGCGGCGACGTGACCGTGGTGCGTGACGCCCGCTACGTGGTGGACGGCAAGCTGGTCAGCAGCCAGGGCGTCTCCGCGGGGATCGACAGCGCGCTGTGGCTGGTCGGCCGGCTGCACGGCCGCGACCACGCCCGCGCCGTCCGCCGCTACCTGCAGTACGACCCCGCCCCGCCGTTCCTCGCCGACGAGCCGCTCGCGTTCTGACCGCAGGGGCCTCGCGTTCTGAACGCAGGGGCAGGGACCGGCCTGCCCTACCGGGCGGGACCGGCTTGCCCGCGCCGGGCGGGCAGGCTTGTCCGCGCCGGGCGGGCAGGCCGGGTGCGTCAGGCGGGCCGCTCGGCGCGGTCGCCCGACCAGTCGGTGTGGAAAGCGCCCTCCCGGTCCACCCGCTGGTAGGTGTGCGCGCCGAAGTAGTCGCGCAGCCCCTGCACCAGCGCGGCCGGCAGCCGGTCGCGCCGCAGCCCGTCGTAGTAGGCCAGCGCCGACGAGAAGCCGGGCGTCGGCACGCCGATCTGCACCGCCGTGGTCACCACCCGCCGCCAGGCGTCCTGCGCCACGTTCAGCGCCGCCGCGAACGTCGGGTCGGCCAGCAGCGTCGGCAGGGCCGGGTCGGCGTCGTAGGCGGCGCGGATCCGGTCCAGGAACTTGGCCCTGATGATGCACCCGCCCCGCCAGATCGTCGCCATGGCGCCCAGGTCGAGGTCCCAGCCGTACTCCTTGGAGGCGGCGGCCATCTGGTCGAAGCCCTGCGCGTAGGCGACGATCTTGGACGCGTACAGCGCCTGCCGCACGTCCTCGATCAGCTCGCGCCCGCCCACGCCCGACAGCTTCGGCCCCTCCAGGCCCGACGCGGCGGCGCGCTGCTCGGGGTGGCCCGACAGGGCGCGGGCGAAGACCGCCTCGGCGATGCCCGTCACCGGCACGCCCAGGTCGAGGGCGCTCTGCACGGTCCACCGGCCGGTGCCCTTCTGCTCGGCCTGGTCGACCACCACGTCCACGAACGGCCGGCCGGTCGCCGCGTCCACCTGGTCGAGCACCTCGGCGGTGATCTCGATCAGGTAGGAGTCGAGCTCGCCCTTGTTCCACTCGCGGAACACCTCCGCGAGCTCCGCCGGCGACGCGCCGAGCGCCTGCCGCAGCAGGTCGTACGACTCGGCGATGAGCTGCATGTCGGAGTACTCGATGCCGTTGTGCACCATCTTCACGAAGTGCCCGGCGCCGTCCGGGCCCACGTGCACCGCGCACGGCACGCCGTCGACCTTGGCGGAGATGTCCTGCAGGATCGGGCCGAGCGCCTCCCACGACTCCGTCGAGCCGCCCGGCATGATGCTGGGGCCGTTCAGCGCGCCCTCCTCGCCGCCGGAGATGCCGGTGCCCACGAAGTGCAGGCCCTTGTCGCGCAGCGCGGCCTCCCGCCGCCGGGTGTCGGCGAAGTGCGCGTTGCCACCGTCGACGATCATGTCGCCGGGCTCCATCAGCTCCGCGAGCTGGTCGATGACCGCGTCGGTGCCCGCGCCCGCCTTCACCATGATGATCGCGCGGCGGGGCCGCTTCAGCGACGCGACGAAGTCCGCCAGCTCCTCCGCCGGCAGGAACGTGCCCTCGCCGCCGAACTCCTTCACCAACTGCTGCGTACGGCCCGCCGAGCGGTTGTGCACCGCGACCGCGTAACCGTGCCTCGCCAGGTTGCGGGCGAGGTTGCGCCCCATGGTCGCCAGACCGGTGACGCCGATGTCCGCCAAGTCCATCTCAGATCCTCCTCAGGAGCTACGCACCATGCAGCCCCGCCGGTTCGGCAGGATATTCCCCGCGTCTCAGTCGCTCTGGCGTACCCCCAGCTCGTCGAGCCGGTTCAGCATGTCCGCCGGGTCGGCGTACACCCGGAACGCGCCCGAACGTTCGAGCTCGTCCCTGCCGTACCCGCCCGACAGCAGCCCGATGCCCAGCGCGCCCGCCCGGCGGGCGGCGAGCAGATCCCACACGCTGTCGCCCACCACCATCGCGTGCCGCGGGTCCACATCCAGCAGCGCGGCGCCGGCCAGGAACAGGTCGGGGTCCGGCTTGGCCCGGCGCACCAGGTCCCGGGTCACCATCGGCGTGTCGTCCGGCAGCCCCAGCAGGCCCAGCGCCAGCCGCGCCGTACGGGCGTAGCCGCTGGTCGCGATCGCCCACGGCACGCCGCGCGAGGTCAGCTCGGCCAGCAGCTCGGGGGAGCCGGGCAGCGGCCGGACCGACCCGCTGTGTTCGAGGTAGGCGTCGGCGTGCGCGACCTGCAGCTCGTCGATCTGCTCCTGGGTGAGCTTCAGCCCGGTCTCGCGCAGCAGCGCGCTGACGAACAGGCCGCCGCTCATGCCGATGCGCCGGTGGATGCGCCACACCGACAGGTCGATGCCCATGCCCGACAGGGCCTGCCGCCAGGCGATCACGTGCTGGTAGACGCTGTCGATCAGCGTGCCGTCGAGGTCGAACAGGAAGGCCGGCGTGGGTGCCTGCGGGAACGCGGTCATCGGATCTCCTTGGACGTGCCGGGAGTGGTGTCCCGCGCCAGGATACGAGCCGGTCGTGGGCCGGTCCCGGTCGCGGGGCGGGGGCGGTCGGGCGGCGGTCGGGCGGCGGGCGTCGCGCTGCGGCGGCCGGGTAGGGGGAGGGGGTGACCGTCATCGAGGTGCTGGGCGCCGGGTTCAACTCGGCGGGGCGCGGTGACGGCGTCGCCCGGGCTCCGGGAGCGCTGCGGCGCGCCGGTCTGGTCGCCGCGCTCGCCGCCCGGCACGACGTCCGGGACGCCGGTGACATCCCCTTCGCCGCGCCGGTGCCCGAACGGGGCGGGTTTGGGCTGCTGGCCGAGGAGGCCCTGGCGTCCATGGTCGGCGGCGTCCACCGGAAGGTGGCGGCCGTCCTGTCCGGCGGCGCCTTCCCGCTGCTGGTCGGCGGCGACTGCCCGGTGCTGCTCGGCGCGCTGGCCGCCTGCCGTGACGTTCACGGCGCCGCCGGCCTGCTGTTCGTGGACGGCCACGAGGACGCCTGGCCGCCCGCCGCCTCGACCACCGGCGAGGCCGCCGACTGCGAGCCGGGCCTGGCACTCGGAGTCACCGCCGCCGGCTCTCCGCCCGCGGGGGTCGTGCCCGGCCCGGCGCCCCTGCTGCGCGCCGAGGCCACCGCGCTGCTCGGCCCGCGTGACGGCGCCGAACTGCTGGAGCACCGGATCGCCTCGCTGCGCGGCTCCCTGTGGTTCGCCACCGACGGGGAACTCGCCGGGCGCGTCGCGGAGTCGGCGGCCGACGCCGTGGCCGCCGTCGAGAGGGCAGCGCCGCGGTGGTGGCTGCACGTCGATCTCGACGTCCTCGCCACCCACGAGCTGCCCGCCGTGGACTACCCGCAGCCGGGCGGGCTGACCTGGGCGGAGCTCACCGAGCTCACCGCCCTGGCCCTGCGGCGGCCCGGCTGTACGGGGTGGTCGCTGACGATCTACAACCCGGACCTCGACGCGGACGGGCGCCACGCGGCGCGCATCGTCCGGTACGTCGGGGAGGCGCTGCCGGCCCGCTGAACCCGTCGGTCGTCGCGCCCGCGTCGACTGGTCAGCCCCGTCGGGCCGGTGGCCGGCGGGCCATGACAGCATGGCCGGATGAGGACCATCATCGCGGGCGGCCACGGCAAGATCGCGCTGCGGCTCGAACGTCTCCTCGGCGGCGACGCTACCGGCCTGGTGCGCGACCCCGGCCACGTGGCCGACGTCGAGGCGACCGGTGCCCGGGCGGTGCTGTGCGATCTCGAACGGGCGGGCGTCGAGGAGGTCGCCGAGATCCTGCGCGGCGCGGACGCGGCCGTCTTCGCGGCGGGCGCCGGGCCGGGCAGCGGCGTGGCCCGCAAGGACACCGTCGACCGGGCGGCCTCCGTCCTGCTGGCCGACGCCGCCGAGCGGGCCGGAGTGCGGCGGTTCGTCCAGATATCGTCCATGGGGGCGGGCCGGCCGCCGGAGCCCGGCACCGACGAGGTGTGGGCCGCCTACATCACGGCCAAGACGGAGGCCGAGCACGACCTGACCCGCCGTTCGCTCGATTGGACGATCCTGCGGCCCGGCGGCCTGACCGACGATCCCGGCACCGGGCTGGTGCGGCTGGACCTGGAGGTGCCGCGCGGGCGGGTGCCGCGCGACGACGTGGCCGCCGTCATCGCCGCGTTGCTGCGGGAGCGGGCCGGGCTGGGGCAGGTGCTGGAGCTGGTGTCCGGCGACACGGCGATCGACGACGCGATCGCCGGTCTCCCCTGATCCGTCGCTGATTTTGCGGTTAGCGGGCCGGGTGTTGGCTATGGCTTGCGGTCTCCACGGCAAGGGTCCCAGGTGCGTCGAGAAGGGATCCCGATATGTCGGATATGTCGTTCTTTTCGAGTGACCCGTTCAGGCGGTTCGACGAGCTCACCGGCCGGATGTTCGGCGACGCCTGGCCACCCGCACGCCCCAGCGTGCAGCGGGTGGACATCGGCAGGCTGCTCAGCGAGCCCGCGCGCGAGGTCCTCGCGAACGCCCTGGAGATCGCCGGTCGCCGGGGCGCGGCCGACCTCGACGCCATCGACCTGCTCGACGCGCTGACCGAGTACGACCAGACCCGGGCCACGCTCGAGGCCGCCGGCGTGGACGTCGGCACGCTGCGCGACCGCATCGACGCCGCCGGCCGGCCCGGCGACGAGGCGGGCGGCCCGCCCGGCGGGCAGCCCACCGCGCTGTCACCGGCGGCCAAGCGGGCCCTGCTGGACGCCCAGCGGATCTCCAACGCCGTCGGCTCCTCCTACATCGGCCCCGAGCACCTGCTGCTCGCCCTCGCCGCCAACCCCGGCTCCAACGCCGCCCGGCTGCTGCAGGAGCAGGGGGCCACCGCCGAGGACCTGCAGCGGGCCATGGTCTCCGGAACGGGCCGGCGGCAGGAGCGGGCGCCGGGCGCCACGCCGTCGCTCGACCAGTACGGCCGCGACCTGACCGAGGAGGCCAGGCAGGGCCGGCTCGACCCGGTCGTCGGCCGGGAGGACGAGATCGAGCAGGCGCTGGAGGTGCTCTCGCGCCGTACCAAGAACAACCCCGCGCTCATCGGCGAGCCCGGCGTCGGCAAGACCGCCATCGTCGAAGGCATCGCCCAGCGCATCGTCAACGGCACCGTCCCCGACACCCTCAAGGACCGCCGGGTCGTCGCGCTCGACCTGACCGGGATGGTGGCCGGGTCGAAGTACCGCGGCGAGTTCGAGGAGCGCGTGAAGAAGGTCATCGACGAGGTGCGCGAGCACGCCGACGAGACGATCGTGTTCATCGACGAGATGCACACCCTCGTCGGCGCCGGCTCGGCCGAAGGCGGCATGGACGCGGCGAACATCCTCAAACCCGCCCTGGCCCGCGGCGAACTGCACGTCATCGCCGCCACCACGATCGACGAGTACCGCAAGCACGTCGAGAAGGACGCCGCGCTCGAACGCCGCTTCCAGCCGATCCTCGTCTCCGAGCCCACCGTGGAGGAGACGATCGAGATCCTGCGCGGCCTGCGCGACGCCTACGAGGCCCACCACCAGGTACGCATCACCGACGAGGCGCTGCACGCCGCCGCCACCCTGTCCGACCGCTACGTCGCCGACCGGTTCCTGCCGGACAAGGCCATCGACCTGATGGACCAGGCGGCCGCCCGGGTGCGGCTGCGCTCCCGCACGCCCGCCACCGACGTGCGCGAGCTGGAGGAACGCCTGGAGGCGCTGCGCCGCGACAAGGACCAGGCCGTCTCGGCCGACGACTTCGACCGGGCCAAGGAGGTGACGACGCAGATCGACAAGCTCCGGCCCGAGCTGCAGCGCGCCCGGCAGGTCCGCGACGAGGTGCCGCAGGTGACGGTCGAGGACGTCGCCGAGATCGTCTCCCGGCGCACCGGCATCCCGGTTCGTCAGCTCACCGCGCAGGAACGCGAACGGCTCATGCACCTGGAGGAACACCTCCACCAGCGGGTCGTCGGCCAGGAGGAGGCCGTCACGGCCATCGCCGAGGCGGTCCGCCGCTCCCGCGCCGGCCTGTCGGACCCGAACCGGCCCATCGGCAGCTTCCTGTTCCTCGGCCCGACCGGGGTCGGCAAGACCGAGCTGGCCCGCGCCCTGGCGGCGGCCCTGTTCGGCGGCGAGGACCACATGACGCGCGTGGACATGAGCGAGTTCCAGGAGCGCCACACCGTGTCCCGGCTGATCGGCGCGCCTCCCGGCTACGTCGGCTACGAGGAGGCCGGCCAGCTCACCGAGGCCGTCCGGCGCCGCCCGCACGGCGTGCTGCTGCTCGACGAGATCGAGAAGGCCCACCCGGACGTGATGAACATCCTGCTCCAGATGCTCGACGACGGCCGCCTGACCGACGGCCAGGGCCGCACGGTCGACTTCACCAACACGATCGTCATCATGACGAGCAACATCGGCGCCCAGCTGATCCTCGACTCCGACGACCCGGCGGCCCTGGACGACCGCCTCATGGACCTGCTGCGCCACTCGCTGCCGCCCGAACTGCTCAACCGCATCGACGAGATAATCATCTTCAGGCGCCTGGAACGCGACCAGCTCAGCCAGATCGTCGAACTCCTGCTGGACCGCACCCGCCAGCGCCTGCGCGGCCAGGGCATGGACCTGGAGGTGTCGCCGGCGGCCGTGGACTGGCTGGCGGAGCGCGGGTTCCAGCCGGAGTTCGGCGCCCGGCCGCTGCGGCGCACGATCCAGCGCGAACTCGACAACAGGCTGTCCACGATGGTGCTGACCGGCGAGGTGAGCGAGGGCGGCCGGGTCGCCGTGGACGTGGAGAACGACGACCTCGTCCTGCGCGCCCACAACCCGGAACCGGTGGACGCCTGATCCACCACGCCGCCTTGACTGGGGGCAACACGCCCAGTTGATCACTTTATGTGGTTTTTATGTGACTCAATTGGATCTTGTCCGCGCATATCCGCGAAGTTACGCTCTACCCGTTTGCCAACATGCTCCGGGCTGCGCGATTCAGAAACCCCGTTTCTGCTTTACGTGGATGGAGCTTCGTCCGGCGCCTGCGGGTGCCCAGCGTGGTTCGGAGTGTGACGGCGTATGCGCCGGGTTTCGGCATGGGCTCGTTCGCGTGCAGCGATTCTGGCGGTCGCTGCGCTTCCTGGTCTTGTGTCGCTCGCTGTGACGCCGACGTACGCGCAGGCCGCTATGACGAGTGACTCAGCCGCATATCAAGGAGCGGTGGCCACGCCCCGGCAAATGACCGGCACGGCGGGCCGGCTTCCCGCTTTGGCCGATACGTCCCTGACCCGTGCAGGCCGTGGAACGCTCAACACCTCGTTAGCGAAGAATCCGGCGAAGGCCCTCAGCCTGGAGTCGCGTTCCCCTGAGCCGGAGAAGGCATCGAAGCTTCCGTCCGGTGTCGAGCGGGCGGATCGGCTGGACCGGATGACGCAGTCCGGTGACACGTTCCCGATGATCGATGATGTGTATCCCGAGCACGGGATGTTGCTGGGGTCGGTGACACCGTTGCTCACCGTCGAGGTCAGCCGGCTGGGCGCTCCACCAGCGATCAACAAGGGTTTGGAGTTCACTTTCACGATCTGCAGCAAGGTGGAGCCGGACCCCGACGCCGGGCCGTTCGATCCCGCGCCGACGCCGGTGTGTGTCAGCTCGCCCAAGCAGGTGTGGGGGGACACCTGGCGGGTACCGGCGGGCAAGCTGGAGTGGGGCAAGCAGTACGAGTGGTGGGTCCGCGTGGTGGACCTGGACAGCGGCGCGACGGCTCAGTCCGACAAGATGCTGGTGACGACTGGAGCGCGCCAACCCCTGACCAGCGCCCACCTGGGTGAGCGCGGCAGCGACGGCCAGGAGTTCCTTCCGGTCACGGGCAACTACACGAGCACGTTCGTCGATGCCCGGGTGGCGGTGGCGGGGCCGCCCCTGGCGGTCACGCGTACGTACAACAGTCTTGACGGACGCACCACCGGCATCTTCGGCGCAGGCTGGTCGACCCCATGGGACATGCGCATCACTCCGGAGCGGACGACCCCTGACCTGACCGATCTCCTGGTCACCTATCCCTCGGGCGGCCGGGTCAGGTTCGCGGACAAGGGGGACGGCACGTACCAGCCGCCGCCCGGCATGCACGCCACGCTGGCCGATGTGGAGGGCGGCGGCTGGCGGCTGATGGACACCTCGGCCACCAGCTACCACTTCGACGGCGCGGGCCGGCTGCTGAAGATCACCGACCGTCGGGGCCGGGCGCAGACCCTGCACTACGATGCTGACGGCAAGATCAGCAAGGTCACGGCGGTCGGGGGCAGATCACTGCACCTCACGTGGCAGGGCCCACGGGTGGCGTCGGTGTCCACCGACCCGGTGGACGGCAAGAGCTCCACCTGGACCTACACCTACACGGGCGACAACCTGACGAGCGTGTGCGCCCCGGTGGCGGCCCCGAACTGCACGACCTACACCTACGCGGACGGGTCCCGGTACCGGGCGACGGTTCTCGACTCCGAGCCGGTGGGCTACTTCCCACTTGGCGACGGCCAGTACGAAGCCCCTTCCAACCTGGGTAGTGACGGCCGTTCGGGCCAGTACAACGACGTCGCCATCGGGCAGCCGGGCGCGCTGGAAGGCAGCACGGACAAGGCTGCTGGCTTCACCAAGTCCTCGGTGATGATGCCCTCCAACATCCTGGCCAGGCTGCGCGAGCGCCTGTCGATCGAAGTCTGGTTCAAGACCAAACAGCACGGCATGATCTTCTCCGCGGCACCGTACGGATACGCGTACGGCGCGACGAACCCGGTCCTGTACGTCGGGACCGACGGACGGCTGAGAGGCCAACTGGGCGAACTCAGGAGCAACGGCGGCGACTGGACCTATGCGCCGATCACCAGCCCCGCCGCTGTCACGGACGACCGTTGGCACCACGCGGTGCTCAACGTGGCGGACGGCAAGCAGAAGCTCTTCCTAGACGGCCAGGTCGTCGGCGAGGTCGTCGGCGAGATGTACCCGGACTACCGGGAAGCCGCCTACCTGGGCAGTGGTGACCGCGCCAGCTCGTGGTCCGACACCCCCGGTGCTCCGAACATCAAGGGTGCGTTTTCCTTCGTGGGCTCGCTCGACGAGTTCGCGCTCTACGACAAGCCGCTGAGCGAAGCGGAAATCCAGGCCCACTTCGCGGCGAAGGTGAAGGTCTCCAACAAGCTGGCGAAGATCACGCTGCCCTCGGGGCGGGTCTGGGCGTCCAACACCTACGACGCTGCGACCGACCGCCTGAAGACGCACACGGACCGCCACGGCGGCACGTGGCAGATCGGCGCACCCGACAGCGACTGGTCCGAGCGGGTGGCGACCGTTACCGTCACAGACCCGCGCAACGGCACGCTGACCTACGGCTACGACGAGGGCCGCGGCTCCCGACTGACCTATCTGAAGGACCGCTCAGAGCTGCCGATGCGCTACGAGTACGACACCGGGGGCTTCCTGACAAAGGTCACCGACCAGAACGGCAACGCCTCCCGCTTCTACAACGACAAGCGCGGCAACCCCATCAGCACCCAGACGTGCCGCAGCGCGGGGAACTGTCAGCTCGCCTACGCCGAGTACCACGTCAACAAGGATGACCAGTTCGATCCACGCAACGACCGCATGCTCGTCCGCCGGGACGCACGTTCGTCGAGCGACACCGACAACAAGTACGCGACCCGTTGGGAGTACAACCAGTACGGCGAGCAGACCAAGGAGACGACTCCCGCGACCTCCGACTTCCCGACCGGCCGCTCCACCGGCGTGACGTACACCGACGGCACCGAGGCGGCGATCGGCGGCGGCACCGCCCCCGCAGGGTTACCGGCGTCGAAGACGGATGCGCGGGGCAACGCCTGGACCTACCGTTACACCGCGGTCGGTGACCTGGCCGAGCAGACCGACCCCGAAGGCCTGGTCACCAAGCTGGACTACGACACGCTCGGCCGCCTGATCACCTCGACCCAGGTGTCGGACGCCCACCCCGACGGGGTGAAGACGACGTTCACCTACGACGGTCTGAGCCGCCCGGTGACGCAGACCGAGCCCGGCGTGAAGAACGAGATCACCAACGTCACGCACACCAAGCGGACCACATTTGCCTACGACGGCGACGGCAACAAACTCAGCGAGAAGATCACCGACCTGACCGGCGGCGACGCCGAACGCGCCACTGTCTACACCTACGACCCGCTCGGCCGGGTCGAGACCGTCACCGACCCCGAAGGCGGCGTCGTCCGCCAGGCCTGGAACACCCTCGGCCAGTTGGTCCGGGTGACCGACCCCCGGGGGACCGTGATCGAGAACGGCTACACCGACCGCGGCCAGTTGCACACCCGCACCCTGAAGGGCTGGACCGGCAGCCCGGTCAACCCACAACCGGCCAAGGACGTGCTGCTGGAGTCGTACTCCTACGACGCGGCCGGCCGGCTGGCCGCGCAGGTCGACGCGATGGGCCGCAAGACGTCGTACGAGTACTTCAACGACAACCTGCCGGCCAAGAAGATCGCCGACGACGTAAAGCTGAATGGCTCCACCACCACCCGTGACGTCGTGCTGGAGGACAACACCTACGACGCGGCGGGTAACCAGACCAAGCTGGTGACCGGCGGCGGCACCACGACCACGGAGTTCGTCTACGACGCCGCCGCCCGCCTGACCTCGCAGACGTTCGACCCGGGCACGCTCAACCGCAAGGTCGCGTTCGTCTACGACGCCAACGGCAACGTGCTGAAGACGACGCTGACCGGCGCGGGCACCACCCGCTCCGAGGTGACCGAGTACGCCTACAACAAGGTCAACCAGGTCACCAAGTCCACCGTGGAGAACGGCGATGCCGACATCGTCGCCACCTCCACCTACGACGACCGCGGCCTGGCCGTCGCCAGCACCGACCCGCGCGGCAACGCGGCCGGGGCCGACAAGGACGCCTTCACTTCCACCATGCGCTACGACGTGCTCGGCCGCCTGATCGAGGCAACCGGCCCGCAGGTCAAGGTGGACAAGGCCGGCAGCTCCAGCGAGGTTCGCCCGTCGGCCCGGTTCGGGTACGACACGGTCGGCGCCCGCACCCACGAGACCGACGCGGAAGGCCGCACGATCACGTCGGTCTTCGACAAGGCCGGACGACTGACCAGCAAGAGCGCCCCCGCCTACACGCCTCCCGGCGGTACCGCGCTCACCCCCACGATCACGCACGCCTACGACGCGGCCGGTCTGCTGAGGGCCACCACCGACCCGCGCGGCTACACGAGCACGTTCGAGTACGACCAGCTGGGCCGGCAGGTCCGCGTCACCGACCCCGCTCCGGAAGGCCAGACCGCCGGCCGCTGGATTGCCGAGTACGACCTGGCCGGCGAGCAGCTCGCCGCGGTCGACCCGACCGGCGCCCGCGTCGAGGCGACCTACGACGACCTCGGCCGCAAGATCACCACAACGCAGGTGGAGCGCAAGCCGTCCGCGGCCGCCTACACCACCACGTTCACCTACAACGACGGCGGCCACCTCACCAAGACGGTCGCGCCCGGCAACCGCACCACCACCATCAAGGTCAACGCGGCCGGCGAGGCCACCGAGCAGACCGACCCGGCGACCAACACCACCAAGATGGCCTACGACCCGGCCGGCCGGGTCACCAAGGTCACCGACCCGCTGGGCAACGCCAGCGTCGCCGAGTACGACCTGGCCGGCCGCAAGATCGCCGTCAAGGACCTGAACGCCTCCGGCACCGTGCTGCGCACCACCGGCGCCGGCTACGACCTGGCCGGAAACCAGATCAGCAGCACCTCCGGCGAAGGCCACGAAACCCGGCAGACCTTCGACCCGCTCGGCCGGCTCACCGCACTCATCGAGCCGGTCAAGACCGGCGAGTCCATCACCACCAGCTTCGGCTACGACGCCGCCGGCGCCCGCACCCGGCTGACCGACGGCCGCGGCAACGCCACCTGGACCACCTACAACACCCTCGGCCTCCCCGAGACCGTCGTCGAACCGGCCACCACCGCCCACCCCGACGCCGCCGACCGCACCTGGACCGCCGCCTACGACGCCGCCGGCAACCCCACCGCGCTCATCCAGCCGGGCGGGGTACGCATCGACCGCACCTTCGACCACCTGGGCCGCCTCACCAAGGAGACCGGCGGCGGAGGCGACGCGGCCAGCGCCGAACGCACCTTCGGCTACGACCTGGCCAGCCGCCGAACCACGATCGGTGACCTGACCGTCGACTACAACGACCGCACCCTCCCCCTGGCGGTCAAGCGCGGCACGTCCACGCAGACGAGCTACGCCTACGACGGGCTCGGCAACCCCACCCAACGCGTCGACGCGGCCGGCACCGCCACCTTCACCTGGGACAACGTCGGCCGCCTGGAAACCGCCACTGACCCGGTCACCACCCGCAAAGTCACCTACGGTTACGACGCCGCCAGCCGCCTCAAATCCATGACCGCCGCCACCGGCACCACGGCCAGCGACAGCCAAGCCTTCACCTACGACGACCTCGACCGCCTCGAAACCCACACCCTCAAGCGGAACACCGGCGCCCAGCTCGCCAAGATCACCTACGGCTGGGACAAGGACGACAACCTCACCACCAAAACCACCGCCGGCACCGCCGCAGCAGGCACCAACACCTACACCTACGACCACGCCGGCCGCCTCACCTCCTGGCAAGCCCCCGGCGGCACCACCACCGCCTACGAGTGGGACGCCTCAGGCAACCGCACCAAAGCCGGCGACAAGACCTACACCTACGACGAACGCAACCGCCTCACCACCGGCGACGGAACCGACTACACCTACACCCCGCGCGGCACCCTCGCCACCCAGACCAAGAACGGCACCACCACCCAGCTCACCTTCGACGCCTTCGACCGCCTGGTCGCCGACGGCGACAGTCTCTACAGCTACGACGCCCTCGACCGCGTCACCACCCGCACCCGCGGCACCACCAAGCAACAGTTCGCCTACTCCGGCCTCGGCAACGACCTCGCCGCCATCACCGACACCACCGGCGGCGTCCAAGCCAAGTACGGCCGCGACCCGTCCGGCGGCCTGCTCGGCCAGCAGGAAGGCACCAACCCCGCCCTCGCCACCCTCACCGACCTGCACGGCGACCTGATCGCCACCTACACCAGCACCGCCCTGGCCACCACCACCGCCTACGACCCCTTCGGCACCATCACCGCCCAAACCGGAGCCAAGACCAACCTCGGCTACCAGGGCGAATACACCGACCCGGACACAGGCAAGGTCAACATGCACGCCCGCTGGTACCAGCCCGGCACCGGCACCTTCACCAGCCGCGACACCGCCACCCTCACCCCCAACCCCAGCGTCCAAGCCAACCGCTACACCTACGCCAACGCCTCCCCCCTCACCGGCATCGACCCCACCGGCCACTACACCACCCAACTCGACACCTGGGGCAGCTACAGCGTGGGTCGAGACCTCCAGGAAGTCGCCGAATCATACGCCAGCCTTGGCATCCTCAGCGGAGGCGGAGGCGGAGGCGGCGGTGGAGGTGGCCTGTGCGCGGGAGGCGCATGCTCACGAGGCGACATTGGCGGAGGTATGTCGGCTTGCGACATTTGGGGCTGCTCTGCGGCTAGTTACGGGTTCGCCGTCATGACAGACGAGGACATCAAAAGGTCCGGAATGATGCCTAACGGCCGCCCGGTTCCAGGAGACTTCTGGAGACAGTCGAAGCAGGTGCGTGAGGAATTGATGTACAGCCCTGTATTTGAAGCGTCCCAAGAGGAGGTCGACTTGCTCTGGGAGGTGATCAAGTACAAGCATTCGAAGGAGCCAGGCGGAGTTGCTGCAGGCGGCTCTGTCGCTGGAAAGGCCGATTGGAGCTATTGCAACAAAAAATTCGGCAAAAAGACGTGCGAGTCCTGGAGGCAGGCAGCTTTGCTTATTATGAAAGCGGAGCAATACGGCGAATATTGCCTACCTCCAAAAGATTCGAATGCGGCACATATGTGTGCCGGATGGCAAGTGGACCTTGGCATTGAAAAAGACGAGCACGACAGGTTAATGAAGGAGAAGTTCAAGAAGACTGCTTTCTATAAAGTCATCAGCTTCTTAACTGGGGACGCGCAAGCATGCATGAACGGCAGCTTCCTCGGTTGCATCTTCACTGCCGCGAATGTTCTTGGAGGCGCAGGGGCACAGGGTGCTAAAACGGCAGTATCAAACATGCCAAGGCTGGGTGCCGCTCTCGATCAGTTGGCCTCTGCGCAAAGGGTGGCGCCTGGGAGTTCTGGTAGACTCGCAGGTCAGGTAGTGCCCAAGAAGCAGGCAGAGGAATTAGCGAAATGGTTCGGATATGTAAAGACGAAGGAGAAGGCACACGGAGAGTATGTATGGAAATGCGCGAAGAGATGCAGTGGTCCAAAGTATATATCCTGGGATAACACTGGGCATAGTCCGGCGATCTTCAAAGGGGCTAATACGCCGGCCGACTTGCGCTCAAAGGCAACACGTGCAGGGGGATATGACTTGGTTAAACACGGTGGAGAGTACATTCTCCGATGGGTGGCTAAGTAGCGTGAAGACCTATGTAATCAGCCCGCTGGCTAATTCGTCCGATAGTGGTGGGGAGAGTTGGTCCTCCATCTCTGATATAGGATCTATGGTCGGCGACCGGAGGCTGGCCTGCCATGAATATCTTACGGCGGAAGATCTCCTCATTCGAGCGATACACCTGTTTGTGTCGCTGACAGATACCGATCGCTTGCGGGTTCGCCACCCAGAAGTTAGCTTTTGTAGTCCTCGCTGGCTGCCTCGCTTCTATGAGGGGGCAACTCTGACGATACAGGAGGCTGAAGATGTCTGCCGGGCTATTCTTCGGGATTTTGGTATATATGTAGAGCTAGTTCACGAGCAATCCTTGCAAATTAGATTCGGTTACGATCTTACCGTGTATGTAGCAATCTCAGCACCTGCGGACTCGGTAATCGAAGAATTGATGGATGTGGGGTTGTCTGTTAGAGAGGCGAGGTATGAGGACGTCTTCGAGTGCGATACGTCAACGGGGATAGAGATTCCGGTGAACGACTTCTTTTGGAGGAGGGTATCGCAGCTAGACGGCGACAAGGAGAACACGCTATTCATATTGGAGCGGTGGGCACACGGATTGGGAGGCGAGAAGTGGTACCGGATTTCACGGTCGCGTATGCCTGGCAAGTTCCTGACTCCATCTCCACATGCATCAATAACCGCATTTTCCGGCATTGACATCTTTATTGTCCAGCCTGGTAGGGATGCTATTCTGGAGGTATGTAAGCGAATTGTTGTCAGTCTAGATGAGCGGCCGTTGCTGCGGGTGGATAACTACTTTGAGTTGGATGGCGAACTCTCGGTCTCAAGTCTGGATAAATTCTCAGAGGTCCATAAGCTCCTTGCTTGCCAAAGCGAGCCGCTGGCCTTCTTTTTCCATCCGGGGGAACAAACTAGTCTTCCCCACGTGATGGGCATAGTTCCAGATGAGGATGGCCGCCTGCGCAGTATCTAATCATCTCGGTCTGGAATATACGAGTTGAAGTCTAGAGCCGGTCAGATTTGCAGGAATCCTTGATCGTGAGACTGGTCCGGGCCCTGCGTCCAAAAAATTGCCCATGGCTCGCTTGAGCAGCGACCTCGCTGTCCGAACGTGAGTGTCGGTTCCGGTATCCGGGGCATGAGAGCTTCCTGGGTAGCTGGTGAAGTAGGCCTGACCGGCGAACTCGACGGGACGGAGCATCCGTGGATGATAATATGTCTCCGAATGTAGCTTGTGCACGCCCGGCGGGCGGGGTGGGTCCTAGTCTCCTGAGAGGTGCACGTTGAGTAGAACATCAATATATTTTCGCGCTACTGCCGCTATACTGCTCCTGTCTGCATGCGCGACAACTCAAAGTAGTACCGAAGTGCGCGCTGCTTCCACATCCTCTGCGAGTAGTGTGTTCTCGGACAAACTTCTGCCCTCATTTGCACAGCTGAGCCCGCGCACAGTTGGCGAGCTGGCCCTAAACGGACGACTTCTAGATACGTCGGAAAAAGATTCGGTGATTCTGGATTCTGAAGGTGCGGTTCAGGAGGTAGGGCGCCAATTCTTTTCGGATGACGGAGACAGGCCTGTTGGTATATTTGCCGTCGAATATCGGAATGCAAGTGCTGCTCGCGAAGCCTTCGAGAAGGAGCCGCAACTCGGCCGCTTTCATGTAGCTGACGGATATCGCGCCGTACGCGTTGCTATGCATGACGTGACTCCGGGCGCGGACCGTCTGGTTGCGTTCTGCGCCGCGAAGAGTGGCCCGCCTGAGGTGGGTACCGAGAGTTGTCAAGGATGGAGTCTCCGGACCCAATACCGTGATGTCATACTCGAGATCCTGGTCAGAAAGGTGATTGAACCAGGAGCTTTTCGCAACATCCCAGAAGAGATACCGGTTGATATAGCTAGAATGCTTGATCGTCATATGCGCGACATCGGGTTCTCTTCTTAAGAGTTTCAGGATCAGACCGCGATATTTGTTGCGGCGATCTTCTGGGTCACCGTGGTGTGTCCCGAGTTTGGTTTGGCCGCGTCGGGTTTGCGGGTTATTCAGTCCGCAGTCGCGGACCGCCCGGTTCGTCAGCGACGACCATTTTTTCGGCGTCGTGATCGCGCGGTCCGTCGCTGCTCACGTCGCCCAGTGCCTGCCCCTCCCGCCACAGGCGACGTGCTCAGGACCGTGACGGCCGCTGTGCGGCGCAAACGCCAAGGCTGCATCGCCCGTTTCCAGGTGGCCGGGTGGAGGGCGCTTGCGGGTCAGGAGTCAGGTAGCGAATTCCGGACGGCTGCCGCAGTGGCGGTGGTGGTGCGGGTGAGGAAGCGGGCGATCACCTTGCGTTCCTCTGGGGTGAACTCGTCGATGGCGGCCGTCAGGTGGCGGCCGAGTGGGGCGAAGAAGCAGCCTGCCAGGCGGACGGCGGGCTCGTTGAGGGCGATCTCGGTCTTGCGGCGGTCCGTGGTGCTGCGGCGGCGTTCGACGTGGCCGACCTGTTCGAGGCGGTTGATGAGGGCGCTCGTGGCGGGTGGGCTGAGGTTGAGGGTGGCGCCCAGTTCGCCGGGGGTGAGGCGGCGGCCGGCGTTGGCGGCGTCGAGGATGACGACCAGGGCGTTCAGGTCGGTGCGGTGCAGGCCGTGCAGGACGGCGAACCGTTCGATGAACCGGTCGCTCTCCATGTTGAGCCGGCGGATCGCCACCATCAGGTCGTAGGCGCTCGGCGGCGGCGGGGTGTCCGGCGTCACGTTCCTCCCTCGTCCGGCTCGGGTGGGCGGGTCTATTGTTCCATGCTAAAAATGTTCCATCATGGAAAGACTTTCGTGGACGCGGACGTTGACTCCGGCGCGGACGCTCGCCCTCGGGGTGGCCGCCAGCGCGCTGCTGACCGGGCTCGTGTGGGTGCTGGGCCGGCGGCTGGCGGGGATCGAACTGCTGCCTGACCAGGGCGCCTCCTGGTACTACTGGAAGCTGCCCGAGCCGACGTTCTGGACCCGGTTGTCCGCCTGGACGGGGTACGCGGCGCATCAGGTGGCGTTCTGGGGGCTGATCTACTACGCGCAGACCCGCGTCCGCCGCTACGCCGCCGGGCTGCACCCGGTGAACGTGGTCGCGCTGGCGGTCAACGCCGGTTTCGTCGCGCTGCACACGGTGCAGACCCACCTGTTCTACGACGGGCTCGCCCAGGACGTGTCGATCTTCAGCTCGCAGGGCTCGGTGGTGCTGCTGCTGGTCGTCGTGCTGCTGATGGAGAACCGGCGGCGCGGGATGTTCGCCGGGAAGCCGGCGCCCCTCGGACGGCAGGTGGTCGACGTCGCCCGCCGCTACCACGGCTACCTGTTCAGCTGGGCCGCCGTCTACACCTTCTGGTACCACCCGATGGAGGCGACCGGCGGCCACCTCATCGGCTTCTTCTACATGTTCCTCCTGCTGCTGCAGGGCAGCCTGTTCCTGACCAGGGCGCACACCGCGCGCTGGTGGACGGTCAGCCTGGAACTGATGGTCGCCGTGCACGGCACGCTGGTCGCGGTCATGACGTCGGGGCCGGACGGGGCATGGCCGATGTTCCTGTTCGGCTTCCTCGGCGTCTTCGTCCTCACCCAGATGCACGGGCTGGGGCTGTCCGCCGGGGTGCGGTGGGTGCTCGCCGCCGCCTACGTGGGCGCGGTGGTGGTCGTGTACGCGCTACGGGGCGAATTGGGGGCCGCCGCCGGTGAGGTGGTGAGGATCCCGCTGATCGAGTACGCCCTGGTCGGGGTGCTGGCTCTGCTGGTCTGGCTGGTTCTGTGGGCCGTGGCCGGGGCTCGCGGGCGGCGGACACGGGAGCGCGGTCTGCCGGTCTCCGAGCGAACTTCAGCGTGAGGCCAGGCGGCGGCATTCCTCCAGGGTGTGGCGGGACAGCTCGTCCCGGACGGCCGGGACGCAGATCGGGGCCATGGACAGGCTCGTCACGCCCAGCCCCACCAGCAGCGGCGCCAGCAGCGGATCGCCCGCCGCCTCACCGCACACGCCGACCGGCTTGCCCAGCGCCTGGCCGGCCTCCGTGCACAGGGCGATGAGCTTGAGCAGCGCCGGCTGGCGCGGGTCGAGGAGGTCGGCGAGGCCCGGGTGCTGGCGGTCGGCGGCGAAGGTGTACTGGCTGAGGTCGTTCGTGCCGATGCTGAGGAAGTCGAGCTCCGCCAGCAGTTCCTCGGCCTGCAGGGCCGCGGCCGGGACCTCGATCATGGCGCCGACCCGGGTGAGGCCGCGGGCGCGGGCGCGGCGGGCGAAGTCGGTGGCCTCGGCGACGGTGGTGACCATGGGGGCCATCACCCAGGGTGCGGCGCCCGTGCCGCGCGCCGCCTCGGCGATGGCGTCGAGCTGCGTGTCGAGGACGTCCGGCAGCACCCGGTCCACGCGCAGGCCGCGGATGCCGAGCGCCGGGTTCGGCTCCGGCGGGAGCCCCAGGAAGGGGAGGGGCTTGTCGGTGCCCGCGTCGAGCGTCCGCACCACGACGAGCGGGGTCCGGGCGAACACCTCCGCGTACGCCGCCACCTGCTCGTCGAAGGACGGCGGCTGCCGCCGTTCCAGGAACAGGAACTCGGTGCGGAACAGGCCCACCCCCTCGGCGCCGCCGGCGTCGGACCCGAGGTCGGCGGCGGAGCCGATGTTGAGCAGCAGCTTGACCGGGTGACCGTCGGAGGTGCGGCCGGGGCCGGTGCTGCCGGCCAGCCGGACCCGCTCGCGGCGGTCGCCCTCCACGACGTCTGCCGCGTCCTCCGAGGTGAGGCCGACGGTGACGTCACCGGTGCGGCCGTCCACCGAGACGACCGTGCCGTCCGGCACGTCGAGGACGCCCCGGCAGGCGACGACGGCGGGCAGCCCCCGGCTGCGCGCCAGGATCGCGGTGTGGCTGGTCGGGCCGCCGCGCTCCGTCACCAGCGCCAGCACGTCCGCGCCGAGTCCCGCCGTGTCGGCGGGCGACAGATCCTCGGCGACGAGCACGTACGGGCGGCCGGGGGAGGGGACGCCGGGCATGGGCAGGCCCAGGGCGGCGGCCACCGCCCGGTGCCTGAGGTCGTCCAGGTCGGCCGCCCGTTCGGCCAGGTAGCCGCCGAGCGCCGCGAGCGTCTCCCGGTGGCCGGCGAACGCCGCGTCGAGGGCGTGCGGGGCGTCGCGGCCCTCCCGCGCGTGCCGTTCGGCGTCCTCGCGGAGCATCGGGTCCTCGGCCATCATGGCGAGCGCGTCGAGGACCTCCGCGGCGGTGGCGTCGGAGGTGTCCGCGGCGCGGCGCCGCAGGTCGGCCGCGACCGCCTCCAGCGCCTTGGCGATCGTCGCCACCTCGGCGGCCGGGTCGGCCACCGGCCGGGCGGCGGGCAGCGCGGGCGGGCCGGCCATGCGGACGACGGGGCCGGCCGAGCGGCCCGGGCTGACGCCCAGGCCGCTCAGCCGCCGCCGGGACGGGCGGGCCGGTTCAGGCATCAAGGGTCTCCTCCGCGTCGAGGTCGCGTGCGAGCAGGGCGGCAAGCGCGTCCAGCGCCTCCTCCGCGCCGGGCGCGTCCGACTCCAGTGTCACCTCCGTACCCCGCGAGGCGCCCAGCGACAGCACCCCGAGCATGCTGGTGGCCGGGACGGTCCGCTCGCCGGCCCTGACACGCACCGGCACGCCGAGCCGCACCGCCTCCTGGACGAACAGCTTGGCGGGACGGGCGTGCAGGCCGCTGGCCGAGGCCACGGTCACCGTTCGGTGGTGCAGACTCATGCGATCCTCCTCAGGGCTCGATCGTGACCTTGATGGCCGCGCCCCGGCTGACGAGGTCGATCCCGTCGAGCACCCGGGTGAGCGGCAGCCGGTGGGTGATGAGGTCGGCCACCGGCACCCGGCCGTCGGCGATCAGGCGGAGGGCCTCGGCGTTGTGGGCGGGGCTGGAGCCGTTCGCGCCGACGATGGTCAGCTCGCGGTAGTGCACCAGGTTGGAGTCCAGCCGGATGATCGGGTCATCCTTGGGCAGCCCGCCGAAGAAGCTGATCCGGCCCTGCCGGGCCGCCATCCGCACGGCCTGCTCCTGGGCGACGCCCGAGGCCGCGGCGGTGATCACCACGTCGGCGCCGCGGCCGCCGGTGAGCTTGAGCACCTGTTCCACCGGGTCGGAGTCGATCACGGCGTCCGGCGTGACCAGGTCGGCCGCCATCGCCAGCCGTTCGGCGTTGACGTCCACCAGGAACACCCGGGCCGCGCCGCGCGCCCGCGCCAGCCGCACGTGCAGGCAGCCGATCGGGCCCGCGCCCATCACGACGACGTCGTCGCCCGGGCCGACGCCCGCCAGCGTCTGGCCGTTCAGCACGCAGGCGAGCGGCTCGGCCACCGACGCCTCGGCGAACCCGACGCCGTCCGGCACGGCGTTGACACCGCCCACGGCCAGCACCTTGGCCGGGACGACCATGTACTCGGCGAAGCCGCCGTCGTAGTGGTAGCCCATCGACTCCTGGTCCGGGCAGACGGTCAGCCGGTCGCGCCGGCACTCCGCGCAGGTGCCGCACGGGATGGCGGCGATCACCTGGACGCGTTCGCCGGTGTCGACCACCTCGCCGGCGATCTCGTGGCCCATCACCCGCGGCGGGCGGATGTGGTGGTGACCGAACTTGAAGATCTTCGCGTCGGTGCCGCACGTCGAGCAGTTGCGGACCCGGATCTTCAGCTCGCCGGGGCCGGCGACCGGCTCCGGCGCATCCTCCACGCGGATGTCGCCGGGTGCGTGGAATCGGGCGACCTTCACGTCAGCTCCTTGATCACTTGGTGGACCTCTGTCGCCTCGCGCAGGTTCCTGGCGCGTTCGGGGTCGAGCAGGATGTCGGCGAGGGCGGCCAGCAGGGGCACGTGGCCGTCGCCCCTGGCGGCGATGCCGACGCACAGGGTCACCCGCTCGCCGTCCCAGTCGACGCCGCCGGGGAAGCGCACGACGCAGATCGCGTCCCGCCGGACGACCTCCTTGGCGGCGGCCGTCCCGTGCGGGATGGCGACGCCCTCGCCGACGTAGGTGGAGATCGAGCGCTCGCGCTCCAGCATGGCCTCGACGTACGACTCGGCGACCGCGCCGACCTCCACCAGGACGCGTCCGCAGCGGCGGATCGCCTCGGCGCGGTCGGCGGCGCTCTCGTGCAGCAGCACGGCGCGCGGGTCGAGCAGGTCCGGCCGCATGGCCGGGGCGTCCGCGGGCTGGTCAGGCATGCACCGTGCCGCCCTTCTTGATCGTGTCGACGAGCCGGGTGACGGCCGGGTCGCCGAGGAAGATCTGGAACGGCACCAGCAGCTTGCCCGGGGCGGCGGCCCGGGCGCGGGCGGCCAGCCCGGCGTGGCAGAGCACCACGTCGGCGTCGGCCGGGATGGAGTTCACCGGGGTGTGCTCGACGGTGACGCCGGTGTCCCTGAGCTGCTTGCGGAGCTGGGTGGCCAGCATCACGCTGCTGCCCATCCCCGCGTCGCAGGCCACGATGATCTTGCGGATGTCCTTGCTGTCGATTCCGGTCATCTGGTCAAGCCTCCTTGGATACGGATCGGGCCCGCGGCTCGCGGTCGTCCTGCTCGGGGTCATGGTCGTGGTCGTGCGCTACGGGCGCCGCGGACGGCTCCGGCTCGGCGGCAGTCCCGGCGGGCTCCGGGGCGGGCTCCTCCTTCTCGCCGCGGCCGAAGCCGAGCAGGACGGCGGCCACGGCGAACGTCACGGCCGTCGCGACGACGATCCCGAGGATCACGCCGAACCAGCCGCCCTTCGGGGTCACCGCCAGGTAGGCGAAGATGCTGCCCGGTGACGGCGTCGCCACCAGCCCGGCCCCGGTGACCATGAACGTGAACACCCCGGCCGCGCCGCCCGCGATGACGGCCAGGATGAGCCGCGGTTTCATCAGCACGTACGGGAAGTAGATCTCGTGGATGCCGCCGAAGAAGTGGATGATCATCGCGGGAGCGGTGCTGGGACGGAGCCCGCGCGGCCCGAACATCAGGTACGCCAGGAGCAGGCCCAGGCCGGGGCCTGGGTTCGACTCCAGCATGAACAGGATCGACTTGCCGTCCTTGAGCGCCTCGGTGACGCCGAGCGGACCGAGCACTCCGTGGTTGATGGCGTTGTTGAGGAACAGCACCTTGGCGGGTTCGACGAGCACGGAGGCCAGCGGCAGCAGGCTGTGGCTGATCAGCCACCCGACCGCGTCGCCGGCGGTCTCGGTGATCTCTCTGACGACGGGGCCGATGGCCCACATGCCGGCCACGGCCATCGCGCCGCCGACGATGCCGGCCGTGAAGTTGTCGACGAGCATCTCGAAGCCGGCCTTGGTCCGCTGCTCCGTGAACTTGTCCACATATTTCAGGATCAGGGCCGTCAAGGGGCCGATGATCATGGCACCCAGGAACATCGGGATGTCCGACCCCACGATGACGCCCATCACGGCCACCGCGCCCACCACCGCGCCGCGCTGGCCGTGGACCATCCGGCCGCCGGTGTAGGCGATGAGGACCGGGAGCAGGGTGGTGATGATCGGGCCGACCATCTTGGCGAGCTGCTCGTTCGGCAGCCAGCCGGTCGGGATGAACAGGGCCGTGATCAGGCCCCAGGCGATGAACGCGCCGATGTTCGGCATGATCATGCCGGCCAGGTGGCCGCCGAGCCGCTGGATGGTGGCCTTGACCCCGGTTCCGTAGACCGGGGGCGTGTACGTGTCGGCCATGGTGCTCCTTCAGGGATGCGCGGGCTCCGGAGTGGGTGGTTCGGGCAGGGGGGTGGTGCCGGAGGGAGCCGTGGAGGGGTGACCGGGCTCGGAGGGGGCGGCGGACCGGCGGTCGGTGGAGGCCGGGGCACCGGAGACGTGCTCGGGTGAGCGGGGTTCGGCGGGGACGGAGGTGAGGGGGCGGGCGGGGTCGGGCGGGCCGGTGCGGACGCCGTCGCGGTGGATGTCGGCCGGGCCGGGCACGCGGCTGCCGGGCATCCCGACCGCCGCCGCCCCCCAGGCCAGCGCCTCCACCAGGGCCGCCTCGCCGCTCGCACCGCCCGCGAGGAACCCGGCCAGCATGGCGTCACCCGCGCCGACCGAGCTGCGCCGCTCCGCGACCGACGCCTCGCCGTACCAGATGCCGCCGTCCTCGACGAGGACGGCGCCGTCGGCGCCGAGGCTGGCCAGCACGGTACGGGCGCCCGCCGCGCGCAGCCGGAGCGCGGCCTCGACCGCGTCGCCGACCGTGCGGATCGGCATGCCGGTGGCGGCGGCCAGCTCGTCGGCGTTCGGCTTGACCAGCGCGGGCCCCGCCGGAACTGCGGCGACCAGGGCGGGCCCGCTGGTGTCGACGGCGACGTGGATGCCCGCCCCGGCGAAGCGCCGGCACAGCCGGGCGTAGACGTCGGCGGGCACCTCCGGCGGCAGGCTGCCGGAGGCCACGACCCAGTCGGCCTCGTGCGCGGCGGCCAGCACCGCGTCGGCGATCGTGTCCAGCTCGGCGGCCGACAGCGCCGTGCCCGGCTCGTTGATCTTGGTGATGGTGCCGTCGGGTTCGGCCAGCGTGACGTTCGACCGGGTGACGCCCGAGACGGGCACGGTGACCATGTCGAGCCCCTCGTCGGCGAGCAGCCGGACGAGCTGCCTGCCCTCGTCGCCGCCGAACGGCACGACGGCCCGCGAGGCGACGTCGTTGGCCAGCAGCGCGCGGGAGACGTTCACGCCCTTGCCGCCGGGGTCGAGGTGCGCGGCGGCGGCGCGGATCACGGCGCCTCTGGCCAGCGCGGCGATCTCGATGGTGCGGTCGAGGCTGGGGTTCAGCGTGAGGGTGAGGATCATGCCCGGACCACCTCGGGGCCCGCCGCCGCCAGGTCGGCGGCCAGGGCCGGATCCACACCCGAGTCGGTGATCACCACGTCGATCTCGCTCAGCTCGGCGAACCTCGCGAGGTAGGTGTTGGTGAACTTCGTGTGGTCGGCCAGCAGCACGCTGCGCTGCGCCGCCCGCACCATGGCGCGTTTGATCGCCGCCTCCGCCGGATCGGGCGTGGTCAGGCCCTTGGCGACCGAGCAGCCGTTGGTGGCCATGAACGCCACGTCCACGTGCAACTGCGCCAGGGGCTGCAGCGCCCAGTCGTCCACGGTGGCCAGGGTGCGGCCGCGCAGCCGGCCGCCGAGCAGGATCACGTGGAGGTTGGCCCGAGAGGCCAGCGCGATGGCCAGCGGCGGTGAGTTGACCACCACGGTCAGCTCGCGGTCGGCGGGCAGCACCTGCACGAGGCGGCCCGTCGTGGTGCCCGCGTCGATGATGACCGAGCCGTCCTCGGGCAGCTCGGCGAGCGCGGCCTTGGCGATGCGCTCCTTCTCCCCGGTCATCACCTCGTCACGGGCGGCCAGCGCCGGCTCGAACCCCAGCCGCTCCACGGGGATGGCCCCGCCGTGCACCCGGCGCAGCACGCCGGCCCGCTCCAGGGCGGTGAGGTCGCGGCGGATCGTCTCGGTGGTCACGTCGAGACCGTCGGCCAGCGTCACCACGTCGACCCGGCCCGCCGCCCGCGCCCTGCGGAGGATCTCCTGCTGCCGCTCCTCGGCGTACATGATGTTGGTTCACCGCCGTTTCCGTTTGGTTTCATCTGTGTTTATATCCGCTTATGTGGGCGCGTCAAGGTCTGGTAGGTATAGCGCATGCAAAGCAAGCCGTGGGCCGTCATGGCCGCAGCCGTCCCCCTCGCCGTCGGATGCCTCCACGGCTCGCCGGCCGCCGCCTTACCGGCGCGGGGCCCTGCCGGGCAGCAGCAGGCCGCCGCCGTGGCCCCGCACGTGCCCCCGCGCGTGCCGGCGGGCACCACGGCGGCATGGGTGGTGTTCGACCGGAGGGCCGGCTCCGCCGGGAAGATCGTCGCGGCGCGGAACGCGCACCGGAAGTACCGCTCCGCGTCCGTGGTCAAGATCCTCATCGCCCTCGACTACCTGGAACGGCGCACGACCGTTCCGGCGGCCGACGCCCGGCTGCTCAGGGAGATGCTGCGGTCCAGCGACGACGCCGCGGCCACCACGCTGTGGTCCCGCTCGGGCCGGGGCGCGATCATCACGCGGACCGCGCGCAGGCTGGGCCTCGCCGACACCGCCCCGCCGCCCGCGTCCCACCCCGGGTTCTGGGGCTACACCTCAATCAGCGCGTACGACATCGTGCGCACGTACCGCTACCTGCTCGACACGGCCGAGCCGCGGGTGCGCGAGACCGTCCTCGGCCACCTGCGGCGCGCGACGCCGTGCGGCAACGACGGCTTCCACCAGTACTTCGGCATCCCGAGCGCGGTGCCCCGGCCGTGGGCGGTCAAGCAGGGCTGGTCAGGGTTCGGCACGGTGCCGCCCACGCGCTGCGCCGCCTCGGCGGCGGGCGGCTCGACGGGCGGCCCGGCCGGCGGCCGGGTGGCGGGCGCGGCCATGGGAGGGTCGGTCTCCGCGGTGGCGCGGCGGGCGGCCGGGACCGGCGTGCCCGACTACGGGCGTCCCGTCCTGCACTCCACGGGTCTGACCGGCGACGGCGACCGCTACGTGATGGCCGTGCTGACCGCGCACCCCGCCGGCGGCTCGTGGAACGACTCGGTGCGGCGCGTCAACCGGCTGACGGTGGACCTCTACCGAGGGCTGTCCTAGGGGCGTCTCGGCCATGGCGGACCAGCTTTCCAGGAGCTTAAGGTCGTCCACCGAGGCGCCGGGGGCGGCGCTGTAGGTGCACACGGTCAAGCCCTCGTCCCTGGGCAGCTCCATCACCTCGTGCGTCGGGAGGTCGGTGCTGACAGCACCGGGGTGCATCCGGCGGTCCGTGGTACCGGATCACGGGCTGGCGGGGTGGGAGCCGAGGTCTCGGACGGCCTGTGCGAGCGCGCGGATGAGGTCGGTTTCGGCTCCACTGCGCCAGACCAGCGCGAACGGCGGAGCGTCCATGTCGCGAACCGGTAAGTAGACGTGTCGGGTCGCATCCAGTACCGAGTCATGTGAGCGGGGAAGAGGTTGACGATCTCCTCCAGACTGATCAGGGTGAGGATCTCCTCGGAGTTGCGCACCAAGGGGCCACGTTCATCAGACGGCCCGCGCGGGTGTGGGGTGGGACGAAGCTGTTCGCCTAGTAGTCCGGCCTCGATTCAACAGGGGAGTGCTGGAAATCACCGAGCACCTCCAGCGAGACCAACGTGCGCCGGGCAAGCCTGTGATCGGCCGCGACCGCCAGCACCCGCGGCTCAGCGAACACGATCGGGCCCACGGTGAGATCGGGTTCCTCAACCGGCAGCCAGCAGACCAGGACATCGACCTCGCCGCGGCGCAGCACGGAGAACGGGTCCACGAAGGACGCCTGCTGAACCTGCAGCTTCCACCAGGGATGGCGGGCGCGGAAGACATCCCAGTAGGGACGCAGGTCATGGGCATTGATGGACAGCATGCCGACGCGGAGCACAGCGGTGATGCCGCGAGCAGCCAGGCGGGCCCGTTCCAGACTGTCGCGTAGACCGGGCGCAGGTCGTCGCGGAGTTGGCGGCCGAGGGGGGTCAGGCTGATACGGCGGCGGTTGGAGCGGTCGAACAGCGGGGCGCCGAGGCCGGGTTAAGCGTGCGAAACGACCCCGCCAGGGGTCGCAAAAGATTTTCAAGTCTGGTGGTCACCTCTGCCTGCGCCGCAACGTCAATGCGGTGTCGGCCCCGACGGGGCCGGTGACCTATGACCTCCCTTCTTGAAGGAGCAGCATCATGCAAGCGCGTATGACGAACCCTGCCTACGTCCTGCCCGACGGGCTGAAGGGCATCGGCACCATGTTCAAGGCCATCAACCAAGGCGGCATCAGCCACGAACTGCAGGAGATCGTCGCTCTGCGCGCCAGCCAGATCAATGGCTGCTCGGCCTGCGTCCACGCCCACAACCAGAACCTCATCAAGGCCGGGGAGAGCGTCGAGCGGATCGGGGCGGTGGCCGCCTGGCGGGAGGCGCCGTTCTTCACCGACGCCGAACGCGCCGCGCTGGAGCTGACCGAGGCCGTCACCCGGCTGGCCGACCGCTCCGGCGAGGCGGTCAGCGACGAGTTGTGGGACCAGGTCGCCGACCACTACGACGAGAAGCAGATCTCGGCGCTGCTGTTGCTCATCGGAGTGACGAATATGTTCAACCGGCTGAATGCCGCCATCAAGGAACCCGCCGGCACCTCCTGGAACTGACGCACCGGAAGGGAAACCCACGATGAGCGATCTCGACATGACGGCGATGTATGCCATGCACGACGCCCTGCGCCGCGAGCTGGCACACATCACCCGCGTCACCGCCAAGACCGGCGACGAGCCGCAGCGCATCTTGCGCACCGCTGCCGGCTGGCACATGTTCAAGAAGTCCCTGCACATCCACCACACCGCCGAGGACGACGCGTTGTGGCCGGCGCTGCGCCAGAGTCTGGCCGACCGGCCCGACGACCTGGTGCTGCTGGAGGTGATGGAAGCCGAGCACGCTGCCATCGACCCGCTCATGGGGGCGATCGATGCGGCCCTGGCCGACCCCGATGCCGACTGGGGCCGGCTCGGCGATCTCACGGACGCGCTGGCCACCGGACTGGCCGCCCACCTCAAGCACGAGGAGGACGCGGCGATCCCACTGATCCAGCGGACCGCCACCGCGCAGCAGTGGGCGCACTTCGGTCAGGTCCATGGGCAGCGGATCGGCCCTGACGCACCCCGGTTGATCCCGTGGCTGCTGGAAGGCGCCGACGAGCAGACCGTGGCGACGATGCTGGCACCGCTGCCCGAGACCGTCCGCGCGGCGTACGCCGCCCAGTGGCAGCCGGCGTACGCCTGTCTCGACCGCTGGAGTGCCGAATCATGACGGCCATCGCGCTGGTCACCGGAGCCACCCGAGGAATCGGCCACGCGACCGCCCGGCTGCTGGGCGAGCGGGGCGTCACCGCGATCGTCGGCGCCCGCGACGACGTACACGGCAAGGCCGCCGCCGAACCGCTGGGGCTGCCGTACGTGCGCCTGGACGTCACCGACGCCGGCAGCGTCCGAGCCGGCCAATGCTCAACTTGGCGTACTGCTCCTCCAAGGCCGCACTGAACATGATCACCGTGTCCTATGCCAAAGAACTGTGGGACACCCCGATCAGGGTCAACGCTGTCGACCCGGGATGGGTCAAGACCGACATCAACCATGGCACCGGCATCAAGAGCGTCGAGCAGGGCGCCGCACCGATCATCACCATGGCGCTCCTGAACACCGACGGCCCCACCGCCACCTTCGTCCAGGACGAAGGGGCGCTCCACTGGTGAACCCCTGAGAGCCTGCTGGCGAAGGCTTAAGTGCTGGCGGGCATAACAGGGGCTAGCTAGCCGGTCCTGCCGACAGCCGCCGGTCCTGCCGACGGCCGGCCGCCCGGCGCGGAAGCCCTCTCCTTTGTCGAGTCGGCCGTGTCCCCTGCTCGTCTCCCACTCGACCTCGATCGCTCATATATTGAGACGAAACTTCTCTCATCATGAGATGATCGGTAGGGTGCGGGTGTACGGACGAGGCCGAAGGAGTTCTGATGGACGCCGTCTACACCCATGGGCACCACGAGTCGGTGCTGCGCTCGCACCGGTGGCGCACGGCCGGCAACTCGGCCGCCTACCTGCTGCCCCACCTCCTGCCGCACATGAGCGTGCTGGACGTGGGCAGCGGCCCCGGCACCATCACGGCCGACCTGGCGACCCTGGTCCGCCACGTCACCGCGTCAGAGGTCACCGCGGAGGCGCTGGAACTGGCGCGGGCCGAGGTGACGGCCAGGAAGCTGGCCAACGTCGACTTCGCGGTCGCCGACGTGCAGGCCCTGCACTTCGCCGACGACACGTTCTGCGTCGTGCACGCCCACCAGGTGCTCCAGCACGTGGGCGACCCGGTCGCGGCGCTGCGCGAGATGAGGCGGGTCACCAAACCCGGCGGGATCGTCGCGGCCCGCGACAGCGACTACGCGGCCTTCGCCTGGTATCCGCGGCTGCCCGCGCTGGACGACTGGATGGAGCTCTACCAGCGGATGGCCCGCGGCAACGGCGGCGAGCCCGACGCCGGACGGCGGCTGCTGTCCTGGGCCCGCGCCGCCGGGTTCGACGACGTGACGGCCACCGCGTCGGTCTGGTGCTTCGCCACGCCCGAGGACCGGGCCTGGTGGGGCGACATGTGGGCCGAGCGCGTGCTGCGCTCGCAGATGGCCCGGCAGGCGCTCGACCGCGGCGCCGCCACGGAGGAGGACCTGCTGCGGATGTCCGAGGGGTGGCGGGAGTGGGCGGCGGCCGGAGACGGCTGGATGTCGATCACACACGGCGAGGTCCTCTGCCGCGCGTGAGAAGGAGCTGCCGCGCGTGGGGGAGAACTGCCGCGCGTGAGGGGGGAACGGCCGGGCCTGCCGGTCGCGGTGGTCTCCGGCCGTGCGTGGACGGGGCGGGTCAGAGGCCGGAGCCGAGGGTGCCGGCCCGCTGCCACCGCGGGTCGCGGTAGAGCACCACGTCGGCGCCGTCGAGCAGCTCGTCGGGCGCCGACAGCATGGTGATCTCGCCGGCGGCCTGCAAGCCCAGCAGCACGTCACGCACCCGGGGCCCCACCGGCAGGCGGCCCGCCGGCAGGCCGAGGCCGTCGCGGACCGCGTCGGCGATCTCCGACAGATGGAACGGCCCGTCGAACCCGGCCACCACCTCCCGCACCACGCTCACGGTGATGACCTGCTCCGCCTCGGCGTGGGCGAGCTGCCAGACCATCTGCTCACGGCGCCGCCCGGTGGCCGCGCAGGCCGTGCAGCCGCGGTCGAGGCCCGGCGCCACCTGCTCCTCCGCCGAGCCCAGGCACACCGTGCACTGGCCGGTCTCGGCGGCATGCAGCTCGGCGGCCATGCGACCGTCCAGCCGGGCGCCGCAGCCACAGGTGTGGGCGTCGCCCAGGATGGCGGCGGACGGCGGGGTGATCGTGTGCTTCGTCATCGGCACGACTCTACCTTCGGCGCCGCCACGTCGCGCCCGGCACTCGCGTCCCTACCCCCGCAGGGAGGCGAGGCTGCGCAGGCGGCGCAGCGCCTTGCGGGCGGCGGCGGCGACCTGCTCGTCCGGATGCCGGTCGATGATCACGTGTAGCACCCGCTCGCTCCAGGGGTGGTCGCCGAGCGCGAGCAGCGCGATGGTGCTCGCCTGCTGCTCCGGCGCCATCCCCATGGCCATCGACTGGATGACCTCGTCGGTCTCGCCGCCGAACTCCAGCAGCGCCGCCGCCATGTCCACGAACACCCAGGCGATCTCCTCGGGTGACGGCCGCTGCTCGTCCCGCCCCATCCGGGCGGCGACGACCGAGCCCAGCTTCCGCACGCCGAGCAGCCGGTCGAGCACCCGCCTGCCGTCGTCCCCCAGGTCCAGGGCGAGCAGTTCGACGCCGATCGCCCGGGCCAGCGGGCTCACCTCGGGCAGCGCGGCGCCGATCTCCTCCGCCGCCCTGGCCCGGTCCCTGCCCACGAGCCAGCCGGTCAGCTCCTCGATCCGTTCGGCCTCCCGATACGAACGCAGGCCGTGCAGCAGGGCCGCCGCGTCACGGCCGGCGAACGAGCCCATGATCGGGATCTCCTGGCCCGTGGCCTCGGCGATCATCTCCCGGGCCGTCCAGAGGCCGAGCGGGGTCAGCGCGTACGAGCCGGCGGACTCGGTGTCCTGCTGCGCGGTGTGCTCCGGTCGGTTGTGCTCCTGCCGGGCCAGGCCCAGGGACGACAGCGCGGCCGGCAGGTCGCCCACCGGCTCCCGGCCGAGGAACAGGCGCACCACCTGCAGGAAGACGACCTGGTCGCGGCCGAACAGGTGGCGGCGCACGTCCGTCCACACGCGCAGCACGTCGTCGGCGGCTCCGCCGCGCAGCACCGCGACGGCGTCGGGCCCGGCGGCCCCGTCGCGCAGACCGGCGAGGTCGCCGGGCTCGATCCCGGGCACGGGCTCCTCCCGCGATCCGGTCGGGGGAGCGTCCGGGGGAGCCAGGAGCAGTGCCGTCAGCGGGGTGGCCCGCACGGCGGCCGCCAGGTCGGCCCGCGACGGCAGGCGGATCGGCGGCTGGAGCGGGAGCGTGTCGTCGTCGTAGGTGCCCACGCCCCCATCCTGTCGGAACAGTCGTCACATCACACTAAGGAGGGCGGGGTCCGGGGCGTGTGGGGGCTGGGGTCCGCCGGGTCGAGCGGGGTGGAGGGGCTCAGTCGTCCTGGCGGAAGATGATGGCGGTGCCCAGTGCCGCGGCGGCCGGGACGAACAGCCGTCCGGGCCCGGTCCGGGTGACCGGGACGTCGTTGCCGCGCAGGAGCCGCTCGGTGGCGGCGAGGTCGCGTACGGACACCGTGTAGGCGACGAACGCCGGCAGGGCGGCCGGCCGCTCGCCGGGCAGCAGGTCGGCGAGCGCCGACGCGGGCACGACGGTGACGTTCGCCTGGTCGAAACGCAGCACCTCGCCGCCCCGCGCCTGCCCGAAGTAGGTGCCGTAGCGGCGCTCCAGCTCGGGCAGCGCCGGGTCGGCGACGCACAGCACGCATTCCACCAGCCCGGTGGCGCCGTTGGGATGGTCGAGGTGGCGCCGGTCGTCGAGCGGCTCGGCGGTCGTGTTCTCGGCGAAGCCGATCCTGCCTTCCGGTACGCGGCCGGGCGGCAGGTCCGGATCGGAGATCTCCAGGTAGCGGGCGGGTTCCATCCTGGTTCCCGTGGCGGTCTCGACGGGTCGCTGGACGGCGTGGACGCCGCCGTGGCCGACGCCGCCGGCTGTCAGCCGCGCGGCTACGCCGTCGATGTCCGGGGTGTTGGCGATCATGATGTGGACGCCCTGGAACCGCCGCAGGAAGAACGTGATGTTGGCTGCGGTGGCGCGGATGGCGGCCGTCAGCGCCGGCAGTTTGTCGTCGGGGACCAGCAGCGGGATCGGGCGAGCCTGGCCGGGCAGCCGGCCTGCGTCGTCGATGACGGCCACGAGCTCGACGAAGTTGCCGGGGAAGTACACGTGCGTGTTGGCCACGCCGAACGGCTCGGGCCGTCCTCCGGCGACAGGTGGGAGGACGGGACAGGCGGGCGCCGGCACGGTGAAGCCGAGCCGCCGGTAGCGCTCCATCGCCTGGTCGAGGTCCTGGACCAGGTGCCCCACGTGGTGCAGGCCGGTGACGTCGTCGCCCATGAGGGCCACCTCCGAAAAAATTGATAGTCAGCTCTCAAGTGAGAGTAAACCATCATTTGTGGGTGCGGTACATTCGGCGCATGGGGGACGGCGGGCTGCGCGAACGCAAGAAGGCCAGGACCAGGGAGGCGATCCTGCGCGAGGCGTTCAGGCTCTTCCGTGAGCGCGGCTACCACGCCACCACCGTCGAGCAGATCGCGGAGGCCGCCGAGATCTCCCCGGCCACCTTCTTCCGCTACTTCCCGACGAAGGAGCATCTGGTCGCGCTCGACCGCTTTCCGCCTCTCGTGGAGGCCCTGGCCGCGCAGCCGCCGGGCGCGCCCGTCGCCGTGCTGCGCGGAGCGTTCCGCGCGGCCTTCGCCGCCCTGTCCGCCGAGGAGGTCGCGGCCGGGCGGGCGCGGGAGGTGTTCGCGGCCACCGTGCCCGAACTGCTGGTGGCCAACCTGCGCCGCAGCCCGGGGCTGATCCGTGAGGTCGCCGGGATCGTGGCGGACCGGGCCGGATGTCCGCCGGACGACCCCCGGATCCGTAACGCCGTCGGCGCGGTCTTCGGGGTCGTGGCCATGGTGTGGCTGCGCTGGGCGCAGGACCCCGGCATGGACGGCCCCGCCGAGATCGACCGGGCGCTGGCGCACCTGGAGTCCGGCCTGGGCCTGTAGGCCTGCATCGCGTCGCACCGGACCTCCATTTACCCCCGAAGTGGGGCAAATCGTGACGAAATACCAGGTCAGGCGCAGGGACAAATCCGGACAATTCGGGCAATGGGTCGGTTGGGTGGGCGTTCACGGCAGGGCGGCCGGGTACACGGTGCTCGTCACCTACCTTCGGAGCCAGCCATGACGGTCACCCGCCCGCGCGTGCCCGCGCCCGCCGGCCCGCGACGGCCCTCGCCGCCGCGACCGGTCGCGCTGCTCGCGCTGGTCGGCGTCCTGTACGGGGTGGCCCAGCTCGTCCTGGTCTCACCCCGGACGGGCATCGGCTGGGACGAGGCCGTCTACGCCAGCCAGTACGCCGCGCACGCCCCGCCTGCGCCCTTCAGCGCGCCCCGCGCCCGGGGGATGCCGCTGCTGGTCGCCCCCGTGGTCGCGGTGACCGACTCGGTGCTCGCGCTGCGCCTGTACCTCACGGCCGTGTCGTCACTGGCCCTGGTCGGCGCGTTCGCCGTCTGGATCCGCGTGCGGGCGGACCGGTCGGTGCCGCTCGCCGCGCTGCTGTTCGCCGGGTGCTGGCTGTCGCTGTTCTACGGCAACGAGGCCATGCCCAACCTGTACGTCGCGCTCGGCGGCGTCGCCGCCACCGGCCTGCTCGTCCTGACCGTCCGCGCGATCCGCGAGTCCGCCGTCCGCACCGGGCGGGGGTGGGACCCGGGAGCCCGGCGCGCGTGGGGCGCGGCCGGCGGGGCGGATCGGCGACGCCTGTGGGGGCCGGCCGCCGGGCTGGCCGCCGCGCTAGCCGTGGTCTCGCTCATGCGCCCCTCGGACGCGCTCGTCCTCGCGGTCCCGCTCGCCGTCGCCGCGCTCGTCCTGCTGCGGCGGCGCGCGCTCGTCCCGCTCGCCGCCGTCGCGGCCGGCCTGGCCGTCGGATGGGGCCAGTGGCTCGCCGAGGCCGAGCAGGCGTACGGCGGCGTCGCGGCCCGGTTGCGCGGCGCCGGGCAGGCCAACCTGACCGGCTGGACCGTGTCGCTCGCGGAGCACGCCAGGGCGCTGGACGGGCCGTCGCTGTGCAGGTTCGGGGTCAGGTGCGGCGACGTCTCCCCGGTGGCGCTCGCGTGGTGGCTGGCCATCCCGCTGATGACGCTGCTCGGCCTGTGGACGGCCCGCCGCGCCGGCGGGCTCGGCCCGCTGCTGCTGGCCGCCGTCACCGGCGCCGCGACCGCGCTGCCCTACCTCTTCTACGTCGGCTACGCCGCTCCGCGCTTCCTGATGCCGGCGTACGCGCTGCTGTCGCTGCCCGTCGCGCGGGCCGTCACGGGGCTGCGGCCGGCCGGGCGGTGGCGGGCGCCCGTCAGCGCGCTGCTGGCCGCCGGCGTGCTGGCCCACCTGGCGCTCCAGGGCGCGTACGCGTACCGGATGGCGGCCGGCACGTACCGCGACCGGGAGCGGATGGAGCTGGCCGCGCACGCGCTGCGCGAGGCGGGGGTGCGCCCGCCCTGCCTCGTCTACGGACAGTCGGGCGTGCAGATGGGCTACCTGATCGGCTGCGACTCCCAGGGCGTCACCCAGCGGTTCGCCCGCCGGCAGCCCGACCGCGTCCGCGCCGCCGTCGACCGGGGCGCCCAGGTCGTCATCGTGCACACCCGGGTGCCGCTGCCGCCGTACGCGCGCGCGTGGCGGCCACTCGACCTGCCCGGCCGGTGGCAGGCCCGCCTCGCCCCCTGAGCAAGGCCCGATGATCCCAGCCAGGAGGAGTGACATGCTGAATCGCGCACCATCGCAGAATCCGGCGCCGCTCTCCGCCCGGACCGGCGCCCCGGTCCGGCCCCGCGCGGCGGGAGCCTGGTCATGAGCGCCGGGGCCCGGACCCGGCCGCGGGCGGCACGCGAGACGCCGCGGGAGTCGCTGCTGTCGGCGGCGCTCATCGGGATCGGCCTCATGGCCGCCGTGGACGAGCTGGTCTTCCGCCAGCTACTGGCCTGGCACCCCTTCCTCGACCGGGCCACGCCGCGCCTCGGGCTGCTGTCGGGCGGCCTGCTGCACGCCGCGGAGCTGGTGGCCGTCGTGGGCGGGCTCTTCTGGCTCGCCGACCTGCGCCGCCGGGCCGCGCTGGCGGCGCCGGCGGCCTGGGCCGGGTTCCTCATCGGGGCCGGCGGGCTCCTGGTGGCCGACGGCGTCGTCGGCCACCGGACGGCGCGGGCGTACGAAGTCCGGCACGGCGTCGAGCCGCTGCCCCACGACCTGGCCTGCACCCTGGCGGGCCTGGTGCTGCTGGCCTGCGGCATCGCCCTCGCCGTCCGGGCCGGACGGCGGCCGGGCCCCGCCCGCGAGCCGGACGGCGGGCCGCGGATGACGGAGCGTCGGTCATGACGCCCGGCCAGCACGCCGGGTGGGCCGCCTGGCTGCCCGCGCTGCTCGCGACGCTCATCCCCGCCACGGTCTACCTGCTGGCGGCCTGGCGGGCCGGGGGAGCGAGCGGCGACCCGGCCGTCCGCGACCGCCGGTGGAGCCCCTGGCGGACCGCCTCGTGGCTGGCCGGCTGCGTGCTGACCGGCGTGGCGCTGTCACCGCTCGTCCCACCCGGCGACGTCGGCCACATGGTCCGCCACCTGCTGCTAGGCATGTTCGCACCGCTCGGGCTGATCATGGCCGCGCCCGTCACCCTGCTGCTGCGGGTCGCCCCGCGGCGCCTGGCACGCCGCCTGACCCGGCTGCTGCGCACCCGCGTGGTGCACGTCCTCACCCATCCCGTCACCGCGGCGCTGATCAGCGTCGGCGCCCTGTACGTCGTGACGCTCACCCCGCTGTACGCCGCGAGCATGGCGAACCCGAGGCTGCACCACCTGGTGGACCACACCTACCTGGCCACCGGCTGCCTGTTCACCTGGGCCGTCGCCGGGCCCGACCCGGCGCCGCACCGGCCCGGCGTGCCCACGCGGGTCGCCGTCCTCATCGGGGCGGCCGCCGCGCACGGCTGGCTGGCCAAGCACCTGTACGCGACGCTGCCCGGCTTCCAGCAGGCCGCCCAGGTCATGTACTACGGCGGCGACGTCGCCGCGCTGCTGCTCGCCGTCGCGCTGTTCGCCGCCTGGTACCGCCGTGCGGGCCGCCGCCGCCCCGCCCCGGTGCCCGCCTGACCGTCACCGACAACCGGCCACCCGGCCGGCCGGGGGTCACAGGTGCGCCCGGCGCACGTCCATCAGGAACTCCTCCACCCGAGCCCGGTCCGGGGCGGCCGGCAGGACGCTGCCGGCCGCGGCCAGCTCGGCGCGCAGCGCCGCCTGCCAGGCGGCCACCTCCGCCCACGGCCGCTCGCCGCGCCGCACCGCGAGCAGCCGGTCACGGTGCTCGGCCACCCGCACCATCGGCTCACCCGTGCGGACCAGGTGCAGCCCGCTCAGCAGCAGCCGGATCATGTGCATGGCCTGCTTCCACTTCGGCGCACCCGGGTCCAGCCGGCGGAACTGGGCGTCGGCGTACCCCGCGAACGTCTCGTGCGCCCGCCGCGACAGGAACGCCGTCCGCAGCCCGACCAGGCGAGCCCCGAACGGCGTGACCACCTCCACGATCGGCGACCACAGGCACTCCAGCACGGTGGGGTTCGCGTCCAGGGCCAGCAGGCAGAACCGCTCCACCTCCCACGAGAACTGCTCCGGCAGCGGCCCGTCGCGGTGCGTCACCGGCTTGGTCAGCCGCCAGAAGTCCTCCGTCGGCGCCACGAACACGCCGCGGCGGTCGGTGTCGGAGCCGTCCACGTCCAGCCCGTACGCCCGCGACCCCACCACCACCGACAGGATCACGTCGTCCATCCACCGCCTCCTCGTGCCGGTCCGGACACCGTACCCGGCACGATCACCGGGCGGCGCGCCGGGGGAGGGGGTTGCGCCGACGCCGGGGCGCTGATCTGATCGACAGGGTGAGCGGTTACGACGACGTCCACCGGCGCAGCATCGAACGACCCGAGGAGTTCTGGGCGGAGGCGGCGCGGGCCGTCGACTGGGAGGCGGCCCCCGGGACCGTTCTGCGCGAGGGGCGGTGGTTCCCCGACGGGCGGCTCAACACCTGCCACAACGCCCTCGACCGGCACGTCGCCGCCGGGCACGGCGAGCGCACGGCCCTCGTCTACGACAGCCCCGTCACCGGCACCGTCCGGGCCTACTCCTACGCCGAGCTGCTCGACCAGACCGCCCGCACCGCCGGGATGCTGCGCGACCTGGGCGTGCGCGCCGGCGACACCGTGGTCATCTACATGCCGATGGTGCCGGAGGCGGTGGTGGCGATGCTGGCCTGCGCCCGGATCGGCGCCGTGCACTCGGTCGTGTTCGGCGGGTTCGCGGCGGCCGAGCTGGCCGTGCGCATCGACCACGCCGAACCCGTGGTGGTGCTGTCGGCGTCGTGCGGCATCGAGCCGTCCCGGCTGGTGGCGTACAAGCCGCTGCTCGACGCCGCCCTGGAGCAGGCCACGCACCGGCCCGCCCACTGCGTCATCCTGCAACGCCCCCAGCTCCCGGCGTCGCTGGTCGAGGGGCGCGACCTCGACTGGGAACAGGCGGTGCGCGCCGCCGCGCCCGCCGGCTGCGTCCCCGTGGCGGCCACCGACCCGCTCTACATCCTCTACACCTCCGGCACCACCGGCGCCCCCAAGGGCGTCGTCCGCGACAACGGCGGCCACGCCGTCGCCCTCCTGTGGAGCATGACGCACGTGTACGGGGCCGCGCCCGGCGAGGTCTTCTGGGCCGCCTCCGACGTCGGCTGGGTGGTGGGCCACTCCTACATCGTGTACGGCCCGCTGCTGGCCGGCTGTACGACCGTGCTGTACGAGGGCAAACCGGTCGGCACCCCCGACCCCGGGTCGTTCTGGCGGGTGGTGTCCATGCACGGCGTCCGGACCCTGTTCACCGCGCCGACCGCCATCAGGGCCATCAAGAAGGAGGACCCCGCCGGAGACTTCGCCGCCAGGTGGGACCTGTCGTGCCTGCGGCACCTGTTCCTGGCGGGGGAGCGGCTCGACCCCGACACCCACCGGTGGGCCACCGAGTTGCTCGGCGTGCCCGTCATCGACCACTGGTGGCAGACCGAGACCGGCTGGCCCGTCGCCGCCAACTGCGTCGGCCTCGGCGCGCTGCCCATCAAGCCCGGCTCGCCCACCAAGCCCGTCCCCGGCTACGACGTGCACGTCCTCGACCCCGACGGCGCCGACTGCCCGCCCGGCGCGGAAGGAGCCGTCACCGTCAGGCTGCCGCTGCCGCCCGGCACGCTCACCACGCTGCACCGCGACCACGACCGCTTCACCGAGTCCTACCTGTCGCGCTACCCCGGCCACTACCTGACCGGCGACGGCGGCCACCTCGACGACGACGGCTACCTCTACGTCATGGGCCGCATCGACGACGTCATCAACGTCGCCGGGCACCGCCTGTCCACCGGGCAGATGGAGGAGGTCGTCGCCGCGCACCCCGACGTGGCCGAGTGCGCCGTCATCGGCGTCGCCGACGAGGTCAAGGGCGAGCTGCCCGTCGGGTTCGTGGTGCTCAAGGCCGGCGCCGGGCGCGACCCGGCCGAGGTGGAGCGGGAGGTCACGGCGCTGGTGCGCGAGCGCATCGGCCCGGTCGCCGCCTTCCGCCGGGCGGTGGTGGTCGGCCGGCTGCCCAAGACCCGGTCCGGCAAGATCCTGCGGGCCACGATGCGCGACATCGCGGCCGGGCGCGCCTACCGCACGCCGTCCACGATCGAGGACCCGGCGGCGCTGGAGGAGATCGCCCGCGCGCTCTGACCCCCGCCCCCCGCGACCGGTTCGGAGGCCCTGATGACGGAGACCCTGAGCTACGCCGACGCGCTGAAGATCCTCGGCTGCAACGAGAACCGGCTCGTCAAGGCCGCCGAGTTCGCCGCCAACGCCACGCGCACCGGCTGGGCGCTCGCCGGGGGCGGGCGGATGGCGCTCACCCTGGCCGACCTCAGGGAGGACGCCGTCAGGTACGGCGAGCACGTTCTGCGCCGCGCCCCCGGCTGGAAGGGCGACGTCAACCGGCACACCCGGACCCGGCGGCTGGCGGCGGCGCACGCCGTGGTCGTGGTGTCGGCCTGGTTCGAGGCCCTCGACGAGGCGAAGCTGCCGTTCGCGCTGAGCCGGCTCGGCCTGGACCGGGGCGAGCAGGCGGCGCTCGCCCTCGGCGGGCCGCCCGCCGACGGGTTCGCCCGGCTCGCCGAGGCCCTGCTGGCCCGGCGGCTGCCCGCGCCCGCCCCGCACCGCCCGTACGCGGCGACCCGGGAGGCCGTCGCCGCCGTTCACCGCGAGATGTCGCAGGCCATGACCCGGTACGTGCGCGGCACCCCCGTGTGGGACGGGCTGTCTCCGGACGACCAGGCGCGCCTGCCCGCGCTGCTCGCCGACGGGCCGCCGGCCAGGGCGCTGCGGATCTACGACGAGGACTACCGGCTGCTGGCGGCCGCCGGCCCCGAGCTGGCGGTGTGGAGCCTCGGCCCGGCCGGCGACGAGGGCCGCCCGGGTGTCGGCCCTGGCAAGGGCCACGCCAGGGCCGACACCCGGGCGGCCGGGATCGGGCTGTCGCGGGTGGCGCGGCTGCTGGCCGAGCTGGCGCCGCCCCGCGTCGGCGACCACCCCGTCGTCCACCGGGTCAGGCTGGCCGCCAGCGCCCTCGACCAGCCGCTCATCGCCGCCGGCGCCGTGCCCGACGACGTGACGCTGCCGCTGCTCGGCGAGGGGTACGTCAACCCGCGGATGCGGGTGGCCGAGATGACCCGCGAGGCCACCCCCGCGGTGAAGAGCTGGTGGGAGGAGCAGGCGGGGCTGCCCGACGCCGAGGCGTTCCTCGTCGGCCACCTCACCTCGCCGTACGCCACCGGGGCGCCGCTGGTCGTGCTCGGCGAGCCGGGCGCCGGCAAGTCGAAGCTGACCGAGGTGCTCGCGGCGCGGCTGGCCAGCTCGGAGTTCCTGCCGATCAGGGTGGAGCTGGGCGACGTCGCCGCCGGGTCGTCCGTCACGGCGCAGATCGAGCAGGCGCTCACCGTCCTGCTCGGGGAGGAGACGACGTTCGCCGAGGTGGTGGAGGCGGCCGCGGGCGCGCTGCCCGTGGTGCTGCTCGACGGGTTGGACGAGCTGGTCCAGGCGGCCGAGTCCGACCGCTACGACTACGTGGAGCAGGTGCGCGCCTTCCAGCGCCGCCAGGCGGGGCTGGGCCGGCCCGTCGCCGTCCTCGTGACCTGCCGGACCGTGGTGGCCGACCGGGTGCGGTTCCCGCACGGCGTCCTGGCGGTGCAGCTCCGGCCGTTCGACGACGACCAGGTGCGTGCCTGGCTGGAGGTCTGGGCGCGGGCCAACCGCGCGCCGCTCGCCCGCCACGGCCGCCGGCCGCTGCCCGCCGCCGTCGCTCTGGCCCAGGGCGAGCTCGCCCGGCAGCCGCTGCTCCTGCTGCTGCTCGCCCTGTACGACGCGGCCGGCAACGCGCTGTCCGGCGACGGTTCCGGGCTGGGCCGCGCGCAGCTCTACGAGTCGCTGATCAAGGACTTCGCCGCCAGGGAGCTGGACCGGGATCCGGCCGTGCGGGCGTTGTCGGCGGGCAGGCGGCGCAGGCTGGTGGAACGGGAGCTGGTCCGGCTCGGGGCCGTGGCGCTGTCGATGTTCGTCCGTGGCCGGCCCGCCGTCACCGGTGACGAGCTGCGGGGGGACGTGGCGGCGCTGTGCGGGGCCGAGGCGGGGCGGGAGTGGGCCGGGCGCGCGACCGGAGGGTTCCTCTTCGTGCACCGGGGCGAGACGCGCGGCCACGCGTTCCTGCACGCCACGTTCGGCGAGTTCCTGGTCGCCTGGCTCGCCGTGTACGCGGTGCGCGACCTGGTGCGGCGGCAGGACCTGGCCGAGGACGAGCTGGTCGCCGTCTCCCCGCAGGACGCCGACGACGATCTGCTGTACGCCGTCACGTCGTTCTCCTGCCTGGCCGAGCGGGGCCCCATCGTCGGGTTCTCCATGGAGCTGCTGCGCAGGCTGCCGCAGGAGGTGCGGGTCCGCGCCGCGAACCTGCTGGCCGGGCTGCTGCGTGGCGCCCTGCACGAGCGGCGGCGGCGCTCCTTCACCGGCTTCGCCCCGGTACGGCACCCCCTGACCCGCCGGCTGGCCGCCTACTCCGCCAACCTCGTGCTGCTGGTCCGGGGCGTGTCGGAGGAGCCGGTCGGCGTCTCGGCGCTGCTGCGCGACACCCCCGACTTCGAGCGGTGGAGCTCGTACGCGCACCTGTGGAAGAGCCAGCTCGGCCGCGAGGGATGGACCGGGCTGATCCGCGGCCTGCCGGCCTGCCGGGTGCCGGGCGACGTGCTGCTGGGCGGCGCGGCGGAGCCGTGGGACTTCGACGCGGCCGGCTGGTGGTTCGCCGGCCCGGACGGGCGTGCCCCGGGCTCCGGGGAGCAGGTGGTCTGGTTCGCGACCAGGGCCCCGGACGAGCGGCCGTACCTGCTGAACCGCGATCTGGACCTGCTGACCGACTCGCTGCCCGACCGCGACGGCGTCGTCGTCGTGGCCCGCACGTCGGGCCGCGTCGTCACCCTCGGCCGCCTGGTCGAGGAGCTGCTCATGAGCGGTTCGCTGCCCGTCCGCGAACGCGTCGCCCGCTATCTGGACGCCATCGCCGCCCTGACCGCACTGCCCGCCTCGCGGGGCTGGCGCAAGCTGGACCTGCTGCTGCGCGCGCTCGCCCTGGAGGGCCCCGACCTGCCGTTCGAGGACCGCGCCCGGATCGCCGCCGAGCTGCTGGCGGCGGGCGTGGGCCGCGACGCGCTGCGGCCGCTGCTGGAGTCGATGCTGTTCGAGCGGACCGACAGCCTCACCGTGCTCACCGGGGCGGGCGTCCCCGAGGAGTTGCTGCGCGAGGCGCATCCGTCCTAGACGGCTGCGGCGGGCGGGTCGCGTCCAGGGCGAGTGGTCGCCTGGAACCCCCTCGGAGTGGACCTGTAGCACCAGTCCACTTGGCCGCTACCTTACCGGCATGCTTGTTCTTCGCCGGTACGGCGGATCGCGGTGAGGCTCACCGTACTCGGAGGCTGCGGGGCCTGGCCGGCCGCCGGTCAGGCGTGCAGCGGCTACCTGGTCGAACACGACGGTTTCCGGGTCCTGATCGATCCGGGGTACGCCGTCCTGCCCAGGTTGCTGCGGCTCGCCGGGGCCGAGGAGATCGACGCGGTGCTGGTGACCCACGGCCATCCCGACCATTGCGCCGACCTGAACCCGCTCCTGCGCGCCCGGGCTCTGGGTGACGCGCGCCCGCCCGCGCTGCCGGTGTACGCGCCGGAGGGAGCGCTCGACGCCGTCCTCCGCCTGGACGCCCGGATGTCGGCCCGCGGCGTCGTGCCGCACGACCTGGTGCCGTCCCGCGCGCTGGAGGTGGGGCCGTTCCGGCTGGACACCTGGGCGTTGCCGCACCACGTGCCGAACGCCGGGCTGCGGCTGAGCGGCGGCGGCAAGGTGATGGCCTACACCGGCGACACCGGGCCGGCCGACACGCTGGTGGATCTCGCCAGGGACGCCGACCTGCTGCTGGCCGAGGCGACCTACCCGGAACAGGTTCCCGGCGAGGACGCGCCCTACCTCTCCACCGCCGCGCAGGCGGGACGCACCGCGGCGGCGGCAGGCGCGGCGCGCCTCCTGCTCACTCATCTGTGGCCGGGCACCGAGCCCGAGCCCGCGCTGGCCGCGGCGGCGAGGTCCTACTCCGGCGAGCTGGCCGTCGCCTCCCAGGGCACCACCGTGTGCCTGTGAGCGCGACGCGGACCGGCCGCTGCGATGCGGATCGGCCGGTGCGACGCGGACCCGGGCCGCCGCGGCCGGTGCTCAGCCGCGGGCGTCGGAGGCGGGCAGCTCCACCGTGATCGTCAGCCCGCCCTCCTCGCGCGGCCGGGCGGTGACCGTGCCGTGGTGCGCCTCGGTGATGACCCGCACGATCGACAGGCCGAGGCCGCTGCCCCGGTCGGAGCGCAGCCGGTCGCCGTGCAGCCGCCGGAACGGCTGGAAGATCGTCTCGATCTCGTACGGAGGCACCTGGAGCCCGGTGTTGGCCACCACGAGCTCGACCCGATCGCCTCGGTGCCGGGTCGTCACCCACACCTCGCCCTTGGGGTGGTTGTGCCGGACGGCGTTCTCCACGAGGTTCTGCACCAGCCGCTCCACCAGCACCGCCTCGCCCGTCGTGGGCGCGGCGTCCAGCAGCCGGTGGATCGTCACCTCCCGCTCCGCGGCCTCGCCGGCGGCCTGGTCGAGCACGTGCTCGGCCACGTCGCTCAGGTCGAACGGCTGCCGGTCCAGCACCGCCTGCTCGCCCTCGGTGAGCGCCAGCAACCCGTCGATGAGCCGCTCGTGCCGGGCGTTGACCAGCAGCAGCGACTCGCCGAGCCGTTTGACGTCGTCCGTCGCGTCGGGCCGGCGCACGGCCACGTCCACCAGCGTCCGGTTGATCGTCAGGGGGGTGCGCAGCTCGTGCGAGGCGTTCGCGACGAACCTGCGCTGCCCGTCGAACGAGCGGGCCAGCCGGCCGAGCATGGTGTCGACGATGTCGGCCAGCTCCTTCAGCTCGTCGGACGGCCCCCGGTGGTCGATGCGCTCGGTGAGGTCGTGGGACTGGGCGACCCGCCGCGCGGTCATCGTGACGGCGGTCAGCGGCCGCAGCACCCATCCGGCCACCCGCCAGCCCAGCCCGAACGCCGCCGCGGCGACGGCCGCCACCGTCAGCGCGCCCATGAGGCGCACGTTCGCCAGAACGTCGCGCTGGTAGACGGACAGGACGTGCAGCACCCGGTCGCGGACGACCTCGTAGGCTTCCTGGTAGCGGTAGAGCCGCCCGAAGAACCGCCCGGCGTACTGGGCGTCGATGTAGTCGGGGGTGACGAGCCCGGTGCGGTAGGCCAGGCTCTGCTGCACCACCAGGTAGAGCGCGGTCACCGCGAGCGCGGCCAGGACGGCGGCGACCCCGGCGCAGGCCAGGGCGAAACGCAGGCGGATGCTCACGGGATGCGGTACCCCGAGCCGGGGATCGTCTCGATGACCTGCGGCTCGCCGAGCTTCTTGCGCAGCTTCGTCATCGTCGTGCGGACCGTGTTGGTGAACGGGTCGATGTGCTCGTCCCACACCTTCTCCAGCAGGGTCTCGGCCGACACCACCGCCCCCTGGGCGCGCAGCAGCTCGGCCAGCACGCCGAACTCCTTGCGCGCGAGCGGCACGTACCTGCCGTCCCGGAACACCTGCCGGTGCGCCCAGTCCAGCCGCACCCCGGCCCGCTCCAGCATCGGCGGGTCGGGCGGCCGGGACCGGCGTCCCAGCGCGTGCACCCGCGCGACGAGTTCCTCGAACGCGAACGGCTTGGGCAGGTAGTCGTCGGCCCCCAGCGACAGCCCCGCCACCCGGGAGCGCACGTCGCCCGCGGCGGTCAGCATGAGCACCCGCACCAGCCGGCCCTCGCCGGCCACCCGCGCGCACACGTCGTCGCCGTGGACCAGGGGCAGGTCCCGGTCGAGGATCAGCACGTCGTAGTCGTGCACCGTGAGCCGTTCCAGCGCGGCCTCGCCGTCGTAGGCCACGTCCACGGCGAGCGCCTCGCCGCGCAACCCCTCGGCGATCGAGTCGGCGAGCATCCGCTCGTCCTCGGCCACCAGAACCCGCACCCCTGCCCCCAAAGATCGCAAATGACGCCAGTGTGGATCAAGCGGCATAACGCCCGCATAACCACTTTCGGTGCCGCTCACGTTAGCGCCTGATCGCTGGACTGCCTCCCCTACGGCCGGACCCGACCGGCCCGACCCCGGGGGAACGACCAATGACACCCACCCTGCGGGCGACGCCGCGACCGCTCAACGCCGCGCGGCCGGACGGCCGGACCGGGCGGGGACACCGCCTGTTCGCGGTCGCCCTCGCCCTCGCCGCGGCCCTGCGCGCGCTCGTCATGCTCGGCTACGACACCGCCCAGCTCTACTGGTACGACTCCTTCACCTATCTGGACACCGCGCTCCACCTGCGGCCCAACGGCGCCTTCCACCCGGCCGGCTACTCGTGGTTCCTGTGGCTGATGCGGCCCTTCCACAGCGTCGAAGTGATAGCCGGGGTGCAGCACCTGATCGGCCTCGGCGTCGGCGTCATGATCTACGTGCTGCTGCGCCGCCGGTCGCTGCCCGGCTGGGGGGCGACGCTCGCGGCCCTTCCCGTGCTGTTCGACCCGTCGTTCCTCCGGCTGGAGCACGCGATCCTGTCGGACACGCAGGTCATCGCCCTCGTCGTCGGCGCGCTGCTGGCCGTGATGTGGCGGGAGACGGTGTCCGTCCGGCTCGCCGCCCTCGCCGGGCTGCTGCTCGCGCTCGCCGGGCTGACCCGCACCGCCGCCGTGCCGCTGATCGGCCTGGCCCTGCTCCACCTGCTCATCCGGCGCGCCGGATGGCGGCCGTTCGTGGCCATGGCCCTGGCCGGCACGCTGCCGCTGGCCGCCTACGCCGGCTGGTACGCCCAGCACCACGGCAGGTTCGCGCTCAGCGGCTCCGACGGGGTCGCGCTGTGGGCCCGCACCATGACCTTCGCCGACTGCTCGGTCGTCAAGCCGCCCCCGCGGGAGGCGCCGCTCTGCCCGAACGGCACCGTCGTCGACGCGGCCTCCGAGTACGTCTGGGCGCCCACCGCCTCGCTCAACCGGCTGCCCGGCGGCCGGTTCGCCCACAACGACCTGGCCAGGTCCTTCGCCGTGCGGGTCATCACCGCCCAGCCGCTCGACTACCTGGCCGAGGTCGTCAAGGACACCTCCCTCGCCTTCACCTGGGAACCGGTGCCGCACCCGCGCCGGATGAACCCCACCACGTCCTTCCCGCGCGGCTCCTGGGCGCTGCCCGAGCAGCACGCCCTCATCGGCGAGGTGCGGCGGGCCTACGACACCGACATCCGCGGCATGCGCTCGGTCGAGCCGTTCGCCTCCCTGCTGGCCGCCTACCCCTACCCGTGGTTCCTGCACGGCACCCTGTTCGGCGTGCTGCTGCTCGCCGGCGGCATCGGGTCCGTCGGCCGCCGCCGGCCGGCGCTGCTGCCCTGGGCGTTCGCGATGTTCCTGCTCGTCGCCCCCGTCGCCGCCCTCGACTTCGACCACCGCTACGTGCTGCCCGCCATCCCGCTCGCCTGCGTCGCCGCCGCCCTCGCCCTCGCCGGGACGCCGCGTCCGCGCCGTCGCCCGGCCCCGCGGGAGGAGACCACCGCGCCGCGGTGAGAGGGACGCTCGCGCTGCCCGGCGGCCGGCCGCCCCCGCGATCGCCGAGCCGCCGCTCACGCGGGACTGTCCCTCGCGAGGCTGACACTGGCGCGCAATCTTCCGTACTATTCGGACATCACGAGCGTTGGGGGCGCCAGGGTGCCGAGGCAGAGCGTGGGTGTGGTCGTCGATCCGGGAGTGCCCCCGGAGATCGCCGGGTTGCTGCGCGCGAACGCCCCCCTGCTGGTCCGGATCAGGTCCGGCTGGACGCCGCCCGCCGAGCCGCCGCAGCCGCCGCGGCGCGGCCCGTCCAGCGTGGCGCTGCTCGCCGCCACCCCCGTGGTGCTCGCCCTGATGACCCTGCTGCTCGAATCCCCGCTGGCGCCGCTCGGCTTCGTCCTGCTGGGCGGCTTCGTCTTCGTCGTCCTGCTCAGGATCGCCTCGATGAGCGAGACCGTCGAGCGGGAGCGGCCCCACGCGCGCGGCGTGTACGAGCAGGCCCGCCTGCACGACGGCCGCTACCTGCTGCCCGAGGACTTCGACGAGGAGGCGGCGGACGTGCTCGGCCGGGCCCAGCGGGCCATCGGGACCGTGCTGCGCTCCCACGTCAACGCCGAAGGGCTGCTCGACGGGCCCCGCAACGCCATCCTGCTGCCCGAGCAGGAGTGGGAGGTCGCCCGCCTGCTCGCCAAGCTGTCGGCCCTGCGCGCCGAGCATCGCGCGCTGCTGGCCCGCGGCGTCGCACCCGAGGTCGCCGCCGTCGTGCGGCCGCTCGAACGGGCCCTGGCCGACAGCGAGGCGGCGGTCGTCGCCCGCGTCGAGGCGCTGGAACGGTACGCGGCCCACGTCACCGAGGCCGAGCGGGCCTACCACGCCCGCGACCAGATCGAGGAGCTGCGCGCCCGGCTGCCGCGCTACGAGGAACTGCTGGCCGAGTCGGGCGCCGACGCCCTGTCCGTGCCGGAGATCGAACGCCTCACGCAGGACGCCGACCAGCTCGAACGGCTGCTCAGGCGCAGCGTCAGCTCGGCGCACGAGGCGTTCCGCCACCTTGAGGGCTGACCTCCCCGCGCCGCCGGCCGCACGTCAGTGGGACACCGCCGCCGTCTCCAGCAGCAGGTCGCACAGCACGTCGGCCGCGTCGAGGCGGCCCAGCTTGCGCGCCGCCTCCGCCATGGCCGCCCGCAGCCCGGGATCGGCCAGCAGCGGCATCAGCTCGGCCAGCAACTGCTCGGGCCCCGGACGCGGCTCCAGCAGCGCCCGCGCCGCGCCCGCCGACACCAGGTAGGAGGCGTTCTTGCGCTGCTCGTCGCCGCCCGTCGGGATGAGCGGCACGAGCACCGACGGCTTGCCGATGGCCGTCAGCTCCGAGACCGTGCCCGCGCCGCTGCGCGAGATCACCACGTCGGCCGCGGCGAACAGGTCGGCCAGCTCCGCTCCCACGTACGGCACCGGGTGGTAGCGCTCGGCCAGCTCCGGCGGCAGCCGCACGGCGCGCATCTGGTCGATCCACGCCGGACCGCACTGGTGCACCACCTGGGCGTGCGGCAGCAGCCGGGGCAGGATCTCCGCGATGAGCGTGTTGATCTGCTTGCTGCCCTGCGCACCGCCCGTCACGTAGACCAGCGGCACCTCGAACGTCAGCCCGAACAGGTCGTAGGCCGCGGCCCGGTCGCCGCGCAGCAACTCGGGCCTGATCGGGTTGCCGGTCACCACGGCCCTGGCCCGCGCCGACGGCGGCAGGTGCTCCAGCGACGACTCGTGCGACAGCGCGATCCGCGTCGCCAGCCTGGCCAGGATGCGGTTGGCCAGCCCCACGACCGTCGTCTGCTCGTGCATGACCAGCGGCCGCCTGATCAGCTTGGCCGCCACGCCGATCGGCACGGCCACGTAGCCCCCGGTCGACAGCACCACGTCGGGCAGGTAGCGGGCCGCGTGCCCCACCGCCTGCGCCACCCCCACCGGGATGCGGAACAGGTCGGCCAGGTTGGTGCCGAGCTCACGCAGGTTGGGCCGGCGGCGCAGCTTGCCCGTCGTGATCGCCTTGAACGGGATGCCGTGCTCGGCCGTGATCCTGGCCTCCAGGCCGTTCGCGGTGCCCACCCAGAGCACGTCGTGCGGCACCTGACGCCGCTGGACGGCCTGCAGGGTCGTCAGGGCCGGATAGGTGTGACCGCCGGTGCCGCCGCCGGTGATCAACAGTCGCAGGGTACGAGACATGCGATCAGGGTATGGCCGCGCAGCGGAAACCCGTGTGTCCGGTCGAGGAGTCAGGGGTGTTCGACGTGCGCGCCGCCACCCGGTAGCGGTTGCAGTAGGAGTCGTGGCACAGGTAGGAGCCGCCCCGCATCACCTTCGCCGTGCCCTCCGCCGGGCCCGCCGGGTCCTCGGCGAACGCCTCCCACGCGGTGCCCCACCAGTCGGCCGTCCACTCCCACACGTTGCCCACGACGTTGTGCAGGCCGTACCCGTTCGGCTGGAACGACTTGACTGGCATCGTCCCCTTGCTGGGCGCGGCGGGGAAGGGGCCCCGCCAGATGTTGCACCGCTGCCTCCCGTTGGGGGACAGCTCGTCGCCCCACGGGTAACGCGCCCGCTCCAGGCCGCCGCGGGCCGCCATCTCCCACTCCGCCTCGGTCGGCAGCCGCTTGCCCGCCCACGCCGCGTAGGCTGCGGCGTCGTGCCACGACACGTGCACCACCGGATGGTTCTGCCGGTCGCCGATCGACGAGCCCGGGCCCTCCGGGGAGCGCCACGTCGCCCCCGCCACGCCGGCCCACCACGGCGCCCCCGGCACGCCCGCGTCCATGACGCCGCCGGTGGCGAACCGCCGGAACACGAACGACCAGCCGATCCTCTCGGCCTGCGTCACGTACCCGGTCTCCTTGACGAACCTGGCGAACTGGGCGTTGGTCACGCACGCCGGGTCGATGAGGAACGGCCGCAGCCGCACCTCGCGCACCGGGCCCTCACCGTCGGCGGGGTGCCCGTCGGGGTCGTCGCCGCCCATGCGGAACGTGCCGCCGGGCACCCGCACCATCCCGCGCGGCGGCTCCCGCCGCGCCGGTGCGGCAGGTGCCCCCGGCACCGGACGCGCCCCCGACACGGTCGCCGACACGGTCGCCGGCGCGGTCCCCGGCGCGGTCCCCGACACGGTCTCCGGCCGGCTCGGCCCGCAGCACGCGCTCAACGCTTCCCTCCCCGCTCGGTGACCTCTGTGCCGCCTCGTGGCATCTGAAGCCTCGCGACATCTGGAAGGGTAGTGGCCCCCCAGGACGGGCCGGCCGGGTTCGCCGGTCAGGTCCCGCCTTCGCGGTGCCGGGCGGCGGCCTGTAGCGTCGTCCCCATGCGACTCGGCGTGCTGGACATCGGCTCGAACACGGTGCATTTACTGGTCGTCGACGCCCACCGGGGCGCCTGCCCGATCCCCGCCTACTCCCACAAGGAGGAGCTGCGGCTCACCGCGCACCTCGACGCCGCCGACGAGCTGTCCGCCGAGGGCATCGAGCTGCTGGGCGCGTTCGTCGAGGAGGCGCTGCGGCTGGCCGAGGACAAGGGGGTGGAGGAGTTCATCGCCTTCGCCACCTCGGCCGTGCGCGAGGCCGCCAACGGCGAGCAGGTGATCACCCAGATCGACGCGCGCTGCGGCGTGGACATCGAGGTGCTGTCCGGGCCCGACGAGGCCAGGCTGACGTTCCTGGCGGTGCGGCGGTGGTTCGGCTGGTCGGCGGGCCGGCTGCTCGCCTTCGACATCGGCGGCGGCTCGCTGGAGATCGCCGCGGGGGTGGACGAGGAGCCCGACGTGGCCGTGTCGCTGCCCCTCGGCGCGGGCCGGCTGACCCGCGACTGGTTCACCGCCGACCCGCCGCCCGCCACCGAGGTGCGCGCGCTGCGCAGGCACGTGCGCGCCGAGATCGCCCGCACGGTCGGCAGTATCGCCCGCTACGGCGGGGCCACCCGAGCGGTCGCCACGTCCAAGACGTTCAAGCAGCTCGCCCGGATCGCGGGGGCCGCCCCGTCGAGCGACGGGCCGCACACGCCGCGCTCGCTGGCCCGGCAGGACATGGCCTACTGGGCCGGCAAGCTCACCACCATGGACTCCGCCGCGTGCGCCCAGCTCCCGGGCGTCTCGCCGGGCCGGGCGGCGCAGCTCGCGGCCGGCGCGCTGGTCGCCGACGCGGTCATGGACCTGTACGAGGTGGACCGGCTTGAGGTCTGTCCGTGGGCGCTGCGCGAAGGGGTCATCCTGCGCCGGCTGGACCTGCTCCCCGGTCCGGGGGATCTTCCCTCCCGGTGAGCCGGATCTATCGCCGCGTCAAGGCATAGGCCGGGCCCGGGCGGGAACGTCTGGGCGGATGTTGGAAGCTCTCGGCGCGCTCGCCTCCGTGGCGATCGCCTTGTCCCTGGTGTTCCTGGCAGTGGTGCTCATCGCGGTGGTGTTCCTGCTCGCGCTCGCGTGCATGGTGGGGGCCACCACCCGGCTCTCGCACGGTCCGGGCCGCGCGGTGTTCAGCCGTACGGCTCTCCGGACGGTGCTCAGAGGGGTCTCATAGGGGCCTGCCCGGGCGCGGCCCCGCCGCTTCGCCGTTCATGGGGGCGGCACCCTCCGCCTCCATGAACGTCGAGGCCGCCGCCCCGGGCAGGAAACGCAGTCGCTTCTCCAGGCACACCACCGCCCCGTGCTCGGCCCTGTTGGTGAACCGGATGTCGTCGGCGAGTGCCCGCATGATCTGGATGCCCCGGCCGTGCTCGGCCTCCGGCGGCGCCTGCCCCACCAGCCGGGGGTCGAAGCCGTTCCCCATGTCGATCACCTTGATCACGCACAGGTCGTCGTGGACCCCCGCGCTGACCGTGTACTCGTCGCCGGCGCCGGCGTGCCTGATCACGTTGGAGCACGCCTCGCTCAGCATGAGCTCGATGTCGTCGCGGATCTGCTCCTCGACGCCGAGGGTGTTGAGGGTCGCCTCGAGGATCTGCCTGATCAGCGGGACGCTCGCCGCATCCCTGGGCAGCCGGAGCGCTATCGTCGCCTCCACCTGCTTCTCCTCCCGTTCGGATGCGTGACAGCCCCATGCCCGCGATCGATCGTCCCAATCGCCACTACGGCTCCACCAGCTTGAGCGCCACCTCCACCGCCGCCTCGCTCAGCTCCTCCTCCGGCAGTTTCTCGCCCTGCATCAGCCACTTGCCGGCGTGCAGCGCGAACAGCGACATCGCCCGGCTCAACTTGACGGCCGGCGGGTCGTCGGGGTCGCTCAGCTCCACGGTGATGTCGAGCAGCGCCTCGCGGATGCGGGTGAACGTGGGGTTGTCGCGCAGGGCCGTCTGGTTGCGCTCCAGGAAGCGGGTGATCTGCACGTAGCGGCGCTCCTGGAGCAGCCCGGCGTAGCGGACCACCACCTCGTGCCGCGTGCGCGGCGTCCTCGGCTGCGACCGGACCCAGGTGAGCAGCTTCTCGAGCTCCTGCACGCGCACGTCGACGAGGCTCGTGAGGATGTCGTCCTTGGTCTTGAAGTGGTAGTACAGCGCTGCCTTGGTCACGCCGAGCTCCTCGGCGATCTCGCGCAACGACGTTGCCTCGTAGCCCTGCTCCGTGAAGAGCCTGAGCGCTATGTCCTGGATACGGGTCCGGGTGTCTTCGGGCACTGTGCACCTGTTTCCCACTGAACTACCGCTGAGAGAGTCAGCTTGACGGCCGGCTGGTAAGTACCTAGCTTAGTGGACGCTTGCCGGTCGGCAAGTAAGGACCAGCGAATCATGGGGGTCACATGTCGGAAGCGGGAGGACGTCGCCGCGAAGTCATGGTGGTGCTGCCCGGGCTGATGCTGACGATGATCCTGGCCATGCTCGACAACATGATCGTGGGCACGGCGATGCCCCGCATCGTGGGCGAGCTCGGCGGGTTGTCGCAGCTCTCCTGGGTCGTCACCGCCTACGTCCTGGGCACGACCGTCTCCACGCCCATCTGGGGCAAGATCGGAGACCTCTACGGCCGCAAGACCATCTTCATGGTCTCCATCGTCGTCTTCATGGCCGGTTCCGCCCTGTGCGGCATGGCCGGCTCGGCCCTACTCGGCGGCCCCGAGAACGGCATGGCGCAGCTCATCGCCTTCCGCGCGCTCCAGGGCCTCGGCGCGGGCGGGCTGATCGTGAACGTCATGGCGATCATCGGCGACCTCGTCCCGCCCCGCGAGCGCGGCCAGTACCAGGGCCTGATGGCGGGCACCATGTCCCTCGCCATGATCGCGGGACCGCTCGTCGGCGGCTTCATCACCGACCACCTCGACTGGCGCTGGGCCTTCTACGTGAACCTGCCCATCGGCGCCGTCGCGCTGGCCGTGCTCGCCGTCAGGCTGAAGCTGCCCCGCCACGACCGCGGGCCGGTGCGCATCGACTGGCCGGGCGCGATCCTGCTGTCGGTCAGCATCACCGCCATGGTGCTCGTGACCACCTGGGGCGGCACCGACTACGCCTGGAGCTCCTGGCAGATCCTCTCCCTGGCCGCCGTCGCGGTCGTCACGCTGGCGGCCTTCGTCCACGTCGAACGCGGCGCCGCCGAGCCGATCATGCCGCTCCAGCTCTTCCGCAACCGCAACTTCACCCTCGTCTCCGCCATCGGCTTCCTGCTCGGCTTCGCCATGTTCGGCGCGATCAACTTCCTGCCGCTGTTCCAGCAGACGGTCCAGGGCGCCTCGGCCACCGACTCCGGACTGCTGCTCCTGCCCATGATGGGCGCCGCCATGGTGATCTCCCTGGTCGTGGGCCGGGCCATCACCACGACCGGCCGCTACAAGATCTACCCCGTGATCGGCGGCGCCGGCATGGTCGTCGGCATGTGGCTGCTGTCGACCATGGGCGTCGGCACGCCGAGCTGGCAGACCGGCCTCTACATCGCCGTGCTCGGCTCCGGCATGGGCTTCCTCATGCAGACCACCGTGCTGATCGCCCAGAACAGCGTCGAGCAGAAGGACCTCGGCGTCGCCAGCAGCACGTCCACGTTCTTCCGCTCCATCGGCGGCTCGTTCGGCGTGTCCCTGTTCGGCGCGGTGTTCAACCACGGATTCGCCGAGGGGCTCACCGAACGGCTCGGCCCGCAGGCGGCGGACCGGCTCGTGCGGGGCGGCGGCCGGATGGACCCCGCCACCCTGGCCGCCATGCCGCCCCAGGGCCGCTCGGCGATCCTGGAGTCCCTGACCTCGTCCCTGTCCACCGTCTTCTGGTGGGCGATCGTGTTCGCCGTGGCCGTGCCGGTGCTGGCGGCGTTCGTCAAGGAGATCCCGCTGCGCGGCGCCGCGCCCTCGCCGGACGGGGACAAGGAGCCGGTCGCCCCGCCCGCCTGAATGGCGGGACGCGGCGCGTGCGGGAGCCGCGTCAGTCGGGCCGCGTCAGTCGGGCGGCAGCGCGAACAGGCGGTCCATCGCCGTCATCCGCAGCACGTCGCGCAGGTAGGGCGTCAGCGCCACCACCCGCATGGCGCCGCCGTCCTGCTCGGCCCGGCGGTGCAGGCGGATCAGCGCCGCCAGCCCCGAGGAGTCGAGGAACGTCACGCCCGACAGGTCGACGTCGAGCCGCCGGTAGCCGGCGGGCAGCTCCAGCCCCGTCAGACCGGCGACCGTCTCGTAGTCGAGGTCGCCGCCGAGCACCAGCCGGACGACGTCCGGCTCCGGCGCCTCGACGCCGATGCTCAGCGGCGTCTTGTCGAGCATCTCTCCAGCCTAGCCAGCGGCGCCGAAAATGAGCGGCGCGCCCCGGCCGGTCCGTGCACAATCCTCCTCATGACCTCACTGAGCCGGCCGCGGGCGGCGGACGCCGCCGCCATCCACGAGCTCGTGGCCGCGTGCGACCTGGCCGTCCTCGGCAGGGTCGACACGACCCTCGACGACATCGCCGACGAGCTGGCCGAGCCCGGCTTCGACCCCGGCCGCGACGGCTGGCTGGCCCACGACGCCGGCGGCCGCCTGGTGGGCTGGGCCTCGGCCTACGCGCCGGGCGACGACGACCTCGTGCAGATCGACGTGTACGTCCGGCCGGGCGCCGAGAGCCGCGCCGACGAGCTGTGGGGGCTCGTCCTCGGCCGGGCCCGCGAGCTGGGCGCCGAGCGCGGCCGCGACCGCGTCACCGTGGACGTCGGCGTCCACCGGGTGGACGAGGCCAAACGCGCGCTGGCCCACCGGCACGGGTTCGGCCCCGGCACCACCTACCACCGGCTGCGCATCGACCACGACGGCCCGGCCGCCCCGCCCGCCCCGCCGCCCGGGATCACCCTGCACACCGGCGAGGGCGACGAGGTGCGCAGGCAGGCCCACCAGGTCCACCAGGCCGGCTTCGCCGACCACTTCGGCTTCGTCCCCGTCTGCTACGACGACTGGTACGAACGCCGTCAGGCGCGCAGCACCACCGACTGGAGCCGGCTCACCCTCGCCCGGATCGACGGCCGCCCCGCGGGGGTCGTCATCGGCAACGACCAGTTCGTCGCCGACGAGGGCTGCGGCTACGTCGCGACGCTGGCCGTCCTGCCCGAGTTCCGGGGCAGGGGCCTCGGCCGGTTCCTGCTGCTGCACGCGTTCGCCGCCGACGCCGACCGCGGCCGCCAGGGCACGATCCTGCACGTCGACTCGCACAACACCACGCCGGCCCTCGATCTCTACCTGTCGGCGGGCATGCGCACGATCATGGTCATCGACGTCCTGCGCCGCCGCCTGTGACCCGCCGGGCCCGCGCGGACCGGCCTGCGACCCGCCGGGCCCGCGCGGACCGGCCTGCGACCCGCCGGGCCCGCGCGGCGGGTCAGACGCGGTGGGCCGCCAGGTGGTCCAGGACCGACTGGTTGGCCTCCCAGCCGTCCGGAAACTTGACCGGCACCCCCAGCTGCACCGGCTCCGCCGACGGGTGGGCGTCCAGCAACTCGGCGATGCCCGCCCGCGCCACCACCACGCACGCGTGCCGGTGCCGCGAGGCGAGCACGCACAGCCGCCCCGACTCCAGGTGGAAGGCGGTCGCGTCCCGCCGCCCCGACAGCGGGTGCAGCACGATCGTCACGTCGTACTCCCGTCCCTGCAGCCGGTTGGCCGTGTCCACGGTGATCTCGGGCGGCAGCCCGGCGTTCCTGATCGCCGCCACCTGGTCGCGGTGCGCGGCGCCCACCGCGATCCGGCCGGCCGTCACGGGCCGTTCGCCCTGCTCCGAGCTCGCGACCGCGCCGCGTTGCAGCAGCCGGGCCGCCAGCAGCGCCACGGCCCGCACGGCCTCGCCGTCGGTGCGCACGGTGTGCCGGTTCGGCAGCTCCAGCAGCGCCCACCCGGACCGGGCCGCCTCCTCCAGCGCCCGGTCGTGCACCGTGCCCATGCCGCCGGTCGCCAGCTCCAGCCGCCGCTCGCCCGGCCCCGTGCCCGAACGGAACCCGGTGAACGGGTAGAACGCCCGCGACACCACCGGCGCCGCCGACGCGGGCAGCCGCCACGACACCGGCAACCGGTGCACCGGCAGGTCGGGGTTGTGCCGCAGCAGCACCGAAACGGCGCTCTGCAGCGGGTCCCACGAGAGCCCGGACCAGCGGTCGCCGTCCACGATCGAGAACGGGTCGAGCTGTCCCGGGTCGCCCACGAACAGCGCCCGGTCGAACAGCCCGGCGATGCGCAGCAGCTTGTCCGAGCGCATCTGGTACGCCTCGTCCACGATCGCCCACGGCCACGTCCGCCCCGCGATCCACGCCCACTTGTCCGCGGTCGCGATGACGATGTCCGGGTCGCCGAGGTCCTGCACCCGGGTGCCGACGGTGACGCCGGGCAGCTCCAGCATCCGCCGCGGCGCCACGTACCCGCTCGCCGACAGCCGGCCCACGGTCAGGTGCGGATGCCGCTCGCACAGGCGCGCCACCAGGTCGTCCACCTGCTCGTTGGTCTGGGCGACGATCATCAGCGGCTCGCCGGTCTCGGCGATGTGCGCCGCCGCCCGCACGACGAGGGTGGACTTGCCCGCGCCGGGCGGCGAGTCGACGACCACCCCGCGATGGCGCGGCAGGTCGGCGAGCACGTCGCGGACGACCTGCTCGGGGCTCGCGGCCGGCTCGGCCTCCTGCGGAGCCTCCCCTGCGGCCCGCCCGGCGGGCCGCGCGGCGGCCTGTCCTGTCACGACCACTCCTCCTCGGCGTCCTCGTCGGTGGGCACGTACGCGTGGGGCGGCCCGCCGTGCGTCCACGGGGTGGCCTCAGCCTCGGGCAGCGCGGCGGAACCCTGGAAGTCGTCGGTCAGCGACGAGTAGCAGACCCGCTCGCCCACCTCCGGCACCGACCCGGGCGTGGGCGTCCTGCCCCGGCCCATCCCCTTGGTGATCTTGATGGTGACCAGGCCGTCGCCCGCTGACACGAGCTGCGCGCCCTGGCCGCGCCGCTGCGGCGTGCCCAGCGCGGTGCCGGGCGCCAGCCGTACCGGGTCGTCGGTCTTGACCACCACGAGGGGGCGGAGCTTGCGTGAGCGGCCCTCGCCCTCGGCGTGCTCGGGGTCGGTCTCGACCACCTCACCGGCGAACGCCTCGCCGGTCAGCCGGTACTCGGCCATGACGAGCGGGTCGTCGTAGGCCCGCTGCACGTCGTAGGCGGCCTGGGCGCGCTCCATGCGCGCCAGCCGGGACGCGGCGGCGACCGCGCCGTCGCGGCGGGCCTGCGGCGGCCCGCCCTCGGCGAGCTGCGCGGCCATCCCGGAGAACGAGCCGCGGTCCTGCTCCCACCGCTGCGCCACCGAAGCGCCCTCCGGCAGGCCGGCCAGCAGGTCGATGGCCTGCCACATGAGGCGCCAGGTGGGTTCGAGCTGGGTGCGCAGCGCCTCGGTGATCCGCTCGGCGGAGCCGCTGTCGATGGCGGGCGCCAGCACCTCGGCGTCGAACCCGGGGTCGGTCGCCGGGCCGGCCGGCGGCCAGACGAGCGGGTCCTCCGCGTCGGCGCGCGGCCCCTCGGTGATCCAGCCGAGCAGCGCAGCCAGGTTGGCGTCCTCCAGCCCGCTCTGCCCGCTCGCCCAGTGCCTGCCGAGCTCCTCGGTCGCGGCGAGCATGAGCGACGAGCCGGGGAACGCGGCCCGCTCACCGAAGTAGGTGAGCCAGCGGCCGAGCAGCGGCACCGTCTCCGGCACCGGGTACGGCCCGTCGGACCGCCGGAAGCGCGTGGACCGGCCGAGGAGCCGGGTGAAGGCCACCCCGGCCGTGTTGGGCACGACGAGCTGCGGGGCGTCCAGCGCCCGCTCGTACGGGTCGGCGTTCCTGCGCTCCACCGTCTCGGTGCCCGACAGGAACCCCTCCACGTACGGCAGCAGCACCCCGGCCAGCTCGGCGGCCCAGGCGAACCGCAGGTCCCGGTTGCGCGGTTGGGCCACCACGAGCAGGTGCGGCCGGTCGCGGTCGGCGCCCAGCATGGCGGCCAGCGGCGCGGCGGCCTCGCCGGAGAGCTTGAGCGGGACGAACACCATCGGGCGTGCCGACAGGTGGCAGTGCCGCACGGTCGCGACGGGCTGGGCGATGCCCTCGTCGAGCGCCCGCAGCCGGGCGAGGGAGGTCAGCAGGCTCACGACGGACGCTCCCGGAACTCGGGACGGTCAGGTGCGGGCGTCACGCCAGGCACTCCCGGCGCAGGCGTTCGGCGTTGCGGAGCAGGCGGGCGATCTCCTCCTGCCCGGCGGCGGGGGCGCGGGTGCCGTCGGCCAGGCCGAGCGCCTCGCCGACGGAGCCGACGCCGCCCAGCTCGTCGCGGACGTGCCGGCCCAGCAGGTCGGTGGCGCCCTCCTGGCGGGCCTCGTCGCGGCAGAAGAAGCACAGGTCGCAGGTCGACAGACAGTCGGGGGCGTAGCGGGCGGTGGCCCGGCGCAGCGCGTCGGCCAGCTCGGCGGCCGGCCGGGTGGGCAGCCCGTCCTCGCCCGGCACCAGGTCGAACGTCAGCTCCTCGGGCAGCCCGTCCAGCAGCCGGTCGAGCGCCGTCATCCGGGCGAGCTGCCGTTCGAGCACGCCGAGCTGCCTGCGCACGTCGACCAGGGTCGCCACGGGCCGGTTCGCGAAGTTCTCCGGGCAGACGAGCACCACGTCGTGCGCCACCCGCAGCGGGTCGTGGCCCAGCTCGGCGAGCATCCGGCGCAGGGCCAGCACGTAGACGGCCGCCTGCCGCGCCGCGGCCGCCACCGCCGACGGGTCGGCCTGCCCGTCGATGACCGCGAACGACTTGATCTCCACGATGTGGAAGCGGCCGCCGAGCTGGAAGGCCACCACGTCCGGCTCCAGGTAGGCGGTGTGGCCGGCGATCTCCACGCTGAGCAGCGGATGGTCGTAGACGGTGCCGGCGTCGTCGCCGTCGCGGGCCGCCCGGTCGAACAGGGCGCGCGTGTGGGCGTGGCGCAGGTGCGCGCCGACGTTCTCCACGTCGTGGTAGGCCACCTCGGCGATCGGCAGGCCGAGCAGCTCGCGCAGCATCCGCAGCAGCTCCGCGCATCCGTCGGCCTTCACCAGCGCCTCGAACGCGTTGCCGCGCGTGATCGCGAACGGCGACTGGCCGAACGGGGCCGGGAACCCCAGGTGGCGGGCGGCGGCGTCCTTGTCGATGCCGGCGCCGTCCAGCAGCGCCCGGCGGGTGCAGCCGGGGTTGGCGGCGAGCGCGGCGATCGCGCGCGCGTCGTGCGGCTTCGGCGGCGTGGTGCCCCGAAGCGCGTCGAGCCGGTTCATCGGCGGCCTCTCGTGGCTGTGCCCCCGGCGGTGCCGGAGGTGGTGACGGTGCCGCCCGCGACCGCGCCGCGGGCGACGCTGATCAGCGTACTGGCGCCGAACAGCCGGGCCCGGTCATCGAGCTGGGATGTCGCGCGTCCGGCCAGCGCCGCGCGGTCCCGCGTGTCGCGGCCGGCGTGCACGGCCAGCTCCCGGGCCGCGGCGTCGGTCACCCGCGCGGGGTCGGGCGGGCCGAGGTCGGCGGCGGCGGCGCCCGGGATGTTGCGTGCCATGCGGGAGAGCAGCCGCAGGGCGCGCGGGTCGAGGGCGGCGACCGGGTCGGCGTCGAGGTGCCGGGCCACGGCCATGGCGCAGGTCAGGAAGTCGACGCGGGGGCTGAGGGGACCCACCACGCGCCGTTCCAGCGGCCAGGTGCTCACCGTGAGCAGGCCGCGGGCGGGGGAGAGGCGGTCGGTCAGCGCGGCGCACAGGTAGTAGGGCCGGCCGTAGGGGGAGGAGGCGAACGAGCGCTCCTCGTCGCGGCGCAGGCTGGTGAGCTGGGCGCCGCGCAGCGCGCCGCCGAGCAGCGCCTCGCTCACGGCCGCGACCAGCCTGGGCTGGGCGGGCGCGCCGAGCAGGGTGAGCGCCTGGTGCACCTGCTCGCGCACCGTGACCAGGCGGCCCCCGCGCGGCTTCGCCCGCCCCGCCGGCCCGGGGGCGGCGGGTGCCTGGGCGCCGTGGGCGGCGGGGACGGCATCGCCGGGAGGGGCGGGGACGAGGGAGGTGTCGCCGGGGGCGGCTTCCCCGGCCACCAGCGTGTCCCAGGCGCGTTCGGCGGCGCGCAGTTCGGCGCGCAGGCCGCGGGCCGTGACGGTGTCCCTGGCGCGCATGGCCCTGCGCACCCCGGCCCGCAGCCTGTCGATCCGCCTCTCCAGCTCGTCCAGCCGGTCACTCATGGCCGGAAGCGTAACAGGAGTTCCAGTATTTCCCAGTAATTCGCATGAATCTACGCTGTAAGGGTGGTCGGTGGATCGCCGGCCGCCACGGTGTCCAGCAGGAAGGCGCGCAGGGCCGGCACGAGTTGCTCGTGAGCGTCCTCCAGCACGTAATGGCCGGCGTACGGATACAGGACCGTGCGGGCCGCGGGCAGCCGCCGCCGCCACTCGTCGAGGATCCCCCGGTCGAAGACCGGGTCGCGCAGCCCCCACGCGATGAGCGCCGGCAGCCCGGCGAACCCCTCCAGGGCCTCGCCCGTGGCCCGCAGCACCGGCCACGCGGCGTCGCCGGGCCGCAGCGGGATGTCATGGACGAAGCGCTGGACGGCCACGCGGTGCGCGGGCCGGTCGTACGGGGCGAGGAACGCCGCCCGCACCTCGGCCGGCATCCGGCGGCGCACCCCGAGCGGCCGCCAGGTGGCACCGCGGGCGAAGACGTTGCGACGGAACAGCCAGCCGCCCAGCGCGGTCTCGCGCAACAGCCAGAGCGGCAACCGCAGCGGCGCGCGCACCCGCTCGCCGTGCGGGTTGGGGAAGGCGGCGGTGTTGAGGATCACCAGGCGCGCCACCCGTCCGGGACGGCGGGCCGCCCACGCCAGGCCGATCGGACCGCCCCAGTCGTGCACGACCAGGGTCCAGCCGCGCTCCGGCGCGCCGTGCGCCCCGACCAGGTGGCCGACCAGCGCCTCCAGGTCCGCCACCCGGGAGGCCAGGGTGTGCGGGTAGCGGTCCTCTGCGGGCTTGTCGGACAGGCCCATGCCGATGTGGTCGGGCACGACGCAGCGGAACGAGTCCCGCAGCGCCAGGACCGGCCGCCGCCACAGGTAGCTCCACGACGGGTTGCCGTGCACGAACAGCAACGGCGCGCCCGACCCCTCGTCGAGGTAGTGCTGGCGCAGCCCGCCCCGTGCCGGCGGGGCGAACCAGCGGGAAGTGAACGGGTAGCCGGGGTGTCCGGTCACGGGGCGACCTCCGGCGGATGGGTGGAAAGGTGGGCGGTCAGGCGGGCCAGGCCGTCGGCGGTGCCCACCCGGGGCTCGTAGCCGAGGTCACGGCGGGCCGCCGAGATGTCGAACCAGTGCGCCGTGGAGGCCTGCTCCACCAGGAACCGGGTCAGCGGCGGCTCCCCGAGGTCCAGCCCCAGCCTCCCGGCGAGGCGCCAGCCGCCCTCCAGCAGCGCCGCCGCCAGCCACGCCGGACGGGCGGGCAGCCGCCGCCGCACCGGCGCCACACCGGCGGCCGCGAGCAGCGCGTTGACCCACGCGCCGAAGCCGCAGGGCTCACCCTGGGTGATGAAGTACGCCCGGCCGCACAGCGCCGAACCCGGGCGCAGCCGGTCGAGCGCCAGCACGAGGGCGTCGGCGGCGTTGTCGATGTAGACCGTGTCGACCGTCCTGTCGGCCAGGCCGAGCAGCCACAGCCGGCGGCGGTTGGCCACCAGGCCAGGCAGGAAGTGCGGGTCACCGGGCCCCCAGACGAGGTGCGGGCGCAGCGCGACGACGGGCACCGTGCCCGCGGCGGACAGCACGAGCCGTTCGGCCGCGGCCTTGGACCGGGGATAGGCCGCGGTGAAGCGGCGGGCGTAGGGCGCCGACTCGTCCACGCCCTCCAGGTCGCGCCCGTCGTGCACGACGCTGGGGGAGGACGTGTGAACCAGCCGCGCGCCGGTGCGCGCGCAGGCGTCCAGCACGTTGCGGGTGCCGTCCACGTTGATCTCCAGGTACTCGCGGTCCGGCCCGTACGCGCCCGCCTTGGCGGCGCAGTGCACCACGGCCTCGCAGCGGCCCACCGCGGCCCGCACCGCCGCGGCGTCGCGCAGGTCGGCGAGGTGCTGGATCACGCCGAGCTCGTCGAGGCCCGGGTGGCGGCGGCGGTGCAGGGCGTGGACGGTGTCGCCGCGCGCGACCAGCCGCCGGCACACCGCCCCGCCCAGGAACCCGCCCCCTCCCGTCACCAGGACGTTCACCGCGGACCCTCCCGCAGCCGGCGGGCCGCCCACCCCGCCAGCACCCCTCTGCGGATCTTGCTGTTGTGCCGGGCGTCCACCGGGAACCCGGGATGGAACAGCACCGCGCGCAAGTCGGCGGCGTGCGGGTGCCGGGCGGCCGTCGCGAGGATCGCGGACCGCACGCGGTCGCGGTCGGCGCGCGGCTCGGGTTCCACCACGAGGACCGGGCGCTGCGCGCCCGGCGGCCCGACGCCGACGAGGGCGGTGCGCCGCACGCCGGGCACCGCGGCGAACAAGGTCTCGACGTGGTCGGTGTACAGGTCGCCGCCGGCCGTGCTGACCCGTTCGGACTTGCGCCCGGCGAACCACAGGCGGCCGTGCTCGTCGAGGTGGCCGAGATCGCCCATGCGGTGCCAGACCCGCCGGCCGTCGTGGATCCGCGCCAGCGCGGTCGCGGCGGGGTCGCCCAGGTACGGCTCGCTCACCGCCGGGGAGGCGACGACGATCTCGCCCACGGTGCCGGCCGGCACGGACAGCTCGTCGCTCCACCGGTCGATCGGGCCGTCGGTCACCCTGATCACCCGCACCCGCGTGCCCGGCAGCGCAAGCCCCAGGCAGGTCCCCCGCGCCTGCGCCTCCGGCGGCCCGAGCCCGGCGGGTACCGGGCGCGTGAGCCCGGCCGGCGCCGGGGCTCCGAGTCCGGCCGAGGCCCGGCCGGAGTGGGCGGCGGCCAGGTCGCGGCCCGTGATCGCGGCCACCGGCAGGCACTCCGTGGCTCCGTACACCGACAGCACCCGCGCCCCGGCGGGCAGGCAGGCGCGCACCCGGCGCAGAGTCGGCAGCGGCAGCGGCGCCCCCGACACGGCCACGTCCCGCACGGACGACAGGATCAGACCCCGGGCCACGCAGTGGCGGGCCAGCCGGTCCAGCAGCGCCGGGGCGGCGAACACGCCCGCCACGCCGTACCGCTGGATGTCGGCGGCCAGCCGGGCCGGATCGGCGCGGACCGGCCGCCGCGGGTCCAGGTCGGGCAGGACAGCGGTCGCCCCGAGCGCCGCCGCCCCGAGCGCGAACGGCACGAAGGTGGACAGCATGGGCGTGCCCGGCAGGAAGAGGTCGAGCGTGGCGAGCAGGTCGAGCTGCGCGGCGAGGTGGCGGTGCCGCAGCGGCACGCCCTTGGGCGGGCCGGTGGAGCCGGAGGTGTAGGCGATCAGCGCGAGATCGTCAGGCGACGGCCGCCGCGCCCCCACCCCCGCCGACGCCGGCGCCTCCGGCTGGGCCGCCGCCCGGGACGCCGTCGGCACCGACGCCGGCGCCTCCGGCCGCGACACGGCGGCGCGCAGGCCCGCCAGGGTCTGCCCCGGCCACAGCCGTCGCGGGCCGACCGTGATGCTCACCCGGTTGCCGCGCCTGGCCCACCCCAGCACCAGCCTGGCCGCCTGGGCGAGCGGGACGCCGATGAACGCCTGCGCGCCGGCCCGGTCCAGGCAGCGCCTGATCGCGGCCCACGGCAGGCCCGGATCGACCATGACCGGCACCGCGCCCATCCGCAGCAGCGACAGCGCCAGCACCCCCAGCTCAACGCCGGGGTACACGAGCAGCACGGCCCGCGTGCCCGGCCGCACGCCGGCCCGCGCCAGCGCCGCCGTCGTGTGCTCCACGGACCTCGCCATCTCCAGGTAGGTGATCGCCTCCGGCGCGCGCCCGCCCACCTGGCAGGCGATCACGCCGGGCTGTTCCCGCGCCCAGCGCTCGGCCCGCAGGACCACCTCGCTCACCGGCTCGTGCGGAACGGTCCCGGCGGGGATGTCGGGCGTCATCGCCTCACCACCGCACGACCACGACACCGGCGCTGAACCCGCTGGCCAGCCCCACCATGGCCACCAGGTCGCCGCGCCGCACCAGGCCCGTGCCCACCGCGTGGGCGAGCTGCGCCGGCAGCGTGGCGGCGACGAGGTTGCCGTGCTGGGCGATGGTGACGACGACCTTGCCCGGCGGTATCCCGGCCTGCTCGCAGAACTTCCACAGCGCCGGCAGCGACGCCTGGTGCACGCAGATCGCCGCGAAGTCGTCCCAGGTCAGGCCGAGGTCGCTGAGCAGCTTGTGGAACACGGTGAGGTCGATGCGCCGCATGCCGCGCAGCAGGCCGGCCGCGTCCACGGTGAGCGGCCGGAGCTGCGGCCAGGCGGACGCGGGGTCGCTGGTGAGGTTCGTCAGGTCCACGGTCGCCGCCTGCCAGCCGGCGGAGTGCGCGGCGAACCGGTGGCCGAGCACGCCCGGCTCCGTTCCCGGCTCCAGCAGCAGCGCGGCGCCGGCGTCGGACACGGTGTAGGCGGCGGCCACGGCGAAGAACTCCGCCGCGCCGGTCAGCGTCCACGGCATGAACGCGCTGGCCAGCTCCCCGCAGCAGACCAGGACCCGGCGGTGCCGGCCGGCGCGGATCAGCGCGTCGGCCACCTGGATCGCGTTCAGCATGCCGTTGCAGGCGTTGCGCACGTCGAAGACGGGACAGCCGGCGCCGAGCTTGGCCGCCACGACGTGCGCGGTGGCGGGCTCGACCAGGTCAATCGTCACGCCCGCGTAAACGATCAGGTCGAGGTCGTGCGGCTGGAGCCCGGCCTGCGCCAGCGCCCGGCCGGCGGCGTGCGCGGCCAGGTCCGACGGCTTCTCATCCGGCGCGGCGAGGTGGCGGCGCCGCACCCCGCTGCCGTTGTGGATGACCCCCCGCGGCAGGTCGAGGCCGGGATTGCGGGCGGCCAGCCGGTCCTCCAGCTCCGTCGTGGTCATCGTGGTCTCCGGCAGGTGGGCGGCCACCGCGGTGATGCGGGTGTGAACCGTGGTCATGCGCGTCTCCTTCGTCGGTACGGCCGGCCGCACCCGGTCATCCGGCGGCCGCCCGGGCGGTCCGGAGGCCGAGGCGCAGCAGCACCGTCCGGGCGATGTCGGCGATCGTCCCCGCGCCGCGGATCAGCTCCATCGGCGGGATGTCCACGCCGAACCGGTGCCGCAGGGACAGCAGCAGTTCGGTGGCCATGAGCGAGTCCATCCCGTACTCGTCCAGCCGCCGGTCGGGGTCGAGCTGGTCGGCCGGGACGAGCAGCACCGCGGCCAGCAGGGCGGTGATCTGCTCCAGGACGAAGGCGTGCGCCTGCTCGCCCGTCATGGCCGCGAGCATCGCCGGCACGTCGCTCGTGCCGGAGCCCTGCTCGGCCCCGGGCGGGAGCACCGCCGACAGCCACGGCCGGCGCAGGCCCGGCAGGACCTGCCGCAGCCGGGCCCAGTCGCACCGGCCCACCATCGCCACGCCCGCTCGCTCGGCCAGCATGTCGTCCACGGCCGCGAGGGCCTGACCGGGACGGACCGCCTCGATGCCGAGCCTGGCCAGCGACTCCGCCTGCGTGCCCCGGCTCAGCACGCCGGTGCCGGCGAGCGCGCCCAGCCCCACGGCGAGCGCGGGGCGGCCCTGCCCGCGGCGCCTGCGGGCGAGCGCCTCCACGTGGAGGTTGGCCGCCACGTACGAGGTCTGGCCGATGTTGCCGATGGTGGTGAGCGAGGAGTACAGGACGAACCGCTCCAGCGGCAGGTCCCGGGTCAGCTCGTCCAGGACCAGCGCCCCGGCGACCTTCGGGTGCAGGACGGCGCGGACGCGGTCGTCGTCCAGGTCGGCCAGCGGGCCGTCGTCCAGGTGCATGGCCGCGTGGACGACGCCGCACACCGGGCGGCCCGCCGCGGCCGCCTCCGCGAACACGCGGCGCATCGCGTCGAGGTCGCCCGCGTCGGCGGCGTGGACGCTGACCCGGGCGCCCAGGCCGGCCAGCTCCTCGACCAGCGCGGCCGTCCCCGGCGTGCCGGCGCCGCGGCGCCCGACCAGCGCCAGGTGGCGGGCGCCCCCGGCGGCCAGGTGGCGTGCGGTGGCCGCGCCGAACCCGGCCAGCCCGCCGGTGACCAGGTAGGTGCCCGCGGCGTCCGGCCGGGGCGTTCCCGGCCGCGCCCGTACCGTGAGGGGCTCGTCGCGCGGATCCAGCGAGATGATGATCTTGCCGATGTGCCGGGAATGGCGCATCTGGGCGAAGGCGTCGGCGACCCGGTCGGCGGGGTAGACCGTGTGCGGCAGCACCGGGCGGTGGGCGAGGCGGCTCAGCACCGTCATGTGGCCGGCGACCAGACCCGGGTCCCGCCACATCAACGTGCCGATGTCCACCCCGTGGAAGGAGATGTTGTCGCCGAACGGCCGCAGCGCCAGATGCCGGCTCTCGAAGATGTCGCGTTTGCCGAGCTCCACGAACCGGCCGCCGTGTCCCAGGCACTCCAGGCCGCGGGTGATCGCCTCGCCCGCCAGGGAGTTGAGCACGACGTCCACGCCCCGGCCGTCGGTCAGCTCCCTGACCTGTTCGGCGAAGCGCAGGCCGCGCGAGTCGAGCACGTGGTCGGCCCCCATCACACGCAGCAGGTCGCGTTTGGCCTCCGTCCCCGCCGTCGCGATCACCCGGGCTCCGGCGAGCCGGGCGTAGTCCAGCGCGGCCATGCCGACCCCGCCCGCCCCGCCGTGCACCAGGACCGTCTCGCCCGCCTGGAGACGCGCGCAGTGGTGCAGCGAGTGGTAGACCGTCGAGAACGCCATCGGCAGGGTGGCCGCCTCGGCGAACGTCGTCTCCGCCGGCACGGCGATGGCCGCCCACTCCTCGAACACCGCGTGGCTGCCGAACCCCACCGGCCCGGCGGCGGCGACGCGGTCGCCCGGCCGCATCCTCGTGACGCCGGGGCCCACGGCGGCGACGATCCCGGCGCACTCAAGGCCCAGCTCGTGGCCGCCGAAGACCGCCTCGACCGCCTCGGAGGGCAGCAGGTTGACCGCGCGCATCACGTCGCGGTAGTTCAGGCCGATCGCCCGGACCTCGATCACCACCTGGCCCGGCCCCGGCTCCGGCACGTCCGCCCGTTCCCATTCCAGGCCGTGCGCCAGCCCGGGATCGCGCACCGCGAGCCGGTAGGCGCCGCCCGCGGACACGGGCCCGGCCTGCTCCCCTCTCTCCACCAGCTCTCCGGTCTCCACCAGCCGAGGCACGAACCGCCCCCGGCGGGTGAGCAGGATCTCGTCCTCCTCCCCGGGCTCCACCAGCTCGGCCACCAGGCGTTCCGCGTCGCGCGCGGGCGGACCACCGCGGTGCAGGCACACGCGCCGTACGGCGAGCCGGGGCAGCTCGTTGCCCAGGGAACGGGCCGTCCCCCAGGTGGCCGCGTCCTCGGGATGGAGCGGCGAGCCGGCGGCGTCGGGCTCCGGCAGCGCGCCGCACGGCCGCGTCACCACCCACAGCGAGACGCGGACGTCCTGGGGAAGCTGCTCGCAGGCCAGCGCCACAGCCCGCAACACCGCCGCTCGACGCGTGATCCGCTCCACCACCGCAAGGGGCGCCGCGTCGGGTCCGCTGCCTGCGGCGCCGTCCGGGACGTCCGGGCCGTCCGTCCCGGACGTCCCGCCGAGGACGAGCGTGAACGTCACCGCGTCCGCCTCGCCGGGCACCCGGCCGGTCCAGTCACCGGGATCGTCGCTGAACGGCGACCGGACCACCCGCCCGCCGCGCGCCGCGAGCGACGATCCCGCCGCCGCCGCCAGCGCCTCGCCGTCGTCCTCGCCGGCGACGATCCACACGCCATCGGGCCGCGCCTCCGGCGACGGCCGCGGCTGCGCGTGCGCCCCGGCGGCCGTGGCCAGCAGGAGGGAGAGGTCGCCCGCCTCGCCCTCGGGCTCCGGCCCGGTACGCACGACCTCGGTGAAGCCGGTCGCGGTCAGCAGCTCCGGCCACCTGTCCGCCGCCAGGAGCGGCGACACCGGACGCAGGTCCCGGTCGGCGACGTCCCAGAAATCCTCCGCCAGCCCCAGGAACGGCAACAGCGGCTCCACCCGGTGCGGCTCGACCGCGAGCAGCTTGCCGCCGGGAGCCAGCAGCCGTGACACGCGGCGCAGCGCGGCGGCCAGATCGCGGGCCCGGTGCAGGCACCCCACCGCCACCACCAGGTCGAACCCGCCGGCCTCCAGCGCCGCCCCTACCGGCTCCGTCTCCGCGCCCGCAGGTTCCGTCTCCGCGCCCGCAGGTTCCGTCTCCGCGCCCGCAGGTTCCGTCTCCGCGCCCGCAGGTTCCGTCTCCGCGCCCGCAGGTTCCGTTTCCGCGCCCGCAGGTTCCGTCTCCGCGCCTCGGTCCGGCGGCCCCGCATGGGGATCCGTGTCCAGGTCGAGGACGCCGTACTCGACGAAGTCGTAACCCGAGAAGCGCCGCCGCAGCCGGGCCAGCGCCGTCGCGTCCGCGTCCGTGACCGTGTAGCGGGCCCGGTCGGCGGGCAGGATCGGCAGCAGCGCGGCGGTCGCCCCGCCGGTCCCGGCGCCCACCTCCAGGATCCGCAGCGGCCGGTCCGCCGGCCACTCCTCGACGATCCGCGCGACGAGCGCCCGAGCCATCCGGTGCCCGCACAGGCTGACCGGCCCGACGTCGTGGAACTGGTCCAGCAGCTCCCCGCCGCCCCCCGAGTGCAGCACGTCCGCCGCCGCGCGCTCGCCCCGCAGCAGCTCCGGCAGATGCAGGCAGCCCCGCACCGTCAGCGCCGTCTGGGCGGCGAAGGACGCCCCCTCGGCGACCAGCTCGCGCAGCGGCTCGGCGGGGTCGCCCGCGAGCGACCCCGCCAGCCGCAGCTCCCGCTCGCCGCGGCGCTCCACCAGGCCGTGCCGTTCGAGCAGCGGCAGCGCCGCCTCGACCATCCGCCGCAGCCGCCCCTCCCGGCAGGCGCCCGGCAACTCGTCCGTGCCGAACCACCGCCTCTCTCCTCCGGCCCGGCCGACCTCGCCGGTCCCGTCCGCCGGGCCGGGCCCGTCCGCCGGGCCGGTCAGCTCCGCGAGCGCGGACGCCAGCGCGTGGGCGAAGGTCTTCGCCGACCGGGCGGCGTACGCCGGATAGTCCAGCTCCCGCCACGCCGACCGGACGCGCGCCAGCCGCTCGTCCGCGCCGGCCAGGAGCTCCGCCGGGGAGGACGCCGGCCACGGCGCGGCCGGCTCGCCGGGGCGGGGCGCCGCCCGCAGCTCGACGTGGTAGCGGCGGACCGGCGTGCCGTGCCGGCCCGGCATCCGGCGCAGCCGGCAGCCCTCCATCTCGGCCGCGACCCGGCCGTCCGGACCGGCGACCGTGATGTCCCAGCGCACCTCGTCGGAGGTGCGCGACCGTTGCCGGACGAACACCAGCCCCTCGGGGTCGGGCGTGCGCCACAACCGGACCGCGCCGATCGCCGACGGCATGTACCCCTGGCCCGACAGCAGCTCGTCGACCAGCCACAGCACCCCGGCCTGCAGAGCGCTGTCGAGCACCACGGGATGCGCCTGGTAGCGCCCGTCGCGCTGGTCCGGGCAGGAGTACGTGCCCAGCACCTCGCCCTCGCCCGTCCACAGCCCCGTCAGCACCTGGAACGCCGGACCCCACACCATGCCGCCCTCGGCCGCCCGCGCGTAGTAGCCGGCCACGTCCACCGGTGTGGCGACGCGGTCCCGCAACGCCCCGACGTCCAGCGGCGGCGGCGCCGGGCACAGCAGCGGCCGGACCCGGGCCCGGAAGTGCTCGCGAACGTGCCGGCCGCGCCTCGTGCTGCTGGCCACCGTCACCACGCCCGTCTCGGCCGACAGCGTGGTCTGCACCCAGGCCTGCTCGGCGCCCGGGCCGGGCACGACCAGCGCCCGGCTGATGGCGGCCCGGTCCACCTCGACCGCGTCGGCGGCCTCCGGCAGCGCCTGCCGTCCCGCGGCGAGGGCCATCTCCACGTAGCCGGTGGCGGGCATCACGGCGGCGCCGCCGGCCCGGTGGTCGCTCACCCAGGGCGCCCGTACCGGGTCGAGCTCGCCGAACCAGGCCGGGTCCAGTGTCGGGAGCCGCTGGCCGAGCAGCGGATGCGTGATCGCCGGGTCGCCGAGCGCGTGCGCCCAGGCCGTCGGATCGCCCATCCAGTGCCGCTGCCGCTGCCACGGGTAGGCGGGCAGCGCCCGGACCACGCCGGGGCGGGGGAAGTGACGTTCCCAGTCGAGCTCCGCTCCCGAGGCGAGCACCCCGGCGACGGCCGCGCCGACCTGGACCGGACCGGATTCGCCGCGCCGCAGCGTCGGCACGACGGCGGTCCTGACGCGGGCGGCGGCGGAGACGCGGCGCAGGTAGGTGCTCAGGACCGGGTGCGGGCCCACCTCCAGCAGCACGTCGAAGCCGTCGGCGAGCAGCCGTTGCACCGCCGCCGCGAACCGCACCGGCCGGCGCACGTTGTGCCACCAGTAGCCGCCGTCCAGTTCGCCGCCGGTCACGGGCTCGCCGGTCACCGTGGAGATCATCGGGACGCGGGGCCGGGACGGCCGCAACCCCGCGAGCGCCTCGCACAGCCGCTCGCGGATCGGGTCCATCGCGCTGCTGTGGAACGGGTAGTCCACGTCCAGCTCGCGGAAGAACACCCCGCGCGCCGTCAGGTCCTCGCCCAGTGACTTCAGCGACCCCTGCGGCCCGGCGACCGTCACGTCCCGGTCGGAGTTCACGGCCGCCACCTCCACCTGCGGATAGTCCGCGAGGATCTGCCTGGCCGCCGTCTCGGACAGGCCCACCGCGGCCATGCCGCCCTGCCCGCGCGTGGCCGCCTGCGCCAGCCCGCGCTCGGCGATCACGCGCGCCGCCTGCGCCAGGGAGAGCGCCCCGGCCGCGTACGCGGCGGACACCTCGCCCACGCTGTGCCCGGCCACCGCGCCCGGCCGTACGCCCGCCGCCCTGAGCGTCTCCACCAGCCCGGCCTGCACGGCGAACAGCAGCGGCTGCGCGACCTCGGTCGCCGACAGCCGCCACCGGCCGGCAGGCAGCGCCAGCTCCTCCAGCACCGACCAGCCCAGCCTGGGCGCCAGTTCGGCGTCCACCGCCTGCACCGCCCGCCGGAAGGCGGGGTCGGTCAGCAGGTCGGCGCCCATCCCGGCCCACTGCGACCCGTTGCCGCAGAACACCAGCGCGACCTGACCGTGCCCCACGACCTCGCCGCGCACGGCGCGCGGCCCGGCCACGCCGGCCGCCGGCTCGTGCGCGCCGGTGGCTTCGCCGCCCGTGGCGCTCAGGGCCGCCAGAGCGCCGGCCGCCTCCGCCGGCGAACCAGCCAGGACCACGGCGCGGTGCCGGTGCCGGGCGCGCCGCCGGGCCGCGGTGTAGGCCAGGTCGTAGAAGTGGCGGCGGTCCGCCGACGCGAGCTGCCCGGCGGCCCGTTCGACGGCGTCGGCCAGCGCCGCCGGGCTCCGCGCCGACACCACGAACGGCACCCCGGGCACCGCGGACGGCACCGCGGACGGCACCGCGGACGGCACCGCGGACGGCACCCCGGACGGCACCGCGCCGCCGTGGGGGGCGGGCGCGGACGGCGGGGGCGGCGGGGGAGCGGCGGCCAGGGCCACGTGCACGTTCGCGCCACCGAACCCGAACGAGTTGACCCCCACCACCGGCCGCCCGCCCGCCGCGTCCAGCGGCCGCGGCCGGGTCACCACGCTCAGCCCGAGCCCGTCGAAGTCGATCGCCGGGTTCGGCACCTCCGCGTGCAACGACGCCGGGATCATCCGATGCTTGAGCACCAGCAGCGCCTTGAACAGCCCCGGCATGCCGGACGCCGGCTCCAGATGCCCCAGGTTCGTCTTGACCGACCCGATCGGCAGCGGCCCACCGGTCCGCGCCCCGCCGAGGACCCGCCCCAACGCCAGGCACTCGGCCGGGTCGCCCGCCTGGGTGCCCGTGCCGTGCGCCTCCACGTACGCGACGTCGTCGAGCGCGATGCCGGCCGTCCGGTAGACCTGCCGCAGCAGCGCCTCCTGCGCCTCGCTGTTCGGCAGGGCCAGCCCCATGGTGCGGCCGTCGTTGTTGGCCGCGGCCCCCATGATGACACCGTGCACGCGGTCGCCGTCGGCGAGCGCGTCGGCCAGCCGCTTGAGCACCACCACCCCGCCGCCCTCGGCCCGGACGAACCCGTCGGCGTCCGCCGAGAAGGCCCGGCACCGGCCCGTCGGCGACAGCATCGAAGCCTGGCTGAACCCGACGAACCCGTTGGGGCTGAGCAGCACGTTGACGCCGCCGGCCAGCACCACGCGGCTCGACCCCTCGGCCAGCGCCCGGCACGCGCGCTCCACCGCCTGTAACGACGACGAGCAGGCGGTGTCGATGCTCATGCTCGGTCCGCGCAGGTCGAAGGCGTGCGAGAGCCGGTTCGCCGCGATCGACAGCGCCGCGCCGGACATCGTGTACGGCCCCATGGCTCCCGGCTCCAGCCCCTGGAGCACCCCGTAGGAGGGGTCGGAGATCCCGACGAACACCCCGGTGTCCGACCCGGCCAGCGTCGCCGGGTCGATGCCCGCGTCGTCGAACGCCTCGGCCGCCATCTCCAGCAGCAGCCGCTGCTGCGGGTCCATGGCCGCCGCCTCCTTGGGTGAGATCCCGAAGTAGGCCGCGTCGAAACCCGCGACGTCGTCGAGGAAGCCGCCGGCCCGGGTGTAGCTCCGGTCGGGCCTCGGCGTGCTCTCGTCGACGTACCGGTCGGTCTCGAAGCGGTCCGGTGGAACGTTCCCGACCAGGTCCTCGCCGCGCAGCAGCGCCCGCCACAGGGCGTCCAGGTCGTCGATGCCGCCCGGCAGGCGGCATCCGACGCCCACCACCGCCACCGCCTCCCGTGGCCACGCCCGCCCGTTCGCCGCACCGCCTGCGCTCATGTGGTCGCCTCTCGCTCGGGGTCCCTCCGTGGCGCCGGCGCCTCGGCCGGGCCGCATTCATGGCATCACAGCGGGGAGTGACCTGATAGCGACTGTTCGTGTTTCTCCGTGGTAAGCATGATGACTCCCGTTTAGGGATGGTGTGCCGGGACGATACGGCGACGCCTGTGGTCCAGGGGAAGATGCTCTGTGTAGTCAAACGCATGCAAAGAGTGTCTATACTTGTCGCGGCCCGCCCCTTGCGGGCGCATCTGTCGGCGGTCGTGGCCGCCGGCCATCGGCGAAGGGAGGCGCGCATGACCACCACCGACACGGCCGTCGAGCCCGCGTGCGGCGGCACGAGGTGGCGCAGATTCGCGCTCGCGCTGCTGCCCGCGCTGGTGGCCGCCGCGGTCCTGGCGGGCGTGACCGGGCAGGGCGGGGTCGCCGCGTCCTTCGCGGTCTCCGGGCAGCGTTTCAAGGTCTCCGCCGACCTGCTGGAAGGGGAGGGGTTCGCGCAGCACGGCGCCGTCGCCGTCACCGCCGGGAAGGCGCGACACCCGGTCCTGCTGTCGGTGATCCGCCGGGCCAGGATCACCGGCCTGTGCCAGTCGGTGCTCATGCCCACGCCCGCCGGCGAGGTCACGTTCCTCGTCGAGGCCGGCCACGGCGAGCGCCCGGTGCTGGCGACCGACCTGGTGATCGACCTGCAGCAGCTCTCCGGCGACGCCGCGTTCGAGGACATCGAGATCGGCCGCGACGCCTCCACCCTCGACGTGCCGGCCGGCCTGGCGGGGCGGCCCGGCGCCGTCGGCCAGCAGGCCCGCACCGTCCGGATCACCCGGCTGCGGCAGACGGCCTACGCGGTCAACGCCGGCACCTTCCGGCTCGACGGGCTCCGGCTGAGCCTCAGGCGCGGTGACCACGAGTGCTTCTGACCGCGATGACGACGTCACTTTGCGGCATCGCGGCCGGGTTCCGGCGGTGGCGCCGCAGCCGGCCGTTCTGGGGCGGCCTGTGGGTGACGCTGGGCGGGCTCGCCGTCCTGCTCGCGCCCCTCGCGCCGCTGCCGTTCATCGTCCACCAGGGGGTCGCCGGAGTCTCCGGCTACCTCGTGGGCGGCCTGCTCGCGACCGCGGGCGTGCTGAGCTGGTGGCGTCACGAGCAGCGCTGCTTCCTCGGCGTCGTCGCCACGGGGCTGTCGCTGGCGTCGTTCGTCACGTCCAACCTCGGCGGGTTCGGCCTCGGGATGGCGCTCGGCGTCGTCGGAGGCGCGCTCCTCGTCGCCTGGCATCCCACCGCTCGCGCGGACGCCCCGGCTCGGGGCGGCGGGGGTGCTCCGCCCACCGGGAGTGACGCCGCGGCCGACGGCGGGCGGTCCCCGGACAGGTGGCGGGGCGTGGCGGCGCTCTCCACCGCTCTCCCCCTGCTCCTGCACGGACAAGCCGCCATGGCCCCCCACGCAGGACCGCCGTCACCCACCTCGGCCGAGCCGGGGGCCGCCGCCACGGGGGAGGCCACGCGCGGGGGCCGGGGCGCGGAGGGCGAGTCGGGGCTCCGCGCCGCCACGCTGACCATGACCGGGGCCCGGTTCCACGGCGTGACCGACCGGCCCACCCCGTACGGGCCACGCGCCCATCTCAAGCTCTCCATGGACACCGTCGCGATCACCGACGGCGAGCACTGGTTCCGCCGGCGTGGTGTGCTCGTCCGCCAGCGGTTCGCGCACCTGCGACTGTCGGGCGGTGTCGTCATGTACGTCACCCGGCTGCGCATGCGCCTGGCGGGCGTCGGGGTGACCGTCACGCCCGCCCTGCCACCGCCGGTGGTGCCACCGGCCGTGACGGTGAGCGACCTCGAAGCCGGACGGCCTCTGGTCGTCGCGTCCCGGGCCGCGGCGGGTCGCCTGGCCCAGGACGCGCGTACCTGAAGCCGTCCGGGCGCGGACACCGGAGGCCTGCCCCTGTCGGGGCGCGGAAGTCGGGGCGTGCACCCCCTGTCGGGGCGCGGACGCCGGAGGCCCGCACCCCGGTCGGGGGCGCGGGCCTCGGAAGGGGGAGCCGGTCAGTGGGGGGCCGACAGGTCCAGTTCCTTGACCTTCGGGTCGCCCTCGTCGGCGAAGTAGTCCCCGCGCGACGTCGCGTCCTCGCCGTCGGCCACCTTCATCGCCCGGAACGCCAGCGTGCCGAGCGCCGCCACGGCCAGGTTGACGGCCAGCGCGAGGAAGCCCGCGTAGATCGTCATGGTGGTGTCGAAGCCGAGGTTGGACAGGCCGAACGCCGAGCCGCCGAAGTGCGCCTTGCCGGTGGCGGGGTTGGGGATGAGGTAGAGCATCCACATGCCCGCGGCCAGGCCGAGCGCCCAGCCCGCGAGCAGGCCGCCCTTGTGGAACCAGCGGGTGTAGAGGCCCAGTGCCACCGATGGCAGCGTCTGCAGGATGATCACGCCGCCGATGAGCTGCAGGTCGATGGAGAACTGCGGGTCGAGCGCCAGGATGCACAGCACCGCGCCGACCTTCACCACCAGCGACACGATCTTCGACACCTTCGCCTCCTGGGCGTCGGTGGCGTTCTTGTTGAGGTACTCGCGGTAGATGTTGCGGGTGAACAGGTTGGCCGCCGCGATCGACATGATCGCCGCCGGCACCAGCGCGCCGATGCCCACGGCCGCGTACGCGACGCCGGTGAACCAGTCGGGGAACATCTGGTCGAACAGCACCGGCACGATCGTGTTGCCGTCGGGCTTGCCGTTGGCCCCGACGACCGGCTTGGTGCCGGCGGCGATGGCCATGAAGCCGAGCAGCGCGATCAGGCCCAGCAGGAAGCTGTAGGCGGGCAGCGCGGCCATGTTCCGCTTGATGACGCCGCGGTTGCGGGCCGCCAGCACGCCGGTGAGGCTGTGCGGGTACAGGAACAGGGCCAGCGCCGAGCCGAAGGCCAGGGTGATGTACTGCAGCTGGTTGGCCCCGGTCAGCAGGATGCCGTCGCCCGGCGCCGGTGTCGCGTCGAACTTGGCCTTGGCCGCGTCGAAGATGGAGTCCCAGCCACCCAGCCGCGCCGGGATGTAGATGACGGCGGCGAGGATCACGATGTAGATCAGCGTGTCCTTGACGAACGCGATGAGCGCCGGGGCGCGCAGCCCCGACTGGTAGGTGTAGGCCGCCAGGATGGCGAACGCGATGACGATCGGCAGGTGCCCGGTGACGCCCATCGCCTTGAGCACCGCCTCGATGCCGACGAGCTGCAGCGCGATGTACGGCATCGTCGCGACCAGCCCGGTGATCGCGACCGCCAGCGCCAGCGTCGGCGAGCCGAACCGGGCCCGGACGAAGTCGGCCGGGGTGACGAACCCGTGCACGTGCGACACCGACCACATCCGGGCCAGCACGAGGAACACCAGCGGGTAGACGACCACGGTGTACGGCAGCGCGAAGAAGCCCATGGCCCCGGCCCCGAACACCAGGGCGGGCACGGCGACGAACGTGTACGCCGTGTAGAGGTCGCCGCCCACCAGGAACCAGGTGATCCACGAGCCGAAGTTGCGCCCGCCGAGGCCCCACTCGTGCAGGCTCTCGATGCTCTCGGGCCGCCGCCACCGGGCCGCCACGAACCCCATGCCGCTGACGACCAGGAACAGCAGGGTGAAGATGACCAGCTCGGTCGTGTGCCCGCTCATCGCGTCATCCTGTAGACGATCGTCGTGCAGACCACGCCGACGACGATGAACGAGAGCTGGAGCCAGTAGAACGTCGGGAAGCCCAGCAGGCGGGGCTCGTCGGAGTTGTACAGGAACGTCAGCAGGGGCAGCACGATCGGCACGACCAGCAGCCAGTTCCATGGGCTGCGGTCGGTGCGTGGCCGCCCGGGGTCCGGGGTAGTCATTCGACCCTCCGTAAAACAGATCAGGAGCCGACCGCTGACCGGCTCCTGGCTCCTCGTCAACGACGGGGAGATTATCTTTACGGTGGAATCAAACCCAATGTCCAGATCGCCGAGCGGTAGCTCTGCCGCGCCGAACGGTCATTCTCCGGAGGGCTCGCCGTACAGCCCGGCCATCCGGGCGGCGGCCCGAGCGAGCAGAGCGCGCAGCTCGGGCGGGTCCAGCACCTCGGCCTCGGGCCCGAACCGCAGCACCTGGCTGTAGGCCACCTCGATCGACTCCACGGCCAGCCGGATGGTGCCGTCGGGCCGCAGCGAGGCCAGCGCGTCCGGCACCGCGGCCGGGTCGGCGACGTGGCGGAGCATCCGCACGCCCCGCTCGGTCAGCCGCAGCGTCACGGTGGCGCGCAGCAGCGCGCGGCTGAACGCCGCGGCGTGCTCGGCCCAGAAGGCCGCCAGGTCGAAGCCGGGGTCGCGGTCGAACGTCTCCTCGCCCGCGCGCACGCCGCCGAACCGGTCCACCCGGAAGATGAGGAGCCGCGACCCGGCGCGGGCGGCCAGGTACCACGCCCCCGCCTTCAGCACCAGCCCGTACGGTTCCAGCGTGCGCTCGCGGCCCTTGTACGAGGCGGTGACCACGCGGTCGCTCCACACGGCGCGGGCCAGCGGCGCGAGCGCGGGCGGCGGCGGGTCGCCAGGGGCGAACCAGCCGGGCGCGTCCAGGTGGAAGCGCTGCGCGGCGGTGGCGGGCGCGTCACGCAGCGCGGGGGACAGCGCCGCGGCGGCCTTCAGCCGGGCGGTCGCCGCCACCTCCTGCAGCCCCATCTCGCGCAGCGCCTCCGGAACGCCGGACAGGAACAGCGCCTGCGCCTCGGCCCGGTCGAGCCCGGTCAGCCGGGTCCGGTAGCCGTCGAGCAGCCGGTAGCCGCCGCCCCGCCCCCGGTCGGCGTAGACGGGGATGCCCGACTCGGCCAGGGCGAGCACGTCGCGGTGCACGGTCCGCTCGGACACCTCCAGTTCCCTGGCCAGTTCGGCCGCCGTCATCCCGCCGCGATGCTGCAGCAGCAGGAGCAGCGACATCAGCCGCGACGCGCGCACGGCCGGCTCACCACCGCGGAAGAGGACGACGTTGCTTGAGCTGGTCGCATGAGCTACCAGTAACAGATGGGGGCGGGGGCGCGGCAACCCGCCCCTTGAGTTCCCGGCGGCGCCGACCGATGATCCGGTTGTCCCCCCTCCGAAGGAAGGACCGCCATGCTCCGCCGCACGCTTCTGGCCGCCACGGTGAGCACCGCGCTCACGCTCGTCACCGTCACCGTGGCCAGCGCCCCCGCGCAGGCCCGGCCCTGCAGGATCGACCACTTCTGCGACACCGTCTACTACTCCGACTCCTCCCACACCAGCGCCGTCGGCGGCAAGCGCGAGGACTGCGACGGCACCGTGCAGACCTGGGGCCGTCGCACCGGGTACCTCACGTTCAGCGAAGTGCCCTGCTGACGGTCAGCTCAGGTGCCGGTACCGGGGCCAGGCGGCGCTCCACGGCTGTTTGAGGCCCCGGCACAGGTGCACGGTCATGCCCTGCAACTCGTTCTCCACGCCGACGCCGTTGTCGATCGTGGCCCGCTCCTCGCAGGCGGCGTACTGGAAGTCCATGCCGCGCCGGCCGATGTTCACGGTGACCGCCACCGTGCCGGTCTCGGGGGGCGGGCCGTAGGCGTGGAGCTGGTTGTGGCCGCTGTAGACGCGCGGGACGCCGGCCCTGACCAGCTCGCCGTGCTCGCCGTACGAGCCGGTCAGCACGATCGCGCGGGCGCGTTCCTCGGGAGGCAGCGTGTCCAGCACGCCGCGTACGGCGGCGGTGAACCGCGGCCAGCCGACCGACTCCCGCGCCACCTCGTTGATCGCCGGGATGGGGGTGGACCCCAGCACGGTCACCGGGACGAGCGGCAGCGCCAGCAGCGCCCCGCCCGCGGCGTTGAGGGTGAGGGAGACGGCCGCCGAGCGGGGCCGGCCGGCACCGGCCGCCTCGACGCCCACGCAGCCCGCCGCGAACAGCAACAGGATCAGCCCGCCCGTGTAGTCGAACCGGCCGCCGGTCACCAGCGTCACCACGGCGGCCACCGGGTAGGCCACGGCCGCGGCCCGCACCCGGCGGTCACGCCACAGCCGCCACCAGCCGAACGCGCCGATCACCGCCACGACCGGGCCGAACAGCAGCAGCTGCATCGGCGCGAACAGCACCCGCATCTCGTCGCCCTCGTCGGCCCTGAGCGCCTCGGCCATCGCGAGCTGCGGCCAGCCGTTCGTCACCTGGTAGACCAGGTTGGGGGCGGCCAGCACGGCCGCGACCAGCGCGCCCGCCCACAGCCACGGGCTCGCCAGGACCCGGCGCGGCCCCACCGCGAGCAGCCCTGCCGCCAGCCCGGCGAACAGCAGCACGATGAGCAGCTTGTTGTACGTCGCCAGCCCGGCGACCACCCCCACCGCGAGCCACCACCGCGGCCGGCCGCGCAGCGCCCGCACCGTGAACAGGATCGCCGCCAGCCAGCACGGCAGGTCGAAGCTCACCGTCAGCATCGTGTGCCCGGCGATCAGCGTGTAGACGCCCCCGGCCGTGCCGAACGCCGCCAGCGCCTGCGCCGTGCCGCGCCCGCCCAGCTCCCGCGCGACCAGCGCCACCAGCACGACCAGCAGCCCCGCCGCCAGCGCGGGCAGCACCCGCAGCCCCGGCAGCGTGTCGCCGAACACCGCCCGTGACAGGCCGGCCAGCAGCGGCGTGAGCGGCGGCTGGTCCACGTACCCCCACGCCGGATGCTCCGACAGCGCCCGGAAGTACAGCTCGTCCCGGTGGTGGCCGTAGCCGCCCGAGACGAGCAGCAGCAGCGCGACGAGCGCGCCGGAGACGGCGGCGACCGGCCGCCACGCCAGGGGAGGGGGGAGGTCCATGAGCGCAAAGTTAACCGCTGCGCCCCCGCGGGTCACGTTGCGAGATCTTGTGCGCGACGGTTACCCTGTGGCCATGCGAAACCGCGTCGAGCTTCAGTGGTGGCGCCGCTCCTAGGCGGCGCGGGTTTCGCATCTCTCGACGGACGGCCGCCCCGGATGGCGGCCTTTCTCGTGTCCGCCCCCGGGGCGCATCAGGTTACAGCGATGGTCGGCAAAGGGGCACAGGTGGAGACGAGCGGATATACCAGCGGTTACGTCACGGCCGGGGGCATCGGGGTCGAGCGCGAGACGCGCGAGACGTCGGAGGCGGCGCTGGAGGAGATCGTGACGGCGCTCGGCGAGCGGCGCGGCGGCGCGTTCTCGTCCGGCATGGACTATCCCGGCCGCTACAGCCGATGGGCGTTCGGCTACGTCGATCCGTGCCTGGAACTGGTCGCCAAGGGCCGCGTCATCTCCGCCACCGCGCTCAACGAGCGCGGCCGTGTCGTGCTGCCCGCCGTCGCCTCCTGCCTGCTGGCCGCCGGCAAGCCGGTCACCGAGCCGACGGCGGGCCGCGTCGAGGTGTACGTGCCCGAGTCGGAGGACCTGCTGCCGGAGGAGATGCGCAGCCGCCGGCCCACCGTGTTCACCGCGATCCGCGAGGTCATCGCCGCCTTCCGGGGCGACGACCCGCACCTGGGGCTCTACGGCGCCTTCGGCTACGACCTGGCCTTCCAGTTCGAGCCGATCCGGCAGGAGCTGGTCCGCCCCGACGACCAGCGCGACCTCGTGCTGCACCTGCCCGACCGGCTCGTCGTCATCGACCGGCAGCGTGAGACCTGCGTCGAGCACCGCTACGAGTTCACCGTCGACGGGGCGAGCACCCGCGGCCTGGAGCGCACCGGCGCCGCCACCCCCGTCGTGACCCCCACCCGCATCCCGGACAACCCGCCGAAGGGCGAGTACGCCGAGGTCGTCGCGGCGGCCAAGGAGAAGTTCAAGCGCGGCGACCTGTTCGAGGTCGTGCCCGGCCAGGTCTTCCACGCCGCCTGCACCGACCCCGCCGCCTTCTACCGCGGGCTGCGCCACAGCAACCCGGCGCCGTACGAGTTCATCATCAGCCTCGGCGAGGGCGAGCACCTCGTCGGCGCCTCGCCCGAGATGTACGTCCGCGTCACCGGCGACCGGGTCGAGACCTGCCCCATCTCCGGCACGATCGCCCGCGGCAGCAACCCCGTCGAGGACGCCGAGGCCATCCGCACCCTCCTGTCCAGCGTGAAGGAGGAGTCGGAGCTGACCATGTGCACCGACGTCGACCGCAACGACAAGTCGCGCATCTGCGTGCCCGGCTCCGTGCAGGTCATCGGCCGCCGCCAGATCGAGCTCTACTCCCGGCTCATCCACACCGTCGACCACATCGAGGGCCGGCTGCGCCCCGAGTTCGACGCGCTGGACGCCTTCCTCACCCACATGTGGGCCGTCACCGTCACCGGCGCGCCCAAGACGTGGGCGATGCAGTTCATCGAGGACCACGAGGCCACCACCCGCCGCTGGTACGGCGGCGCCATCGGCTTCATCGGCTTCGACGGCTCCATGAACACCGGCCTGACCCTGCGCACCGCCCAGATCAAGGACGGTGTGGCGACGGTCCGGGCGGGGGCGACGCTGCTGTTCGACTCCGACCCGGCCGCCGAGGAGCGCGAGACCGAGCTGAAGGCCAGCGCCCTGCTCGGCGCCCTCGCCACCGTCAACGAGCCGTCCGCCGTGGCCGTCACCCCGGCGCGGGAGCAGCCCGGGCTCGGCATGAAGGTGCTGCTCGTCGACCACGAGGACTCCTTCGTCAACACGCTCGCCGACTACTTCCGGCAGGAGGGGGCCGACGTGGTGACACTGCGCCACGGCTTCCCCGCCGAGATGATCGACTCCATCGGCCCCGACCTGGTCGTCCTGTCTCCCGGCCCCGGCTGGCCGTCCGACTTCGGGATGTCCGCACTGATCGACCAGGTGTACGCGCGCGGCCTGCCCGTCTTCGGCGTCTGCCTCGGCCTGCAGGCCATGGTCGAGCACGCGGGCGGCTCGCTCGAACTGCTCGACCACCCCGAGCACGGCAAGCGCGGCCAGGTGGGCCGGCTGGGCGACAGCGCGCTGCTCGACGGGCTGCCCGAGGAGTTCACCGCGGCCCGCTACCACTCGCTGCACGCCAAGCGGCCCGGCGTCGTCGGCTTCGCCGCCACCGCCGTCACGCCCGACGGCAACGTGATGGCGATCGAGGACACCGTCAACCGGCGCTTCGCCGTCCAGTTCCACCCCGAGTCGATCCTCACCGCCGAGGGCGGCGCGGGCGCCAGGGTCATCGCCAACGTCCTGCGCCTGGTCCGCCGCTGACGTCCTCCCGGCACCGCCCCTTGCCTGCTCGGGGCCGGCTCGGGGGCGCGCCGCCGCCCCCCGCCGGCTCGGGGGCGCGCCGCCGCCCCCCGCCGGCTCGGGGGCGCGCCGCCGCCCCCCGCCGGCTCGGGCGCGCCGCCGCCCCCCCGCCGGCTCGGGGCCGTCGCTCCCGCACGACCTGCGGGAGCGGCGGATTCTCGCCCCGGCCGCGGCTCGCGGCCGGGCATGTCACCCGCGAGTCAGAAAGCGTAATTGGGTCTTGTCAGGGCAGCGCCGCGGGCCGACATTCTGAGCGACAGCGCCGATCGGGGACGACCTCAGGAGGCCCGCTTGCCCACCCCCCGCCGCACCCTCACCCTGCTCGCAGCCGTCACTCTGGTCTTCGTCCCGGCCACGACCGAGGCGCACGCCGCCGAGGTCCCCGGCTCGATGGCCGCCCTCGGCGACTCCATCACCCGCGGCTTCAACGCGTGCGGCTTCTTCGTCGACTGCACCTCCAGGTCCTGGTCCACCGGGTCCAGCTCGTCGGTGAACAGCCACTACCTGCGCTTCCGGGCGGCCAACCCCTCCGTCGTCGCCCACAACGACGCCCGGTCCGGCGCGAAGGTCGCCGACCTGCCGGGCCAGGCCGACCGGGCCGTCTCCCAGGGGGTGGACCACGTCACGATCCTGATGGGGGCCAACGACGCCTGCACCTCCTCGGAGGCGGGCATGACCACGGTCGCCGACTTCGAGGCCAGGTTCCGCACGGCGATGCAGCGGCTCGCCACCGGCCTGCCCGAGGCGTCGGTCTTCGTGTCCAGCATCCCCGACGTCAAACGGCTGTGGGAGGTCGGCAGGAACAGCTCCTCGGCCCGCGCCGCCTGGTCGGCGTTCTCCATCTGCCAGTCGATGCTGGCAGACCCCCGCTCCACCGACCCGTCCGACGCCGACCGGCGGGAGCGGGTCCGGCAGCGGGTGTCCGACTTCAACGCGGTGCTGGCCAGGGTGTGCGCGGAGCAGGCCCGGTGCCGCTACGACGGCGGCGCGGTCTTCGCCTATCCGTTCGCGCTGTCGCACCTGAGCACCTGGGACTACTTCCACCCCAACACCTCCGGCCAGCGGCTGCTCGCCGAGATCACCTACACCGCGCTCTCCGACCTGTGACGGCCGGGCCCGGCCCGCGTCCGGGGGTACGGGGCGGCCGCGGGCCCGACTCCCGGGCCCGCCCGGGAGTCGGGGTGGGCAAAACGCGGGCGGCGGCGTGCGGGCGCGCCGTAGAGTCTCCGCATGCTCCCCGTAGACCTGCCCGACACGGTGCGTGAGGCCCTGCACGCCCCGCTGGTCGACCACCACTGCAACGGGGTGCGTCGCGACGAGCTGTCACGGTCCCGGTTCGAGCTGCTGATAGGCGACGGCGGCGGTCCGGCGCCCCCCGGCACCACCCACTTCGACACCCCGTTCGGCGCCGCGGTGCGCCGCTGGTGCGCCCCGGTGCTCGGGCTCGCCCCGCACGTGACCCCGTCCGTCTACCTGTCGCGCCGCGCCGAGCTGGGCCCCGGCGAGGTCAACCGGCGGCTGCTGCGGGCCGCCGGGGTGGCGGCGTTCCTGGTGGACACCGGGGTGGAGAGCGGCGAGCTGCTGTCGGCGGCCGAGATGGGCCGGCACGCCGACGCCGCGGCCGACGAGATCGTCCGCATCGAGCAGATCGAGCACGACGTCGCCGAGATGGCGCGGATCGCCGTCGACTACATGGACAGCCTCGCCGAGGAACTCGTCGCCCGCGCCGCGCGGGCCGTCGGCATGAACACCGTCATCGGCCACCGCTGCGGCCTCGACTTCGACCCGTCACGGCCCAGCCGCGGCTCGGTGATCGCCGCCGCCAACCGGCGGCTGTCCGACCCCAAGGAGCGCCTGACCGACCCCGTGCTGCTGCGCCACCTGCTGTGGACCGCGGTCGACGTGGCGCGCGAGCGTGGCCTGCCGCTGCAGTTCCACACCGGGGCCGGTGACGCCGACGTCGAGCTGCACCGCGCCGACCCGGCCCGGATGACGGGGTTCATCAAGGCGCTGCAGCCGGTCGGGGTGCCCGTGGTCCTGCTGCACTGCTACCCGTTCCATCGCCAGGCCGCCTACCTCGCCGCCGCGTTCCCGCACGTGTACGTCGATGTCGGCCTGGCGCTGGCCCGCACCGCCGCCGGGGCGTGGCGGGTGATGGACGAGGTGCTGGAGCTGGCGCCGTTCCACAAGCAGTTGTTCGGCTCCGACTGCTCGGGCCTGGCCGAGAGCTGCCACCTCGCGGCGGTGTACTTCCGGCGGTCGCTGGGCGCGGCGCTCAAGCCGCGCCTCGACGCGGGCGAGTGGACCCCTGCCGACGCCGCCCGCGTGGCGCACATGGTGGGCTCCGGCAACGCCCGCCGGATCTACCGCCTCTGACCGTCCGTACCCCCGCGACCCCACCGGCCGCCACCGCGGACTCCACCGCGGACAGCCACCGCGGACAGCTACCGCCGATCCCACCGCGGACCGCCACCGCCGACCCCACCGCCGGCGCCCCTGCGGCGTCACCGCAGCACCACTGCCGCTCCGGCGACGCTCCGTGGCCACCCCGAAGTCGCGCCCCGGGCCGCGACCTGGTTTGCTTGGGCCGTCACATCGCCTAACCGAGCGGGGGCTCGCCATGCGCACCGTCGAACCCGAGGTCTTCCTCGTCGCCCGACCGCAGCTCGACTACGACGAGCTCGCCCGCTACCTGCGGGACGTCGGCGGCGAGAGCTGGCTGGAGCGGCTCGACCGGGGCGACCTCGACGCGCAGAACCTCGCCGAGTTCGCCGGTCGCCTGTGCTACCGCTCGTTCGAGCCCGGCCTCAACCCCAACGTGGTGCGCATCCGCGGCCAGCAGGACGAGTACCTGCGCAACATCCTGGCCAGCGCCCACGGCTCCGTGCTGGAGCACGTCAGCTTCAGCTTCGTGCTGCACAACGTCAGCCGGGTGCTCACCCACGAGCTCGTCCGCCACCGGCCCGGCGTCGCCATCTCCCAGGAGTCGCTGCGCTTCGTCCGGCTGGACGAGCTGCCGTTCTGGTTCCCGGAGTGGGCGAAGGAGGACGGCGAGCTGATGGAGCGGGCCACGGCCGTGCTTCGTGAGTTGGAGACGTTCCAGCTGTGGATGGCCGAGCACTTCGGCCTCGACGAGGAGGGCGTGCCGTTCTCGGAGAAGAAGCACCGCACCTCCTTCATGCGCCGCTTCGCCCCCGAGGGCCTGGCCACCGGCCTGGTGTGGACCGCCAACGTCCGCACGCTGCGCCACACCATCGAGGCGCGCACCGCCGCCGGCGCGGAGGAGGAGATCCGCCTGCTCTTCCAGCGCATCGGCGAGCTGATGGTCAAGGAGGCCCCCGCCCTGTTCGGCGACTACACCGTCGAGGACGGGGCGTGGGTCCCGGGCTGGCGCAAGGTCTGAGCGACGGGCGCCGCTACGCCAGCGTCGGCAGCACGTACACCTCGGCGCCGGGGGGCAGCGCGAGGTCGAGGCTGCCGAGGCCGCGCGCGTTCTCCCCGGAGACGATCATGCTGATGTGGCGGCGGATCCGCCCGTACTCGTCGCGCAGCCGCTCCTCCAGCAGCGGATGCGTACGCCGCAGCTTGTCGAGCGCGCCGCCCAGCGTGGGCGGGGTGTCGGTGTCGGCGCCCACGGCGAACACCTTCACCTCGCTCAGGCCGCTCACCCAGCGGCGCAGCGAGCCGGGGAGCACGAACACGACCATCGTCACGGGTTTGGCCATGATCTACAGCACCGCCGCGCGCACGGTCAGCACGTCGGGCAGGTGGCGGGCGACCAGCGTCCAGCTCTCGCCGTCGTCGCGCGAGCAGTAGACCTCGCCGTCGCGGGTGCCGAAGAACACGCCCGCCTCGGAAGCGGTCATCGCGTCGCGCAGCACCCCCACGTGCACCGGCGACCCCGGCAGGCCCCGGTCGAACGGCCGCCAGCAGCCGCCGCCGTCGTCGCTGCGGTAGACGCGCAGGTGGTGGTCGACCGGGGCGCGGTCGAGGTCGGCCCGCAGCGGCAGCACGTAGACGGTGTCGGGCCGCTCCGGGTGCACCGCGACGGGGAAGCCGAAGTCGGACGGCAGCGACGAGCCGATGTCGGTCCAGGTGCCGCCGAAGTCGTCGCTGCGGTAGACGCCGAAGTGGTGCTGCAGGTAGAGCCGGTCGGGCCGGGAGGGGTGCAGGCTCACCTTGTGCACGCACTGCCCGAACTCGGGGAACTGCTGCCCCTCCGGCAGGAACGGCGCGCGGATGCCGCGGTTGGCCGCCTCCCACGACAGGCCCCCGTCGGCGGTGCGGTAGAAGCCGGCCGCCGACACCGCCACGCCCATGATCCGCGGGTCGGACGGGTGCGGCACGATCGTGTGCAGGCACAGGCCGCCGCCGCCCGGCTGCCACCGCTCCCGGTGCGGGTGCTCCCACAGCCCCTCGACGAGGGTGTAGGTGACGCCGCCGTCCTCCGACCTGAACAGCGCGGCCGGCTCGGCCCCCGCCCACACCACACCAGGCTCCACCGGTGACGGCAGGATCTGCCAGACCCGCTCCAGCGTCACCCCCGTCTTGTCGGGGAACGCCACCGGCGGACGGGACGCCTCCTGCCAGGAACCGCCCAGGTCGTCGGAGTACATCACGGACGGACCGAAATGGCCGTACTCGATGCCGGCGAGGAGGCGGGGAGTGTCACCGCGGGTGTCGATCGCCACGGAGGGCACCCCGATCGTGGCGAACCGGACCGGCTCCATCTCGAACGGCCCGCCGCTGGTCGAGTGGGCGAGGAACAGCCCCTTGCGGGTGCCGATCGCGAGCAGCGCGTCAGTCATGCCCAAGCTCCCATCGCTTCGGGTGCGCCTTGCGGCCATCGTGCCACGCCGGGCGGCCCCCCGCCCGTAACTGGCCGATTCCCCGCCGAGGGGCAGCCGTTTTGCCGAGATTTGACGCCGTCCGGCCGTACCGCTGGGACCGCGACGGTGGACGGCCGGGTAGGCCCCGGATGCGCCCGGGGACTCCCCCCGGGCAACCGGGTGGGGAGGGGCGGTGCGGGTCCTCATCGATCTGACGCGCTGCCAGGGCTACGGGCAGTGCGCGTTCCTGGCGCCGGACGTCTTCACCATGCACGGCGACGAGGCCGTCCTGTACGACCCCGATCCCGACGACGCGCAGCGCGAGCACGTCCTGCGCGCGGCGGCCGCCTGCCCGGTCCAGGCGCTGCACGTGGACCGGATGGCCATGCGGCACCGGACCGCCGCCGGGCCGGAGCCGGGCGGCGACGGCGACGCCTTCAGACGCGACGGCCGCATCGTCATCGTCGGCGCCTCGCTGGCCGGGGCGCGGGCGGCCGCGGTGCTGCGCCGCGAGGGCTTCACCGGCTCGCTCACCGTCATCGGCGACGAGCCGCACCCGCCCTACGACCGCCCGCCGCTGTCCAAGCGCATCCTCACCGGCGGCGTGCCGGCCGAGCACACCCTGCTGCCCCGCCTGCGCCAGGAGATCGGGGCCGAGTGGCTGCTCGGCACAGCGGCGACCGGCCTGGATCTGGCCGCCAGGCGCGTCCTGCTGGCCGACGGCCGCGAGGTCGGCTTCGACCGGGTGCTGATCGCCACCGGCACCCGCGCGCGGCCCTGGCCGGACCCGGCCGAGGCCGCGCTGCGCGGCGTCCACGTGCTGCGCACGATGGAGGACGCGGGCCGGCTGCGCGCGGCCCTGGCCGCCGGTCCGAGCCGGGTCCTCGTCGTCGGCGGCGGCTTCACCGGGTCGGAGGTCGCCTCCGTCTGCCGCGAGCTGGACCTGCCGGTCACCCTCGTCGAACGCGGCCCCGCCCCGCTCGCCGGCGCGCTGGGCGGCGTGATCGGCGAGGTGGCGGCCGGGCTGCAGCGGGCGCACGGCGTGGACCTGCGCTGCGGGGTCACCGTCACCTCCCTGGAGGGCGACGCCGACGGGCGGCTGCGCCGCGCCCACCTGTCCGACGGCGGCGTCGTGGACGCCGACGTGGCGGTGGTCGCGCTGGGCGCGGTCCGCAACGTCGAGTGGCTGCGCGGCTCCGGCCTGGCCGCCGGCGTGTGGGGCGTGGCCTGCGACGCCGGCTGCCGGGCGGTCGACGCCAACGGGCTGGTCACCGACGACGTGTTCGTGGCCGGCGACATCGCGCGGTTCCCGCACCCGGTCTTCCACTACCAGTTCATGTCGCTGGAGCACTGGGGCAACGCGGTCGACCAGGCCGAGATCGCGGCGCACAACATGGTCAGCGACCAGACGCGGCGCTGGCCGCACCTGTCGCTGCCGGTGTTCTGGTCCACCCAGTTCGGGGTGAACATCAAGTCCGTGGGCGTGCCCACCTTCGCCGACGAGATCGTCGTCACCCAGGGGTCCGTCGCCGAGCGGCGCTTCGTCGCCGTGTACGGGCACCGTGGCCGGATGACGGCCGCGGTGACGTTCGACCAGGGCATGTGGCTGGAGTTCTACCGGGGGCTGATCGAGCGGGCGGCGCCGTTCCCGCCGGACTTCCCGCACGTGGACCGGCGGGAGGAACCCCGGCCGGTGCCGGCGCGGGCGCCGGAGCGCATCGTCGCCGCCGCGGGCGCCACCGTGGTGGTGACCGGTCACGACCCGTCCGAACGGCGCGCCTCGCTGGCGCCCGGCCAGTGACCCGAGGAGCTGACACCGTCCATGACGTCCCCGACCGCGTCGCCGAGCGCGTCCCAGAGCGTCTTCCAGCGCATCCTCGACCCGGCCAACCGGGCCGACCCGTACCGGCTCTACCACGAGCTGCGCGAGGTGCCGGTGCGGCGCGAGGCCGACGGCACCTACGTCGTCAGCACCTACCGCGAGATCGTCGAGCTGCTGCACGACCCGCGCATCAGCTCCGACCGGCGCAACCTGGCCCGCCCGCCCGGCGCGGACGCCCTCGCCGACGCCCCGCCGGCGCTCGCGTTCATCGGGCTGGACCCGCCCGAGCACGACCGGCTGCGCCGCCTGGCCATGCGCCACTTCGGGCCGCCGCACACGCCGTACCGGGTGGAGAGCCTGCGGCCGGAGATGAGCGCCATGGTCACCCGGCTGGTCGACGGCCTGGCCGGCCGGCGCCGCGCGGACCTCGTCGACGACGTCGCCTACCCGCTGCCGGTGACCGTGATCTGCCGGCTGCTCGGGGTGCCGCGCGCGGACGAGCCGCGCTTCCACGCCTGGGCCGACGCGATCGTCGAGACGCTCGGGCCGGGGGAGGAGGACCGCGCCGAACGGGAGCGCGCCCGCCTGGAGACCACCCTGCACCTACGCGGCTACCTGCAGGAGCTGGTCGCCGCCCACCGCCGCGACCCCGGCGACGACCTGCTGTCCGGGCTGGCGACGTACGAGGGGCCGGACGGGTCGATGGCGCCGGCCGACGTCGTCGCCACCGCCGGGCTGCTGCTCATCGCCGGGCACGAGACGACGGTCAACCTCATCGCCAACGGCATGCTCACCCTGCTACGCCACCCCGAGCTGCTCAAGCGGCTGCGGAGCGAGCCGGACCTGGTCCCCAGGTTCGTGGAGGAGCTGCTGCGCTACGAGCCGCCCGTGCAGTTCCTGCCCCAGCGGGTCGCGCTGGCCGACATCGAGATCGCCGGGACGACCATCACCGCGGGCTCGCCCGTCGTCCTGGCCCTCGCCTCCGGCAGCCGCGACGCCGCCCACGTCCCCGACCCCGACGTCTTCGACCCCGACCGCCCATACACCGAGCACCTCGGCTTCGGCGGCGGCGTCCACTACTGCTTCGGCGCGGCGCTGGCCCGGCTGGAGACGCAGCTCGCGCTGCGCGAGCTGGCCGGCCGGCTGCGCGCCCCCCGCCTGGTCGCCGACCCGCCGCCCTACCGGCCCAGCGCCACGCTGAGAGGGCCCCGTCACCTGCTGGTGGACTACGACGGCGTGGACCCGGCCACGCCCTGACCCGCGGTCCTGGAGGTGCGGCCCCCGCCCGGACGGCCGTGGCCGACGCCGTTGCCGCCATCAGAGCCTCCCGAGGGGACCGGCGGCTTCAGCCGCCGGGGGAATCGGGAGCGGGAGGGCCGTCAAGGCCCGAGCGTGCCGTGACCTGTCGGGTCTGCGCATCACGGGTCTCCTTCCGGGTTTTGTCGGTGCCTGCCGGTACCGTGGTCGCGTCGTTACCGAGCGTGGGAGGTGGGTGTGCGCAGGTCGTTCAAGTTCCTGCTGCGCCCCACCAGCAGGCAGGCCGCCGCGCTGGCCGCTTGCCTGGAGGATCACCGAATCCTGTACAACGCCGCGTTGGAGCACCGGCGCACCGCCTACGCCAAGGCGGGTGTCACGGTCCGGTACGGCGATCAGTCGGCGGAGTTGAAGCACATCCGCGCCGACGATCCAGATGGTCAGGGCCGGTGGTCGTTCTCGTCCCAGCAGGCCACGCTGCGCCGGCTGGACAGGGCGTTCCGGGCGTTCTTCGACCGGGTCGAGGCCGGGCGCACGCCCGGGTTCCCGCGTTTCAAGGGGCGGGGCTGGTTCGACGCGGTGGAGTGGCCGAAGGACGGTGACGGCTGCCGGTGGGATTCCCAGCCCGAGTATCCGGCCGCGACGTTCGTGCGTCTTCAGGGCGTCGGCCATGTCCGGGTGCACCAGCACCGGGCCGTGAAGGGCCGGGTGAAGACGATCAGCGGGTGAAGCGCGAGGGCTCGCGCTGGTACGTGGTGCTGTCGTGTGACGAGGTGCCCGCGCAGCCGCTGCCCGCCACGGGTGTGGTCGCGGGGATCGACCTGGGTGTCGCCTCGCTGGTCACGACCAGCGACGGCCACCATATCGACAACCGGCGGCGCCTGGCCGCCTGCGCCGGCCGTCTGGCGTCGGCCCAGCGAGATCTCGCCAGGAAGAAGCGCGGGTCCAGGCGTCGCCGTAAGGCCGTGGCCCGGGTGGCGGCGTTGCACGCCAAGGTGCGGCGGCAGCGGGTGGACGGCGCGCACAAGACCGCGCTCGCCCTGGTCTGTGGCTATGACGTGATCGTGCACGAGGACCTGCGGATCGCGAACATGACGCGCTCGGCGTCCGGCACGATCGACGCGCCCGGTCGTAACGTCGCCGCCAAGGCCGGGCTCAACCGAAGCATCCTGGACGCGGGTTGGGGGGGTGTTCCTGACGATCCTCGCGCACAAGGCTGAAAGCGCCGGTCGAGAGCTGATCGCAGTCGATCCCCGCAACACCTCCCGCACCTGCGCCCGCTGCGGGCACGTGGCGAAGGACAACCGCCTCACCCAAGCCGCGTTCGCCTGCACGGCGTGCGGGCACACCGCGCACGCCGACGTGAACGCGGCGACCAACATCCTCAGGGCAGGGCTTGCCCTTCGCCAGGCCGCCCAAGCGGCTTAGCGAGAAGCCGCTCCCTCCAGGGAGCGGAGGAGTCACTGCGTCGGTCCACTACCTCAGAGGTAATCGTGCCGCTTCCCGCCGTCCCGTAACGTACCGGGGCATGGGAGCACTCGCGCTGACAGAGGAGTCCTTCGGCGACCTGCTGCGGTCATGGCGGCAGCGGCGCCGGGTGAGCCAGCTCGACCTGGCGATCGAGGCCGGCGTGTCGGCCCGCCACGTCAGCTTCCTGGAGACCGGGCGGGCCCGGCCGAGCCGCGAGATGGTGATGAGGTTGGCCGAGGAGCTGGAGGTGCCGCTGCGCTACCGCAATAGGCTGATGGTGGCGGCCGGCTTCGCGCCGGTCTTCCCCGAGCGGGAGGTGCGCGCGCCCGAGATGCAGGCGGTACGGCAGGCGCTGGACAAGATCCTGGCCGGCCACGAGCCGTACCCGGCGCTGGTCGTGGACGCCGCCTGGAACCTGGTCGCGGCCAACTCCGCGGCCGCCATGTTCATGGACGGCGTCCCGGCCGAGCTGCTGAAGGAGCCGATCAACGTGATGCGGCTGTCGCTGCACCCCGACGCCATGGGCGGCCGGCTGGTCAACCTGGCCGAGGTGCGCGCCCACCTGCTGCACCAGCTTCGCCGGCAGGCCGAGGCGTCGGCGCACGGCGAGCTGGCCGAGCTGCACGACGAGCTGGCCGCCTACACCTACCCCGGGGTCGACCTGAACGTGGCGCACGTCCCTGGGCCGGCGGACATCCTGGTCCCGCTGCGGATCAGGCACGGCGACCGCGTGCTGTCGATGTTCACCACGATCGCCACGTTCGGCACGCCCGTGGACGTGACGGTGTCGGAGCTGGCCATCGAGACGTTCTGGCCCAACGACGAGGAGACCGCGACGGCCTTCGCCCGCGGGGAGAGGCCCACAGGATGATCCCTGCCGTGGCCCGCCTGTCCTCTTTGTCGTGGCCCGCCTACGCCGGACGGTCGCGGAGGACGAGCCCGCGACGCTGCCCGGTGAAGGCGCCGTCGTGGACGACGGGCTCACCGTCCAGCAGCACGGTCAGCACGCCCGTCACTCCGGGATCGGGCGTGAGCGGGCTGCCGTCATGCCCGATCGTCGCCGGATCGAAGACGACGATGTCGGCGCGGCTCCCCGGAAGCAGCGTTCCCCGGCCGCGCAGCCCGAACTGGCGGGCGGTGAGCGAGGTGGCCTTCCTGATCGCCTCCGGCCAGGACAGCACGTTCAGCTCGCGGACGTAGCGGCCGAGCAGCCGCGGAAAGGTGCCGTAGGTGCGCGGGTGGACCGGCCCGGGGCCGGGCAACGCGTTGTCGGAGCCGATGCCGATCAGCGGGCTGGACATGATCTCGCGCACGTCTGCCTCCGCCATGGCGGAGATGACCATCCCCGCCGCCGGATCGCGGGCCAGGACCTCGCAGAGCACGTCGAACGGGTCCCGGTCACCGGCCAGCGCGGCAAGGGTGCGGCCGGACACCGCCGGATCGGCGTGCGCGGTCACCAGGATCCCGTCGGGCTCGGCCTCGCCCCAGATGCCGTCGCCCGGCTCGCCGCCGCCGATCTGCTCGCGCAGGCGGCTGCGGAAGGCCGGATCGGCCAGCCGGTCCGGCAGGCCGGCCGGGCCGCCATCCAGGGCGCTGTCCGGGAGCAGCGCCGCCAGCATCGTGGCCGCCGCGGTGTAGGGATACACATCGCCCAGGGCGTCCACGCCCGCGCGCCGGGCCGCCGCGATGCGCGCGAGCAGCTCCCCGGCACGGCCGTGGTTCTCACGACCGGCGAGCTTGCAGTGCGACACCTGCAGGCGCAGCCGGCCCGCCCCGGCAACCGCCACCGCCTCGTCGATCGCGTCGAGCACGCGCCTGCCCTCGTCGCGCAGGTGCGTGGCGTAGACCGAGCCGTACGGGGCGGCGGCCCGGGCGAGCGCCTGCAGCTCGGGCAGATCGGCGTAGCAGCCCGGCGGGTAGATCAGTCCGGTGGAGAAGCCGATGGCCCCGGCCTCGAAGGCTTCGACGGCGAGCCGTGTCATCCTGTCCAGCGCACCCGGCGCCAGCGCCTTGCCGGGTCCGTTGGCCGTCAGCCGCAACGTGCCGTGCCCCACGAGGTAGGCGACGTGGTTGACCGGCCGGGCCCGCTGTACCGCGTCGAGGAACGCGCCGAATCCCATCGGCCGCACCTCGACGCCGCGCACGACGTCGTGCAGCGCCGCGGCGAGCAGGCCGGCGGCCGGCCCGTCCGCCGGGGCGAAGCTGATGCCGCAGTTGCCGTTGATCTCCGTCGTGACGCCCTGCAGCAGCTTGAAGGGCTGCGGTTCGGGCATGAACGCGGCCAGGTCGCTGTGGGCGTGGGCGTCCACGAAGCCGGGAGAGACGAACAGGCCGTCGCAGTCGAGGACCCGCGCGCCGGACGGCACGTCCACCGGGCCGACCTGCCGCACCAGCCCGCCGGAGACGAGCACGTCGGCCGGGACGCCCGGCGAGCCGAGCCCGTCGAAGACGGTCCCGCCTCGCAGCACGACGGTCATGGCGTCCTCCCGGTGACCCAGCGCACGATCTGCCTGCTGTAGTCGACGCGGTTCGACGGTCGCCCGTCCGCGAGGAACTGGTGGGACTCGTCCGGATACAGGACCATCTCGGTCGGCACTCCGAGGGTGCGCAGCGCGGTGAACCACTCCTCGGACTGGCCGACCGGGCACCTGTCGTCGTTGACCGCGTGCACCAGCAGGGTCGGCGTGCTCACCTGGTGCACCCGCTCGATCGGAGACTGCGCGCGCAGCAGCTCAGCGCCCGCGTAGACGTCGCCGCCGAACTCCAGCGAGGCGAAGACCAGGGCGTCGTCCGAGCTGCCCGCCATGCTGAGCAGGTCGGTGACCGGACCGCCGGCGACCGCGGCGGCGAAGCGGCCGGTGCGCGTGGTCAGGTGGCAGGTGGTGAAGCCGCCGTAGCTGTAGCCGCAGACCGCCAGCCGGTCGGGGTCGGCCAGCCCTTCGGTGACGAGCCGCTCGACGGGTTCGAGGAAGTCCCGCTCGTCGCCGATGCCCCAGCGGCCGACGCTGGCGGCGTAGAACTCCTCGCCGTAGCCGTCGCTCGCGCGGACGTTGAGCAGCAGCACGGTCCAGCCCTGCGCGGCCAGGAGCTGGTGGTAGGGGTGGGCGGGTTCGAGGTTGGGGGCCCAGGCCAGGTGCGGCCCCCCGTGGGCGTCCAGCAGCAGCGGCCCGGCGCCGGTGGTGGCGGGGTCGCGCACGATCCAGCCGTGCACGACGGTGCCGTCGCTGACGGTGAACTCCCGCTCCTCCGGCTGGATGAACTCCACGTCGGGCAGCGCCCGGCGGGTGTGGTCGGTGAGCTGCCTCGCCTCCCCGGTGCCGAGGCCGATCAGGGAGATCTCGCCGTGCGAGACGCCGGTGACGGTCACGGCAGCCGCGAGGTCGCCGGCCAGGGACAGGCCCGCGACGCTGGTGCCGGGTGGCAGCGGAACCGGGTCCGTACCCCGGTACAGGAGTGTGCTGCCCCGGTCACGGACACAGAACACGACCGTGCCGTCCGCGGCGAACTGCGGTGTGCCGCCCGGCCACTCCGGGCCGCCGGGCATGACGTTACGGTCCAGCGCCCCGGCGAGGTCGGCGGGTTCGCCGCCGTCCAGGGGCAGGCGCAGGAGCTGGACGTGGCCGATCCTGACGGCGGTGGAGCCGGTCGCCAGCAGGGCGCTCGCGTCGGGGAACCAGCTCACCCCGCCGATCCAGCCCTTGCCGTCGCCCACGGCCCGGGTGAGCCCGGTCTCGACGTCGACGACGTGGACGCCGGAGGTGAGGGTGAGGTCGGCGTCCGGTCCGGTGGCCGAGGCGTAGGCCAGGAGCCTGCCGTCGGGCGACCAGGCCGGATCGCCCGCGTCCCACTCGCCATCCGTGAGCTGCCGCACGCCGCCGTCGGCGAGGTCGAGCACGTGCACCTGCATGCGGGCGCGGACCCGCAGCCCCACGCCGTCGGCCTTGTGGCCCAGCCGCCGGATCACGACCGGTCCGGTCAGCGGGGCGACGGCGACCGGAGCGCTGAACGCGATGCGCAGGCCGTCGGGACTCCAGCGTGGGGCTCCGGCGCCCATCGGCAGGTCGGTGACCTGACGCGGCTCGCCGCCGGCCGCCGGGATCAGGTGCACCTGTGACGGCCCGTCGCCGGAGCGGAGGAAGGCGATGCGTGAGCCGTCCGGGGACCAGGCGGGCGCGGTGTCCGCCCAGCCGGTGGTCAGGGGGGTCGGCGCGGCTCCGGGAGCCGTGCCGACCGACCACAACGCCCTGCGGTTGCGGTCGGCCTCGCGATCGGCGGTGCGCAGCACGTAGACCACCCGGGAGCCGTCCGGGCAGAGCGCGGGAGAGCTGGGGATGGCGAAGGACCACAGGTCGTCGAGCCGGAGCCGCCGCGTCATGCCGCACCTCCGGCGCGCACGAAGACCCGGCCCGCGAGGCGCAGGCCGAACAGCTCGCCGCCTGCCGTACGCAGGAACGTGAGCGGCTCGTCCCGCCACGGCCCGTCCAGGACGGCGAAGTCGTCGGTGGCGGCCTGACCGGCGCCCATCGTCAGCGGCTCGTCGACGTGCGCGCTGGTGAACCGCAGTCCGAGTGTGCCGGATCCGGCCGTGACCTCGACGCGCGCGTTGTCGTCCGCCCGTTCGGGTGTGCTGTAGAGACCTGCGAAGGAGGTCAGCGTCGTCGCGTCCACGTGCTCGTCCAGCTTTCTGTCGGGTTTGCGGAGTCCGGCCAACTCGGCGAGCAGGTGATCGGAGACGGCCCGGTGGACCGACTGGCCGTCGTCGGCGTTCGTGAGCACCACGACGGCAAGCCCGGCTTCGGGCACGAAACGGCAGACCGTGGCGGTGCCGCGCAGGCTGCCCTCGTGGTAGACCGCGCGGGCGGAGCCGAAGTGGTCGACATGCCAGCCCAGGCCGGTCGAGGCGAACCCGGAACCGATGGGCACGAGCTCGCCGATCATGCGTTCTCGGGTCTTCGCGGTGAGCGGTCCGTGCGCGTCCAGGGCGCCGAGCCACCAGCGCAGCCAGACGAGCTGGTCCCTGGCCGAGGAGATCAGCCCGCCCGACGGGTTGACGCCGCGGGGGAGCAGCCACGCGTCCTGTGCCGGCCGCGCGCCGCCGTCCGCCGCCCGGACGTGCCCCGCCGCCGCGGGGGCGGAGATGACGCGCTCGGCGAAGAAGGTCGAGTGCGCCATGCCGAGCGGCTCCAGGATGACGCGCTGGACCACCGACTCGTACGGCTCGCCGTACACGACCTCGACCAGCCGCCCGGCGACGTCCAGCCCGGTGTTGCCGTAGGAGAAGGTGGTGCCGGGCGGGAGGACCTGCGGCAACGTCTCGAAGGCGGCGACCTGGGCGGCCAGGGCGTCCTCGCCGCGACTGTCGATCAGGTCGGGTTCGTCGCCGAGCCAGCCGGTCTGGTGGATGAGCAGGTGCCGGACCGTGGTGTTCTCGGTGGCCTCCCGGTCGGCGACGCGGAAGCCGGGCAGGTAGTGCCGCACGGGCATGTCCAGGTCGACGGCGCCGGACTCCACCAGAGTCATGACGGCGGTGGCCGTGAAGGGCTTGGTCATCGAGGCGACCGGGATCCGCGTGTCCGGCAGGAAGGGCAGCTCCGGTTCCCGGCGGGCCAGCCCGTAGGAGCCGTGCCAGTGGTGGCCGCCGTACGACACCGCCACCGAGCAGCCGGGGACCCTGTGGTCCGTGAGCGCGGTCACCACGATGCCGTCGAGATCGACGGGCAGGGAGTGGGGTGCGTTCAGCGCGGAAGGGGTTGGTGACACGTGGTCTCCTGGTTGCGGGTGATCGGGCAGGCGGCTCGGTGGGCGGCCGCTCCGGCCACGGCGAGCAGGGCCGGGTCGGTGCGCGTGCACGCGTCGATCGCGATCGGGCAGCGGGGGTGGAACCGGCAACCGCCGGGCACATCGGCCGGGTCCGGCGCGTCCCCCGCGGGGATGCCGACGTCCCGGCGGGTGCCGCCGGCGCGGGGGACGGCGGCGACGAGGGCCCTGGTGTAGGGGTGGGACGGGTTGCGCACCACCTCGGCCGCCGGACCCTCCTCGACGACGCGGCCCAGGTACATGACCGCGATCCGGTCGGCGTGGTGCGCGGCGGTGGACAGGTCATGGGTGATCATCAGGATGCCGAGCCCGTCCCGCCGCAGCTCGTCGAGGACGCCGAGCACGCCTGCCCGGACGGAGACGTCGAGCATCGAGACGGGCTCGTCGGCGATGAGCAGGTCGGGCCCGAGCACCAGAGCCGCGGCGATGGCCGCACGCTGGCGCTGTCCGCCGGACAGCTCGTGCGGGTAGCGGCCGGCGAAGGTCTCGGCGGGCGTCAGCCCCGCGCGTTCGAGGGCGGCGAGCACCAGCTCGCGGCGCCCGGCGCGGGTGCCGACGCGGTGCACGACCAGCGGTTCGGCCACCGACCGTCCGATGCGGAATCGTGGATCCAGGGACTCGTAGGGGTCCTGGTAGACGACCTGCATGTGGCGGCGCACGGGCTTGAGCGCCCGGCGGCCGAGGGCGGTGATGTCCTGGCCGCGGAAGCGTACGGTGCCCGTGCTGGGATCGACCACCCGCAGGACGGACTGCGCCGTGGTGGTCTTGCCCGAGCCGGATTCCCCGACGAGGGCCACCAGCTCCCCGGCGCCGACGGTGAACGAGACACCGTCGACCGCGCGGACCACCCGCCGCGGGGCGCGGCGCAGCGCGCCGACCGGCCCGCGGGGGAGCGGGAAGTGCGTGGCCAGCCCGTCGACGTCGAGCAGCGTCGTCATCGGCCCTCTCCGATCAGATGGCATTCGGTGATCCGCCCGGTGGCGACGGTCACGGGCAGGGGGGTTTCGGTACGGCACCGCGCGTCGGCCCGGCCGCAGCGGGGCGCGAACGAGCAGCCGCACCACTCCTCGTCGAGCCGCGGTGGCGCGCCCGCGATGGACGCGCCGGTCCCGGTCTGGTCGATGTCGGGCGCGGCGGCGAACAGCGCGCCCGTGTAGGGGTGGCTGGGGGTGCTCGTCAGCGCGTCGACCGGGCCGCTCTCGACGACGCGTCCCGCGTACATGACCGCCGCGCGGCCGCAGACGTAGCTCACCACGGGCAGGTCGTGGGTGACCAGGACGACGGCGAGGTCCAGCTCCCGGCGCAGCCGGTCGAGCAGGTCGAGCACCTGGGCCTGGACGATCACGTCGAGCGCCGTGGTCGGCTCGTCGGCCAGCAGCACCTTGGGCCGGCAGGCCAGGGCCATCGCGATGGCCGCGCGCTGCCGCATGCCGCCGGAGAACTGGTGGGGGTAGCGGTCGGCCCGGTCGGGGTGGATGCCCACCAGCTCCAGAAGTTCCCGCGCGCGCCGGATGGCTGCCTTGCCCTCCGCGACGCGGTGCAGCCGCATCGGCTCGGCGATCTGCTCGCCGATGGTCGCGACGGGGCTGAAGGCGTTCATGGCGCCCTGGAAGACCATGGCGATGTCGGTCCACCGGTGCGGGCGCATACCCGCCTCGCCGCCGGCGAGGATGTCCTGCCCCGCGATCCGGACCTCCCCGGACACGGTCGCCGAGGGCGGCAGCAGCCCCATCATGGCCAGGATCGCGGTGGTCTTGCCGCAGCCCGACTCGCCGACCAGCCCGAGCCCCTCGCCGGCGGCGAGGGTGAGATCGAGGCCGCGCAGGGCGTGCGCCCGGCCGCCGCGCTCAAGGTCGAACCAGACGTGCAGATCGCGGGTCTCCAGCAGCGGGGTGTTCATCGGCGTTCGCCTCCCGTCACGACGCGGAACGTGCGCACCGACAGGTGTCCGCTGCGCAGTCGCGGGTTGAGATGGTCTTCCAGCGCGCGGCCGATCAGCGTGCACGCGAGGATGAGGAAGCCGACCGCCAGGCCGGGCGGGACGATCGCCCACCACGCGCCCCGTGAGACGGCCTGCCCGGTGAAGGCGTTCTGGATCAGCCGGCCCCAGGAGATCGCGGCCGGATCGCCGAGGCCGAGGAAGGCGATGGCGGTCTCGACCAGGATGGCGTTGCCGACCGCGAAGATCGCGAGGGTCAGCAGCAGCGGCACGACGTGGGGGAGCACGTGGGTGGCGATGACGCGCAGGCTGCTCGCGCCGATGGTGAGCGCCCGCTTGACGTAGGCGCGCTCGCGCACGCTCAGCGCCTCGGCACGCACGACCCTGGCCAGGCGCGGCCACGAAAGCAACCCGATGATCAGGATGACGCTCGTCATGCTGCGTCCCCAGAGGGCCGCGATGATCAGCAGGAGTGGAATGTCCGGGATCACCAGCATGTAGTCGGTCAGCCGCATCAACACGGCGTCGGTCCGGCCGCCCGCGTAGCCGGCGGCCAGCCCGATGGCGCCGCCGACGACCACGGCGATGAGGGCGGCGGTGAACCCGACGAGCAACGACGTCCGCGCCCCCCACAGGAGCAGGGTCACCATGTCGATGCCCGCGTCGTCCAGGCCGAGCGGGTGCGGCAGGGACGGCGGCTGGTAGACCGCGCCGACCTTGTCGCGGCTGCCGTACGGCGCGATCAGGGGTGCGAGCACCGCCCCGATCACGATGGCGGCGAGCACGGCGCCGCCCAGTGCGCCGCCGGTGTGCCTGCGCAGTACGCTCATGTCCTGATCCTCGGGTCGAGCTTGAGGTAGAGGAGGTCCGCCAGCAGGTTCGCCAGCACGATCGCGACGGTCAGCAGGAGGAACCCGCCCTGAAGCACGGCGTAGTCGCGGTTCTGGACCGCCTCGTAGAGCGCCAACCCGATGCCGGGGTAGGAGAAGACGGTCTCCACCAGGAGCGAACCGGCGACGATGTACCCGAAGGTGAGGAAGACCAGGGTGGCGATCGGCAGCAGCGAGTTGGGCAGCGCGTAGCGGCGGACGATGCGCCACCTCGACAGGCCCTTGGCGCGGGCGGTGAGGATGTAGTCCTCGGCCAGCGCGCCGACCAGGGCCGAGCGCGTGATGAGCGCCCACGAGCCGGACCAGGCCAGCCCGATCGCCAGCGACGGCAGCACCATGTGTTCCAGCCGGTCGGCCGCCACCTCGAACCAGGAGGGGTCGGTGAAACGCAGGTAGGGATCGGCGACTCCGCCGGTCGGCAGGATGCCGCCGAACAGCAGCAGGAGCATCAGGCCGATCCACTGGATGGGCAGCACCGACAGGAACATGGAGGCCGACAGCGGGGCCCAGTCGGCCGCGGTGCCGCGCCGCCAGGCCGAGACCACGCCGATGAGCAGGCCGAGCGCGAGTCCGAGCGCCAGCCCCAGGCCCACCATGGGCAGGGTGTCGGCCAGCGGGCCCGACAGTTCCTCCCAGACCGGTCGCCTGGTCTGGAAGGAGTAGCCGAGGTCGCCGCGGAGCAGCGCGGTGACGTAACGGACGAACTGCTCGGCGAGCGGGCGATCGAGGCCGAGCTCCCCGCGCAGGTAGTCGCGGAACTCGGCGCTGCACGTACGGCACATCTGGTACTGCGTGGAGGCGTCACCGGGCGCGGCCCGGAACAGGACGAAGTTGATCGTCGCCGCGGCGGCGATGGTGACGACCGCGGATCCCACCCGCCTGATGAGGTATTCGCCGCGGTTCATCGGCTCACTGGCCCCGGTGGATCTGGGTCCACAGGTCGGGACCGAACCGGTCGGTGTCGATGCCGTTCCATCCCTTGGCGACCACGTGCACGGTCTCGGAGTGGTAGAGCGGCAGCACGGCTCTGGACTGGCTGACGAGCATCTTCTGCAGCGTCCCGACGGCGGTGGTCCGCTCGGCGCGGTCGAGCATGCCGCGCTGCTTGGCCAGCAGCGAGTCGAAGTCCTTGTCGCAGTAGCCGGCGAAGTTCACACTGCCCCAGCTGGAGCAGCTGTAGATGCGGAGCATGCCTCCCGGGTCCGGCGCCTCGGTCCAGTAGGAGAAGGCCAGGTCGAAGTCCAGGTACTTGCCGTCGGGCCCGGTCACTGCCGCCGTGTAGTCGGGCGCGATGTCCGGCTTCAGCTCGATGCCGACCTCGGCCAGGTTCTTCTGCAGGATCTCGGCGACGCGGGTGATCTCCTCCCAGACGACGACGGAGTAGGCCATCCGGTCGCCCTTCGGGGTCACGCGCACGCCGTCGGTGCCCTTCTTGTAGCCGAGCTCGTCGAGGATCGCGTTGGCCCGTGCCGGGTCATGGGGGTCCGGCTGCAGGTCAGCGGGGATCCAGGCGTCCAGGAAGGGCGCCAGCAGGCTGCGGCCGGGCTTGCCGTACCCGTTGAGCGCGACCTCGACGAGCTCGTCGCGGTCGATCGCGAGGGAGACGGCCTCGCGGACCTTGGGGTCCAGCAGCTCGGGGTTGCCGGACTTCTTGGGGTTGGAGTTGATGTTGAGCAGGGCCACCTCCTGGGAGGGTGAGGTGACCACCTCGACGCCGGGCGTGCTCTTGACCGAGGCGGCCACGGTGGATCCGCCGCCGTAACCCCAGGTCACGTCGCCCGCCCGCAGGGCCTGCGAGAGGCCCTCGTCGTTCTGGAACACCCGCAGGCCGACGGCCTGCACGCGCGGGGCGCTGCCGTAGTAGCCCTTGTTCGGTTCGAAGATGGTGGTGCCGTCGGCCTGGAACTCGGTCATGGTGAAGGGGCCGCCCGCCACCACCGGCAGCTTGTCCTCCGGCTTGAAGGCGAGGATCTTGGAGCCGTCACCGCCGGCGTGCGGCTCGTACACGTGCTTGGGCAGGACGTGGAAGTTGGCCAGCAGGGTGAGCACCGTGTCGGCGACCGGCTCGGTGTAGGTCATCACCAGCGTGCGGTCGTCGGTGGCCTTGACGCTCTCCACCCCCTCCAGGGCGAACGAGACCAGCCCGGCGGCCTTGTCGGCGTGTTCGAGGATGAAGGTCGCGGTCCAGGCGGCGTCGTGCGCCGTCATCGGCCTGCCGTCGGACCAGGTGCCCGGCTGCAGGTGGAAGGTGTAGACCTTGCCGTCGCCCGACACGTCCCACTTGCTCGCCCAGGCGGGCTTGAGCTCGGTGCCGTCGAGCTGGACGAGCGCCGGATAGATGAGCTGCCGGGCGATCCACGAGCCGTAGAGGTTGTCGGCCAGCGGGTTGAGCGAGGTGAGCTTTCCCAGCGAGGCGGTGACGCCGACGCTGAGGATGCCGGAGGCGGTCTGGGGCTTCTGCGCGGCGGGGGTGCTGCTTCCGCAGGCGGTGGCGACCGTGGCCGAGATGGCCAGTCCGCACCACAGCAGGGATGCGCGGCGGGTAGTGATCATGGTTCTCCCCTTGGTGACGGGGTCGTGACGGGGTCTGTCGGCTGTCGTCTCTCACAGCCAGCCGAGGGGGCCCGCGGCCTTGACGTTGATCCGGACCGCGGGCTCGTGAAGGTAGGACAGGGGTGTCTCGGTGATCTCGATGATCTGCACTGTTTTGGGGTCGGCCCCAGCCTGGATGGCTCGCCGTGTCGCCTTCTCGCCGGCCTCCTCGATCGCCTTGCGCCTGCCGGCTCCGGCTGGTGCGAGAGTCTCCCACCTGCCGCTGACCAGCGCGATGGCGGCACCCACGGCGTTGGCCACGTCGGCGTGGTCGGGGCGCAGCACCTTGGCCGCCCCGGCGAGCCGGTCGGGCACCAGGAACGCTCCACCGCCGACGGCGACGACGGGCCGGTCCTTCCTGCCGAGCGACATCTGGTCGACCGCGTCCGCGATGATGCCGTCGGCGACGTCGATCGCCGACCTCAGCAGCGCGCGGATCCCGGAGTCGGGGGGCGGCGCCGTCCCCAGCGCGGCCCGGTCGGCCAGCACGGCCGCGTCGGTGAGTGTGGGCGTGGCGCCGCCGAAGGCCAGCGCCTCCGAGGCGATGCGGAAGCCCACCGAGACGGGGCCGACCGAGGGAGCCTGGGGCGAGCCGCCGACGATCGTGCCGCCGCCGACCGCGACGCTGAGGATGTCCGGCATCCGGAAGTTGGTCCGTACGCCGCCGATGTCGGTGGCGAAGGACGACTCCCGCGGGAAGCCGCGGACCAGCACGCCCAGGTCGGTGGAGGTGCCACCGACGTCGAGGACGATGGCCTCGTCCACCCCGGACAGGAACGCGGCGCCGCGGATCGAGTTGGCCGGGCCGGAGCCGATGGTCAGCACCGGGTAGCGGGAGGCGTAGTCGAGCGCCATCAGCGTGCCGTCGTTCTGCGCGAAGAAGGCCGCGACCTCCAGCCCGCGCTCGGCGAGTACGGCGTCCAGGGCCTGCGTCACCTCGCCCGCCGCCCGGTACAGGGCCGCGTTCAGCACGGTCGCGTTCTCGCGTTCCAGCAGGCCGAGCGAGCCGATCTCGTGGCTCATGGAGACCGCGACGCCGCTGCCCAGTTCGTGCCTGACCAGCTCGGCGACCTCCTGCTCCTGGTCACCGGACGCCGGGCTGAAGATGCCCGTGACGGCCACCGCCTCGGCCAGGCCGGCGACCGAGCCGAGAAAGCGGCGGATGGCCTCCCGGTCCAGCGGCGCGATGGCCGAGCCGTCCACGAAGTGGCCCCCGCCGACCATGATCGATCCGGCGGAGACGGCCGCGACGAGATCCGTGGGCCAGGCCGTCAGCGGGGGGACGGCGGTGCCGGCAGGTGCGCCGAGCCGGACGACGGCCACGCGTCCCAGCCCGCGCCGCTGCAGCACGGCGTTGGTGGCGTGGGTGGTGCCGAGCATGATCCGGCCCACCCGGCGCTCGTCCTCGCCCAGCTCGCCGAGGACGGCCGACAGGGCCTGCCCGACTCCGGTCCTGACGTCGGCGGTGGTCGGCTGCTTGGTGCGGGCGACGATGGTGTCGGCCCGGTCGAGCACGACCGCGTCGGTGTTCGTGCCGCCGACGTCGATACCGATCTTCAGGTCGCGTTCGAGATCAGAGGCCGACATGGGCGAGCTCCTCAACGGGTCGGTAGTCCAGGTGGTAGCCGAAGGCCCGGGGCCCGACGACGGCCAGGCCCTCCGGCGCCCGCCAGAGCGGGTGACACGCCCAGGCCAGCACGGCGACGCGCTGCCCGTAGCGGAGCGTCTCGGTCGAGATCGCCTCGGCGGTCTGCGCGTCGACGACCGTGATCAGATCGGGCACGCTCGCGCGGACCTCGCCGGACTCGAAGACCACCAGGTTCTCGTTCTGGATCTCGATGCGGACCATCCGGCCGCCGTCTGCGCCCGTGCCGTCGACCACGACCGAGCCGCGCACGAAGCCGCCGCCGGTGTTCCGCTCGACCTCGACGATCTTGCCGTCGATGAGGCGCCGCGCGTCGAGCCAGGTGGCCAGGGCCGCCACCGGGTCGCCCACGCCGGCGGCGGTGCTCCGCCCGATGGCCAGGGCGGTGGAGATGCTGCCGTCGATGACGGCGTCGCGGGCCTGGGCGGCGGTCATCAGGTAGTTGGCCATCATCGAGCTGGCGCCGCTGGCGATGCAGACCGCCCGCGCCTGCCGTTCGGCCCACATCGCGTCGATCGGCCGGAGCACCGTGACGTTGCCGACGACGTCGGCCATGACCACGACATCGGAGGTCAGGCCACGCACATGCATGGAGACCATCTGGAGCTCGGGGAAGGCCCGCCCCATGCCGTCCGCGTCGAGCAGGGGCAGGCCCAGGTGAGCCGCCCAGGCGACGGGTTCGACGCCGTTGCTGCCGCCGATCTCGCCGGCCATGATCGCCGCGATCGGCCGCCCGGCGATGCGCTCGACCTCGTCGCGCAGCCGCTTGGGCTGCTCCGCGCTCGCCAGCATCTCGTGCCCCACGGTCGGGGCGCCGATGCTCGACATGGAGACGATCAGCGCGTCGTCCTCCAGGTCGGTCACGCGGACGACCCGGACCGGGCCGTGCTCGCGCAGCGCCTGGAGGGCGCTGGGGATGGCGGTCTCGACCGAGCCGCCGCCACCTGTGCCGAGGATCGCACATCCTCGGGCGAGGGCCGGAAGGTCGTCCTCTGTCAACGGTTCCGGACTGTCACTGGCTGACTGCATGGGTAGATTGTGCGGGTCTGCCCAGCGAATAGCCCATATGGCGCCGCCATAAGAATGTGCCGCAAACTGTCGCCATGCCACAAACCGTTGCCGGGCTGTTGCGCCACCACCTCAGATTCGGCCTCAGACTCCTGGCCGGACCCACCACCGAGACGCCGATCCGGCACGTCGCCGCCGCCGACACGCTGGCCGACCTCGGCCAGGTCCTGCCCGAGAGCCTGATCGTCGTCCTCGGCGCCACGACGGAGCCCATCCCCCACTACGAGATCGACGTGGCGATCCGCCAGGCGACCACCCGCGACGCGGCGGGCCTGGTGTTCGCCGGGCTGCGGAGCCTGCCGCTCACCGCCGTCCGGCTCGCCGAGCGTGCGCACCTGCCGGTCCTCGGGCCGGACACCGGCCGGCAAGCGGGCGAGCTGCTGCTCGACATCGATCGCTTCGTGCGGGGCGGGGCATCGGACACACTGGCCCGCGCCACGTCGGCGATCCGCGCGGTGCTGCGAGCCGCCGACCTGGACGGGCCGGACCCGGTGCGCTCCCTGCTCGACGCGGCGGCCGAGGCGCTGGGCTGCCGGGTCGCCCTGGAAGAGACAGGACCGGTCGACCAGGCCGATCCCGGTGCGGTGATCGTCGGGCGGCACCCGGTGGCGAGGCTGGTGACCGGTCTCGACGATGAGGCGACCCAGGTGGCCATCCCGGCCATCGCCGCCGTCGTCTCCCGGATGCGGCAGCGCGAGCTCAACCACCGCTTCGCGCCCGCGCTCACCCGCGCCGGGCTCATCGTGCAGATGGTGCTGTGCGACCGGGCCCAGCTTCCGCAGCTGGTCGAGCAGGCCTTCCAGCTCGACTTCGAGGTGGAGCAGACGCACGTCGTGGCCTGGCTCAGGATCGAGGACGCGGCGGCGCCGGACGGAGCCTCGCTGGCACGCTCCAGGCAGCTGCTGGAGGAGGCGGAGCTGTCCGCGCTGCAGATCCTGCACTCCCGGCCCGGCACGTGGCACGTGGCGAGGCTGGGCGGTGACCTGGTCATCGTCGGCACGGGGCAGTCGGGCACGCCGCTCCACCGGCAGATGCGCTCAGAGGTCGGGCGGCTGATCGACATCCTGTGCGGGCGCGGGGACATGCTCGTCACCGGCGGGCTCGGCACGCCGCAGGCCGGGCCCGACGGCCTGCGGCACTCGGCGGCGGAGGCCAGGGTGGCCGCCGGCTCGGGAGGCGCCCACGAGCGGCGGGGCACTCTCGTCGAGACCGACGCCACCGGGCTGCGGCGGGTGCTCGCCGACCTCTACTCATCGCCGCTCAGCCGCAGCCTGCTCACCGAGATCCTGGCTCCGCTGGACGCTCTCGGCACGGCCCGCGCACAGGTGGGGGTGACCACGCTGGCGGCCTACTTCGACGCCCAGGGATCGCCCACCCGTGCCGCCGAGGCGCTCCACCTGCACCCCAACGCGGTCGCCTACCGGTTGCGATGGGTCACCGAGGCACTCGGGGTCGACCTCGCCGACCCGGACACGCGCTTCGCCCTGCAGATGGCGTGCCGCATGCGGCTGTTCAACCGTTGAGAGGTACGGCCGGCTCCAGCGGGTCGGTGCACGGGCCGGCCGCGTCCGTCAGCGCTCGTGGACGAACTCCCCGCCCACCATCGTGGCGAGCACCGGCACGTCCGCGATGCGGTCGGCGGGCACGCGCCGCGGGTCCTCACCGAGAACCGTCAGGTCCGCGAGCTTCCCGGCGGTCACGCTGCCCAGCCGGTCGTCCACGCCGCAGGCGCGTGCCCCGCCCATGGTGTAGGCGCGGAGCGCCTCCTCCACGGTGATCGCCTCGTCCGGCCCGACGAGCGCCCCGCCCGAAGAGCGGCGCTCGACCATGAACTGCATGGCACGCAGCGGCGCCCCCACGGTGACCGGGCGGTCCGAACTGCCCGCCAGGGCGACGCCGTGGTCGAGGAACCCCCGGCCCCGGTACATCCACGGGCTGCGCTTCTCACCCATGACACGCGCGTAGTCGTCACCGAAGAAGTAGAGGAAGCTCGGCTGGATCACGGCAGTGAGACCGGCCGCCGCCATGCGGGGCAGTTGGTCGGGCCGCACCAGACCGGCGTGCTCGATCCGGTGCCTGGCCTCGGGGCGGGGCCGGGCGAGCTGGGCGGCCTCCACGATGTCGAGGGCGGCGTCGACGGCGCTGTCGCCGATGGCGTGGATCGCCAGTTGCCATCCCGCGACGTGCGCCCCGATCAGCAGTTCGCGTAGCTCGTCGAGGTCCTCCGCCAGCGCGCCCGCCGTGTCGGTGCCCTCGTAGGGCTCCGTGAGAGCGGCCGTACGTGCCATCATGCCGCCGTCGAGCCAGGCCTTCACAGCGCCCAGCGACAGCCGATCTCCGCCGAAGCCCGAGCGCAGCCCCAGATCGAGCCCTGTCGTGATCCCGTCGGCGGCGTGGTCGGCCAGCGGGTGCAGCACCTCCGATGACACCATCAGCTGCACACGCAGCGGCAGGCGGCCGGTCTCCCACGCCTGCTGGTAGGCGGCCAGCTCGACCGGCGAGAAGGTGCCCAGGCCGGCGCCGATGCCCGCCTCGGCGCAGAAGGTGACGCCCTCGGCGAGGGCCTGCGCGGCGCTGATCTCCAGTGCGTCGACCAGCTCGGAGACGGGGTACGGCAGGCGGGCGTCGCGGGCGACGGCCATGGCGGCCTCCTCCAGCAGGCCGGTGGGCCGCCCGCCCGCATCCCGCACCACGCCGGGGCCGGCCGCCGCGAGCTTCTCGGGCGGCGTGCCGTCCAGGACGGCGCCGGAGACGACGCAGACGTGGCCGGACACATGGCGGACGTAGACCAGGCGTCCGGGCGCCACGCGATCGAGATCGTCCCGAGTGAGATGCGCGCCCAGCGGGCGGTGATCGTAGCCTGTCACGTCGATCCATGCGCCCGGCGCGGCGGCGCCCGCGGCCCGCTCGATCACCTCAAGGATTCCCTCGCGTGTCGTGACGCCGCCGACGTCCGTGGAGCGCATCGCGGTGCCGGTCCACAGCAGGTGCGTGTGGGCGTCCACGAAGCCGGGGAGCACCGTCCTGCCCGCCAGGTCGATCGTGCGGCGGGCCGGGAGCCCCTCGATCCCGGCGTCGACTCCGACGATCCGGCCCTGCCAGATGCCGACGCTGGAGGCGGTCGGGTGGTGGCCGTCCATGGTGAGGACGGTGCCTCCGGTGAGCTTGAGATCCAGTTCCATAGACGCTCCAGGTGTACTGTTACAGTTGCTTGATTGTATCAACACACCTCTCCGCCGGAAAGGGAGCCGATCGTGTGGACCCCGCCCGAATTTCGCCCGGACAGTCCTGCCCGGACCGCCAGGCTCATCCGTGAGAACCCCTTCGCCGTCATGACCAGCATGGGCGACGGCGTCCCCCTGGCCACGCACGTCCCCGTCATCCGACGCCCGGGCCCCGACGGCCCGCCCGCCGACGAGGTGCCTGTGGACGGGTCGATCCTGTACGGGCACATGGCCCGCGCCAACGCGCACTGGCACAGCCTCATCCGGTCCCCCTCCGCGCTGGTCGTCTTCTCCGGGCCGAACGGCTACGTCTCGCCGACCACCTACGGCGTGACACCGGCGGCCCCGACGTGGAACTACGCCGCCGTGCACGTCACCGGGCGGGTGCGGGTCATCGACGACGCCGACGCCACGATGGAGGTCATCCGGGCCACGGTGGCGGCCCTGGAGCGGGGGCGAGAGCCGCAGTGGGACCTCGGCCCCTCCCTGGGTTACGCCCGGCGCATCCTGCCCGGCGTCGTCGCGTTCGAGATCGATGTGCTGGAGGTGCGGGCCACCTTCAAGCTCAGTCAGGACAAGCCGGCCGAGCTGCGCGAGCGGGTGATCGCCGAGTTCGCCGCCAGCGGGCGGGGCACCGAGTCCGAACTCGCCGCTCTGATGACCGAGGTGGCGGGATGACCGAGGTGGCGGGATGACCGAGGTGGCGGGATGACCGAGGTGGCGGGATGACCGAGGTGGCCGGGGTGGGCCTGCCACGGTGACGGCGGGCGGACTCTCAGGCCAGGCGGCTGCGCCGCTCGGGCGCCAAGGACTCGGCGAGGTCGGCCGCGAGCCGTACGGCCTCCGCCGGGCTGAGGGCCGCGGTGGTGATGCGCACGAACGGCGGGCTGTCCATCCGGTGGGGCTCTCCCGGCCCCAGCTCCCAGCCCGCCTCGCGGAGCGTGCGCAGCACCATGGCCTCCTCCCGGACCGGGACGACCACGTTGAAGCCCGAACGCCCGAACGCCCGCACCCCCGCGACCGCCAGGGCCGCCACCATGGCCTCCCTGCGCTCGGCATACGCCGCGGACGCGCGGTCGATGAGCGCCCGCGTGCCCGGATCGGCCCACAGGCCGGCGACGAGCCCCTGGAGCAGGTGGCTCACCCACCCCGCGCCGAGCCGCTGCCGCCCCTCCACCCTGCTCGCCGTCCGCCGGTCGGCGGCCAGCAGCGCCACCCTCAGATCAGGCCCGAGGAACTTGCTCACCGAGCGGAGAACCGCCCACGACCGACGGCCACGAGTGAGCGTCACATAGTCGGCGCCTGAGATCAGCGAAGCATGGTCGTTCTCGACGACCAGGACGTCGGGGTGGCGCGCGAGATGACGACCGAGGTCGCGAGCCCGGTCGGCCGACAGCGCGGCCCCGGTGGGGTTCTGCGCGCGGGGCATCACCACGCAGGCCGCCACCCCTCGATCCAGGGCGCCGGACAACGACTCCGGCAGCACGCCGTGCTCGTCCACGCGGACGGGCAGCGGCACGAAACCCATCGCCCTGACCAGATCGAGCACGCCCGTGTGGCCCGGATCCTCCACGGCCACCCGGTCGCCGGGGCGCAGGTGCGCGGCCAGCACGCGCTCCATGCCGTCCATCGCGCCGCTCACCACGGCGATATGGTCGTCCGACACCTCCAGGTCGGCGAACAGTTGCAGGGCGACCTCGACCAGTTCGGGAAGGATCGTGGGCGCGCCGTACAGCGACTGGCCGGGTTCGAGGCGGTGGACGGCGGCGTGCAGCGAGGGCAGCAGGGCCGGGTCGGGGTTGCCGGAGGCCAGGTCCCGCACCCCTGCGCCGGCCCGCGTCGCCGACCGGGTGACCAGCGGCGGCCGCCACACGACGCGCGTGCCCCGCCCGGCCTCGGTCGAGACGACGCCTCGCTGCCGCAGCTCGCGGTAGGCCGTGCTCACCGTCGTGGGGCTCACGCCGAGCCGGGCCGCCAGCCCGCGGACCGACGGCAGCGTCGCCCCCGGGTCCAGCGCGCCGGACTCGACAGCCTCCTCGACACTGGTGGTGATCTCGCGGGCGGTGGACCCCGTGATGATCAGTTCCCTCGACATATGGCCTATCGTATGCGCCGCCGATCATCCGGTCCGGCGCCATGGCGGCGGCCGATGGGCACGATCAGCGTGGGCCGCTCACCGGGTCGGCGGTCACGGCGCCGTTCCGCCGATGTCGGGATCTAACGCTCGTCGTGGACGACGTCGCGGTGGATGCGCGACGGTGGCACGCCGTCGATCTGCAGCCGCCGCACCGTCTCGTGCACCATGGCGGACGGCCCGCACACGTACACCTCGTGCTCGGCCCAGGAGTGGAAGCGCTGCGTCACCTCCGGCAGGCGGCCGCGCATCCCGTCGTAGGCCGGCTCGTGCGACACCACGGGCACCACCCGCAGCCACGGGAACGACGCCGCCATCCGGAACAGGTCGGGCAGGTCGTACAGCTCGGCCGAGGTGCGCGCCCCGTACAGCAGATGGACGTGGTTGCGCCGGCCCGAGGCGATGATCTGCTCGATGACGGCCTTGAGCGGCGCCAGCCCGGTGCCGCCGGCCACGCACAGCACGTCGCGGTCGGCGTCGTCCGGCGGGGCCATGGTGCCCATCGGCGGGCCGATCATGATCGTGTCGCCGATGCGGGTGTCGCGGGTCAGCGCGGTCGAGACCCACCCGCCCGGGACGGAACGGACGTGCAGGCGGATGGTGTTGTCGGGGCGGGGCGCGTTCGCGATGGAGAACGTCCGCCACACGCGCGGCCAGCGCGCGGTCTGCACGGTCACGTACTGGCCCGCCGTGTACGGCAGGCGCTGCGAGGGCCGGAGCGTGATGACGGCGATGTCCTCGGTGCGCCGTTCGTGGTCGATGACGTCGGCCAGCCACCACGCGGGCATGACGGTGGCGGCCGAGTCGGCGGCCTCGATCATCATGTCGGCGGCGGTCCGGTAGGCCGACACCCAGGCGGCCTCGATCTCGTCGTCCCAGACGGCGGCGGCGAACCTGCGGACGGTGGCGAGCAGCGCGGCCCCGACCGCGTCGTAGTGGGCGGCGGTGACGCCGTACTTGCGGTGGTCGCGGCCGAGCTGGCCCAGGAAGGCCGCCATGCTGTCCGGGCTGTCCAGGCTCCAGACGATGCGGGTCAGGGCGCGGAACAGCCGGTCTCGCTGCCCATCCATGGCCGGCGGGAACATCCCGCGCAGGTGCGGGTTCGCGGCGAACAGCCGGCCGTAGAAATAGGCGGCCGCCTTGTCGGCCACGGGTTCGATGACGGAGAAACTCTCTTTTACCAGGCGCGGATTCAACGGCATTGCCTCATCAACCTCACCCTGTTGACCGGAATGGTATTCCGGTCGCTTCGTTCCACCTCCCTGACGGCTCCGGGTCGTGAGCGGACGGCGGGCCCCGGCACATCCGAACGCTCGAAATCGAGTCTTACACCACTACCTGGGCGTCACAACCGATTCACCCCACTAGGGGGCTAACTCGAACTATGCGTGACAGTAATGTGATGTGTGGGTACGACGGGGTCCTGATTTACGGTCACAAAAGATGAATAAGTCTTTTATTCGCGTTCATGGCATGAAGTGGTAAGGAGTAGTCGTGGTGAGCGGGACGAATCCGAGCCGGCGCAGGATCGGGCGGCTCTGGTCGGAGGCGTCCACGTGGAGGTAGCGGTGACCGCGCTCGGCGGCGATCCGCGCGCGGAAGCCGACCAGGGCCCGGTAGAGGCCCCTCCCGCGCTGGTCCGGGACCGTGCCGCCGCCCCACAGGCCCGCGAAGTCGGTGCCCGGCCGCAGTTCCATCCGCGCCGCGCTGACCGCCCGCCCGCCCGCCACGGCGACCACGGCGACCACCGCGACCACCGCGACCACCCCGGCCCCCAGTCCCGGCGACGTGCCCGGCGGTGGGCCCACCCCCAGGCCCGGCGACGTGCCGGGCCGGGCTCCCGGCCGCCGTCCCGGCTCCTCCGCCAGCAGCGCGAGCAGCCGGCTCCTGACCGCGTCGCGGCCGGTGCCGAACGCGTGCTCGTGCACCTCCGCCAGCAGTTCCACCCCGGCCGCGTCGGTCACCGGCACCAGTCGCACGTCACCGGGCGGGCGCCCCGCCTCGCCGTCGAGGGCCCGCACGACCGTCGCCGTCTCGGCCACCATGAGCGTCTCGGCGGGCTCCGGCTCGAATCCGGCCGCCAGCAGCCGCCGCCCCAGGTCACGCGGGCGGTCGTGGGCGTACAGCTTCCACTCGAACGCCAGCCCGCGCGCCGTGTAGTGCCGCACCTGCTCCGCGATGACGGCCTCCACCTCTCCTTCGCCGTACCCCTCCAGGTCCGACCAGAGCACCCCGTTCCAGTCGCCGGCCGTGCCCGTCTGCCGCACCACCCGCCCGGCCCGCTCCACCCGCGCGCCGGGCCCGTCAGGACGGGCCTCGCGCCGCATCTGGCGGTCGTACGTCGCCAGCGCCTCGTCGTGTTCCATCCCGCCAGCCCAGCACTGCCGTACCCCGCCCGGCAACGGCTTTTCCCGGGGGCCGGCGGCGTTCCGGGGCGTCTCGGGACGTCCCGGACGCCCGGGCGGGCAGGCGATCCGTGCGAGGGCTCCCACGGGCCGAAAGGTGTGCGCCATGATGGGGGCCAGTGGCCGCCGCCCGCGCCTCGCGGGCGGCGCGCGCCGCCCGCACGCCTGTGGAGGCCGCATGTCCCGACCGCTGATCGGCATCACCGCCTACTTCGAGGCCGCCCGCTGGAGCGACTGGGTGCGCGAGGCGGTGCTGTCGCCCCCGGCCTACGCCAAGGCCGTCGGCAAGGCGGGGGGCGCCCCCGTGCTGCTCCCTCCGCTCGACCCGCACGCCGCCGCCGACTACGTGCGCGGCCTGCGGGGGCTGGTGCTGGCCGGCGGCGTCGAGGTGGGCGCCGCGGCCTACGGCGGCGAGCAGGACGAGCGGGTGCCCGGCGCGCAGGACCACCGCGACCGCTTCGAGCTGGCCCTGGCACGCGCCGCCGTCGAGGCCGACGTGCCGATCCTGGCCATCGCCCGCGGCATGCACGTGCTCAACGTCGCCCAGGGCGGCACGCTCATCCCGTGGCTGCCCGGCTCGCTCGGCCACGACCGGCACGGCCGGGCCGGCGCCGAGCACGTCATCCAGGTCAGCGTGTCCAGCAGACTCGGCAAGGCGGTGGGCGACCGCGTCGAGGTGGTCGCGCCGCACGTCCAGTCGGTGCGGCGGCTCGGCGGCGGGCTGCTCGCCGTCGCCTGGGCCGACGACCAGATCGTCGAGGGCGTCGAGCTGCAGGGGCACCGGTTCGCGGTGGGCGTGCAGTGGCACCCCGAACGCGGCACCGGCGCCGCCCTCTTCGACGCCCTCGTGGACGCCGCCCGCTGATCACCAGCCGCGCGGGGGGCCACCAGCCGCGTCCGTCCGGCCGACTGCCGCCGGACCTTCCCGGCCGCCGGACCCTCCCGGCCGGCGGCTCGCACCGCTAGGCTCCCGCCATGCCGCTGCATCCCCAGGCGCGCGACCACGTCGCCCGCTACCCCTCGGACCTCGGCATCGACCCGGCCACGCTCGACCTGGAGCGGATCCGCGAGATGCGGGCCACCGACGGGCTGGCCGTCCACCGGGGCCCGCTCACCCGCCTGCCGTCCATCCGCGACGAGAGCGCCGAGGGCGTGCCGATCCGCGTCTACCGCGCCGACCCGGGCGACGGGCCGCTCCCGGTCCTGGTCTACCTCCACGGCGGCGGCTGGGTGTTCGGCAGCGTCCGGCGCAACGACGCGGCCGCTCGTGACCTGGCCGTCCGCACCGGCGCGGTCGTCGTGTCCGTCGACTACCGGCTGGCGCCCGAGCACCCCTTCCCGGCCGCGGCCGACGACGCCTGGGCCGTCGTCCGCGACGTGTTCGCCAGGCCCGCGTTCTACCAGTGCGACGGCTCCGTCGCGGTGATCGGCGACAGCGCCGGCGGCAACCTCGCCGCCGTGGCCGCCTGGCAGGCCCGCGACGCCGGCCTCACCCTGGCCCACCAGGCCCTCGTCTACCCGGTGCTCGACGTGGCGATGGACACGCCCAGCTACGCCGAGTTCGCCACCGGGTTCGGGCTGGACGCCAGGGAGATGGCGTGGTTCGTCGAGCAGTACGCCGCGCACGCCGACCCCGCCGACCCGCGCCTGTCACCGCTGCGGCTGCCGTCCGTCGAGGGGCTGCCGCCCGCCACCATCGTCACCGCCGGCTGCGACGTGCTGCGCGACGAGGGCGAGCGCTACGGCGCGCGCCTGGCGGAGGCCGGGGTGCCCGTCGAGGTGCGCAGGTTCGACGGCGCGGTCCACAGCTTCTTCGGCCTGCCCGGCCTGTTCGACCAGGCCGGCGAGGCCCGCGCCTTCCTCGCCCGCCGCCTGCGGGCCGACCTGGGGCTAGACGCCCGTGACCGGGGCGCGTCGTGACGGACAGGTGAGAGCCCCGCCCGCATGGGTAGGCGCAGGCCCATGGCAGACAAGGATGTCGCGGACCCGCCGTCGCGCCGGTGCGAGCGGATCACGGGCCTGGCCGGAGAGGCCGAGAACGCCGCCCCGACGGCCACGCCCCGACCCGCTCGGGCCCCGCGCCGGCGCCACGGCGCCGGGATCGCCAAGGAGGACCTGCTGCCCGGACCGTCAACCGCGGTCATGGACCGGACGCGGCCCGTGATCCACCGGTACCGGGCGAGCGGGGGTGAAGGGCGCCGACAACGGGGCCCCGGGCACCCGGCAGGCGGGGGAGTTGAGACCTAGCTCGTCCACCCCGGGTGCGCCCTTCACCTCTGAGCCGAGCCGTCCGGACGGGGGCGACGCGCGTGGAAGACGAACGCCGGCGGCGCGTTCCGCCACACCGTGCGGCTCGGCACCACCTCCTCGAACCGCTCGCCCAGCAGGGCCCGGAACCGCCGTGCCGAGCCCAGCGGGATGGCGTGCACGTACGAGAACGTGGTGAACGCGCCGGCCGGGCTCATCGCCGTGCACACCGCGCCGAGCAGGTGGCGCTGCGCGTCGGCCGGGAAGGCGGCCCACGGCAGCCCGCTGACCACCACGTCGGCCCGCCCGAGGCCGCGCTCGGTGAGCAGCGCCGTCAGGTCGGCGGCGTCGCCGTGCACCACGTCCACACCGGGGAAACGCCGCGCGAGCAGCGCGGCCATGGGGCCGTTGAGCTCCACGGCCAGATGGTGACCACGCCCGGCCAGCCGTCGCTGGATCTCCTCGGTGAACGGCCCCGTACCGGGGCCCAGCTCGACCACGGTGGGCTCCCCGCGCTCGGGCAGGGGCGTGCAGACCGACGCGGCCAGGCGGCGCGAGCTGGGCGCGAACGCCCCCACCGTCGCGGGAGCGCGCAGGAACTGGCCGAGGAACAACGCGGCGTCATTGGGCATGCTGCCACCGTAGGGACCGCCCCGGGGTCGGAAGATCGGCCGAGCGGCCAGTGGTCCGGCCACTTGGAGGAGGCGGAGTCATCCGCACGGAGGATCGGGAAAGTCCCGTTGTCCGGATAACGTGCCGTTATGCGATGGCGTGGTATGCCGCTCGACGTCCTGTTGGCCGTCTCCGGAACCGGACTGGACCTCCTGCTGTCGGGCAAGTCGGGGGGCGGGGCGCTCCTGCCCGCGTTCATGACCGTCCCGATGGCGTTGCTCGTGGGCGTGCCGCTCGCGTTCCTGCGCCGGTGGCCGTTGCCGGTGACCCTCTACCTGGCCGGGCTGCTGGTCTTCGCCGACATGGTCGGGTCGTTCACCTGCAACACCGCGCAGATGCTGCTGTGCGTGGCGATCGGCGTCGTGGCCCACCAGTACGACCGGTGGGCCGTCGGCGTGGCCCTGCTGGCCGCGGTGCCCGCCACCGTCGTCAACCTCCTGGACCCCGGTGTCTCGATCACCGTCAACACCTGGACGTTCTCCTTGCTCGTACCCCTCCTCCCGGTCCTCGTCGGCGTCTCCCTGCGCGGCCCCGCCGGGCGGCTGGACAACGGCGACCTCACTCCCGACCTGCTGCTGGCCGGCGCGGGCGTGGCCAGCGCGGTGCTGGGGACATGGACCGACTGGGACAGCGGCTCCATGCCGGTCTGGGTGGTGGGGCTGATCGCCGTCGCCGGCGGGCTGTCGCTCGGCGTGGCGCGCAGGCTGCCCGGGATGGTGTTCGTGCTGCAGGGGGCGCTGCTGCTGGTCGCCGACACCTACCGGCAGGAGGCGGTCAACACCTGCCTGATCCTCACCATGATCGCGCTGGCCGTGTTCGCCCTGCGGGTCGGCTCCTGGGTGTGGACGCTGGTCGCCTACCTGGCGGGCTGCCTACTGGCCGGCGCCGCCGTCGTCGTGCCCGGCACCGACGTCACGCCGTTCCGGGTGATCGTGCTGATGGCGCTGGTGATCACCCCCATCGCCATCGGCCGCTACCTCGGCGTCCGCCAGGCCGCGGCCCGCGCCGAGCGGCTGCGCGCCCGCGAGTCGGCGCGGCTGGCGGTGGCGCAGGTCCGCGCCGACCAGCTCGCCGAACGCGAGCGGATCGCCCGCGACGTGCACGACATCGTGGCCCACCACGTGGGCGCCATGGTGCTGCGGGCCGGCGCCGCCCGCTACGCCGCCCCGGAGGGGCCGGTCGCCGACGCCCTCGGCGACATCCGTGACACCGGCCACCAGGTGCTGGAGGACCTGCGGGGCCTGCTCGACGTGCTGTGCGCCCCGGAGTACACGCCCCCGTACGCCGCCTCCGACGAACCCGCGGGCACCCGCGCCGCCCCGGGGGCCGCCGGGCGGCCCGCCCCGGCCACGGGCCCGGACCGGCTTCCCGTCCCGTCGGTTCCGGCGGTGTCGTCGGCTCTCGTCGTGCCGTCGGCTCCCGCCGTCGCGTCCGCGGGGTTCGCGCGTCGTACCGGGATGCTCGCGGACCCCGCCGACGTCATGCGCGAGTCCGCCGAACGGGTGTCCGCCGCCGGGCTCGCCGTCGACCTCCGTCTCGACCCGGCCGCCGACCGCTCGCCGCTCGTCGCCCGCGCCTCCGCCGCGCGCATCGTCCAGGAAGGCCTCACGAACGTGCTGAAACACGCCGGACCCGGCACCGAGGTCCGCGTCGCACTGGCCGTCACGGACAGGGGCATGACCATCGAGATCCACAACGGCCGCCCGCCGGGCCACGTCGAACGGCTCCCGTCCTCCGGCCGCGGGCTGGCGGGCATGCGGGACCGGATCCGGGCGCTCGGCGGCACCCTCGCGGCCGGGCCGGACGGGGACGGCGGCTGGCGGCTGGCCGCGTTCCTGCCGGTGGCCAGGAGCGCCACGGCCCTGAGCCCGGCCCCCGGCGGTGACCTGGTGGGCAGGGACGCGGGCAGGGACGTGGGCAGGGACGCGGGCAGGGACGGGGGCGCCGCCGTCACGGTCGGCGGGGCCGGGGACGCCCGATGATCCGCGTCCTCGTCGCCGACGACCAGGCGCTCGTCCGGGCCGGGGTGCGGATGCTGCTGCAGGCCGCCGGGGACATGGAGGTCGTCGCCGAGGCCGAGGACGGCGCGGAGGCGGTCCGGCTCGCCCAACGGCACCTGCCGGACGTGATCCTCATGGACCTGCGCATGCCTCGCGTCGACGGCCTGGAGGCGATCAGGCGCGTCCTCGCCGCCCGGCCGGCGAGCCGGATCGTCGTGCTCACCACGTTCGCCGAGGACGCCAACGTGCACGCCGCGCTGCGCGCCGGCGCGGTCGGCTTCCTGGTCAAGGACGACGAGCCGGAACGCATGGTCGACGCCGTGCGCCGCGCCTCGGCGGGGGAGCAGCTGCTCGCCCCGTCCGTGCTGCGCCGGGTCGTGGAGGGGTTCCTCGCCGCCGGGGAGCGGCCCGCCGTGCCCGCTCCCACCGGGCTCACCGAACGGGAGCTGGAGGTCCTCGCCCTGGTCGGCACCGGCCTGTCGAACGCCGAGATCGCCGAGGAACTGCACGTCGGGGTGACCACGGTCAAGACCCACGTCGCCGCCGCGATGGACAAGCTGGGCCTGCGCAACCGCATCCAGGCCGCCGTCGTCGCGCACCGCAGCGGACTCGTGGACGCCGCGTTCCGGCCGGTGCGGCCCCAGCAGCATCCGCGCCGCTCCCTGGACTGAGGCCGGTACGCGAAGAGCCCAGGTGAGCCCGAAGCCGTCCTGGTGTCAGCCCGGAGTGAGCGCCGGCGGGGCCCGGTGTCATCCCCACGGTGGACCCGCGGATAAGCCGCCGGGCTGACGACCGGACCCGCCTCCGGCGACGACCATGTGGTCCTCCGTCACCTCTGGAAGGACCACACCATGCGCGACTCCGGCCGCGACATCTCGCACAACGCCGCCTACCACGCCGGCGCCGCCGACACCGCCCAGCAGGCGGGCACGCACGCGACCGCGGCCCCGCGGGACGGCGCCGCCCCGGCGCGGGCCGGTCAGGTGCCGTCCGGGCTGCTGTACGGGCTGCGCATCGCGGTCGTCGCGCACGCCGCCGCCCTGGTCGTGGCCGCCTCGCTGGCCGGCCAGGCGGTGCAGGCGGGCGGCGGCGCCATGGCCGAGAGCCACGTGATGGCCGGGATGCTGTCCCACCTGGTGGCGATCGTCCAGGTCGTCATCGCCGTGCTCGTCTGGCGTCCCGGGCGCGGCGCCGGCTGGCCCGCCCTGGCCAGCGTCGTGCTGCTGGTCGCCGAGATGGCCCAGCACGTCACGTGGGAGTCGCTGGGGGCCCACCTGCCGAACGGGGTCGTCATGTTCGGCCTGACCGTCGCCGTCCTCGTCTGGGCCTGGTCACCGGGAGCCGCCCGCCGCCGCTAACCTCGACCGTGTGTACGTCAAGATCTGCGGGCTGAGCGAGCCCGAGCACGTGACCGCCGCCGTGGAGGCGGGCGCCGACGCCATCGGGTTCGTGCTGACCGACAGCCCCCGCCGGATCGCGCCGGATCGGGCCGCCGCGCTCGCCGCCCTGGTGCCCGGCCACGTGCTGACCGTGGGGGTGTTCCGCGGCGAGGACCCGGCGACCGTCCGGGCGGCGGCGGTCGCCGCCGGTGTGCGGGCCGTCCAGTTGCACGGCCGTCACCCGCACGCCGACTTCACGGCGCTGAAGGACCTGGGCCGCACCCTGGTCAGAGCGGTCGACTCCAGCGCCGACCTGCGCTGTGGCGCCTTCGACGAGGACCTGCTCATCGTGGACGCGCCCCGGCCGGGCTCCGGCCTGCCCTGGGACTGGGCGGCCGTGCGCGGCAGGCCCACCGGCCGCTGGATGCTCGCGGGCGGCCTCAGCCCGGCGAACGTGGCCGAGGCCGTCGCCGCCGCCGCGCCGTGGGGGGTCGACGTGTCGAGCGGCGTCGAGGTGGCGCCCGGGGTGAAGGACTCCGCCCTCATCCGCTCCTTCCTTGAGCAGGCGCGCCGTGCCGCCTGAGCTGGCCAGGATCATCGCCTTCGAGCACGGCTTCGCCCAACGCCGGGCGGGCCGGGTCGTGGCGGTGCCCGGTGGTTTCGCCGTGCTCAACGACCGCTATCCCGGCTCGTACGACGACAACAGGCTGATCATCCGCCCGCCGGGCCTGCCGGACCCCTCCCCGGCCGCCGGCGGGGAGGTGCGGCCGGGCCCGGCGCCGCGGGCCGGTGAGGTGCTGCGGGCGGCGGACGAGGTGCTGGACGGCCGCGCCCACCGGCACGTGTGCGTGGACGACGACGAGCTCGGCGCCGCCTACGCGCCCGCTTTCGCCGCGGCCGGCTACACCCACGACATCAACCTGATCATGGTGTTCCGCGGCACGCCGCCGCGGGACCCGCGGCCGGCCGACCACCTCACCCTGGACGAGTTGCTGCCGGTGCTGCGCGACGACTGGCGCGAGACGCTGCCCGACGCGGACGAAGGCGTCGTCGAGGAGCTCGCCCGGCGTGTGGCCGAGCGGCTGCGCGGCGCCGACGTGGTGCAGTTCCGGGGCGTGCGCGAGGCGGACGGCCGGATCGCCGCCCGGGCCGACCTGTACGCGCACGACGGGGTCGCCCAGATCGAGAGCGTGTACACCGGCGCCCGTCACCGGGGCCGCGGGCACGCGCGCGCACTCATGACGGCCCTCCTGGCGGACGCCGCGGGCAACGACCCGATCTTCCTGGTGGCCGACGACGCCGACTGGCCCAAGGACTTCTACCGGCGTCTCGGGTTCGAGCCGCTGGCCCGCACCCACTCCTTCCTGCGTGTCTGACCGGGCGCGTCTGACCGGGCGCGCCGGGAGGGCCGCACAGGGAGGGCCGCGCAGGCGCGGCGGGCACGGCGCCAGACGGCCTGGCCGGGGCCGCTTGGAGTCACAGGTGACGCAGTAGGGTCTGCTGCGTGAGCGAAACTTCCGCCGAGGACCGGATCTGGACGGTTCCCAACCTGCTGAGCTTCCTTCGACTCCTCGGCGTGCCCGTCTTCCTCTGGCTCGTCCTCGGACCGAAGGCGGACGGCTGGGCGATCGCCGTGCTGGCGGTCGCGGGATTCACCGACTGGCTCGACGGCAAGATCGCCCGTGCCTTCGACCAGACCAGCAGGCTCGGCCGGATCATCGACCCGGCAGCCGACAAGCTCTACGTCTTCGCCACGATCCTGGCGCTGCTCGTCCGCGACGTCATCCCGTGGTGGCTGGTGGCCGTCATCCTCGGCCGCGAACTGTTCGTCGCCTGCTTCATCCCCGTCCTCCGCCGGCACGGATACCGGGCACTCCAGGTGCATTTCCTGGGCAAGGCCGCCATGTTCAACCTCATGTACGCCTTCCCGCTGCTCTTCCTCGCCTCCCACGCCGGCTGGTACGCCGACCTGGCGCGCGTCACGGGATGGGCCTTCGCTCTGTGGGGAACAGGTCTGTACTGGTGGGCGGGCGCGCTGTATGTGGTACAGGTACGCCGGCTCGTGACAGCGACCACAAGGGAGTGATCGTGTGAAGGCCGTCGTCATGGCGGGAGGCGAGGGCACTCGGCTGCGGCCGATGACAGCCAACCAGCCCAAACCGCTGCTCCCGGTGGCCAACCGCCCGATCATGGAACATGTGCTGCGCCTGCTCAAGCGGCACGGCGTCACCGAGACGGTCGTGACCCTGCAGTTCCTCGCCGCGCTCGTGCGCAACTACTTCGGCGACGGCGACGAGCTTGGCATGAGCCTGCAGTACGCCACCGAGGACATCCCGCTCGGCACCGCCGGCAGCGTGAAGAACGCCGCCGACCGGCTGCGCGACGACCCCTTCCTCGTCATCTCCGGCGACGCGCTGACCGACATCGACCTGACGGACATGGTCCGCTTCCACCGCGAGACCTCGGCCCTGGTCACCATCGGGCTCAAACGCGTCCCCAACCCCCTGGAATTCGGCATCGTCATCGTCGACGAGGCCGGGCGGGTGCAGCGCTTCCTGGAGAAGCCCACCTGGGGGCAGGTGTTCTCCGACACCGTCAACACCGGCGTGTACGTCATGGAGCCCGAGGTCCTCGACCACGTCGCCGGCGGCGAGCCGGTCGACTGGTCGGCCGACGTCTTCCCGCGCCTGCTCGACGCCGGCGCCCCCATCCACGGCTACGTCGCCGACGGCTACTGGGAGGACGTCGGCACCCACGAGAGCTACCACAAGGCCCAGGCCGACGCCCTGTCGGGGCGGGTCCGGCTGGACATCGGCGGCTTCGAGCTCTCGCCCGGCGTCTGGGTGGCCGAGTCGGCCTCGGTGGACCCCGACGCGGTGCTCAAGGGGCCGCTGCTGATCGGCGACTACGCCAAGGTGGAGGCCGGCGCGGAGCTGCGGGAGTTCACCGTGCTGGGCAACAACGCGGTGGTGCGCGAGGGCGCCTTCCTGCACCGGGCGGTCGTGCACGACAACGTCTACCTCGGCCCGGGCGCCCACCTGCGCGGCTGCGTCATCGGCAAGAACACCGACGTGATGTCCGGAGCCCGCATCGAGGAGGGCGCCGTCATCGGCGACGAGTGCGTCATCGAGCCCGAGGCGTACGTCTCCAGCGGCGTGAAGGTCTACCCGTTCAAGACCATCGAGGCCGGGGCGGTGGTCAACACCAGCGTCATCTGGGAGTCGCGCGGCCAGCGCAGCCTGTTCGGCCCGCGCGGGGTCAGCGGCCTGGTCAACGTCGAGATCACCCCCGAGCTGTGCGTACGGCTGGCCAGCGCGTACGCCACCACTTTGAAGAAGGGGGCCCATGTCGTCACCTCCCGCGACTCCTCGCTGGCCGCCAGGGCGCTCAAGCGGGCGGTGATCAGCGCGCTGACCGCCGGCGCCATCAACGTCCTGGACCTGGAGGCCGCCCCGCTGCCGGTGGCCCGGTTCCACACCGCCCGCGAGTCCGTCGCCGGCGGCATCGCGCTGCGCACCACCGCCGGCGACCCGCAGAGCGTCGACATCGTGATCATGGACGACCGGGGCGCCGACCTGCCCGCCGCCGCGCAGCGCAAGCTGGAGCGGGTCTTCTCCCGCCAGGAGTTCCGCCGCGCCTTCCCCGGCGAGATCGCCGAGCTCAACTACCCCGCCCGCGTCGTGGAGGACTACACCCACGAACTGCTGCGCCGCGTGGACATGACCGGCATCGACGGCATGAAGGTCGTCGTCGACTGCGCCGGCGGCACCTCCTCGCTCGTCCTGCCGACGCTGCTCGGCCGGGTCGGCGTGGACGTGCTCACCGTCAACGCCCGCCTCGACGACACCTCGCCCACCGAGACGCTGGCCGAGCGCCGCCGCGACCTGCAACGCCTGTCGGAGCTGGTCAGCTCCTCGCGGGCGGCGTTCGGCGTCCGGTTCGACCCCGTGGGGGAGCGGCTCGCGCTGGTGGACGAGATGGGCCAGCTCATCGGCGAGGAACGCGCCCTGCTCGTGGTCCTCGACCTGGTGGCCGCCGAGCGCCGGGCCGGCCGGGTCGCGCTGCCCGTCACCACCACCCGGGTCGCCGAGCAGGTCTGCCGCTTCCACGGCGTCCAGGTGCAGTGGACGCCGACCGCGCTCGACGCGCTCACCTCGGCCGCCGCGGGCCACGACATGATCTTCGCGGGTGACGGCAGGGGCGGCTTCGTGGTGCCGGAGTTCTCGCCGGCGATCGACGGGCTGGCGGCGTTCGTGCGGCTGCTCGGCCTGGTCGCCCGCACCCGCCTGTCGCTCAGCCAGATCGACGCCCGCATCCCCGTCGCCCGGCTGCTGAAGCGCACCGTGCCGACCCGGTGGGCCGCCAAGGGGGCCGTCATGCGCTCGGTCATCGAGGCCGTCGAGGCGGCCGCGGAGGGGCACCGGGTCGACACGACCGACGGGGTGCGGGTGGCGGGCGACGACGGAAGCTGGGTGCTCATCCTGCCCGCCGCCACCGAGCCCGTCACTGACCTGTGGGCCGAGGCGCAGGACGTCGACACCGCCCAGGCGCTCCTCGAACGCTGGGCCCGCGTGGTCGAGCGGGCGGCCGGCTGAGCCCTGAGAGGAATGTCACCCTCCGTGACGGGCCGCTGGGGTTCGCATAGAACCGTGCAAGATCGTATCGTGTAAGGGCGCGGCGGCATGGACCTGCGGGCTAGGGCGGCGGTAACTTTGTCACCGTCCGAACCTGTCGTCCAGCGCCCCGCCTTGACCTTTGCCGTTCAGCAGCGTAAGTTGCGGCATTCGCAAACTTGAAGAGCGAAGCGAGGCGCGCCCCGAGCACCGTCGCCGCGTCTTCGCGGTAGGAGGCCGAGCCGATCGATGCCGAGCGTCTACTGCACGCAGTGCGGGCACGCCAACCCCGAGGATGCCCGTTTCTGTTCCCGTTGTGGGTCACCGCTGACCAGACATGAGGTCGGCGCCGACACGACATCGACGATCTCCGTCGCGGGAATCGAGGCGTACGAGGCTGAGACCGGCAACATGCTGCTGGCCGAGCAGGCGCTGGTGGAGCAGCTCCCGCCCGGCGCGGCGTTGCTGACGGTGACCAGGGGCCCCAACCAGGGCAGCCGGTTCCGCCTCGACAAGGACCTCACCACCACCGGGCGCCACCCCGAGAGTGACATCTTCCTCGACGACATCACGGTCTCGCGCCGGCACGTCGAGTTCTACCGGCACCGGGGAGGCCAGTTCTCCGTGCGCGACGTGGGCAGCCTCAACGGCACCTACGTCAACCGCGAGCGCATCGAGGAGGTGCCGCTGCACTCCGGTGACGAGGTGCAGATCGGCAAGTTCCGCCTCCTGTTCCTCATGCGGAGCGCCGGCGGCGCATGAGTTCGCAGGCGGCACGCTCGCACATGAGCATCGGGGAGGTCCTCGCCCTCCTGCAGGGCGAGTTCCCCGACGTCACGATCTCCAAGATCCGCTTCCTGGAGGGTGAGGGGCTCATCGAGCCCGAGCGCAGCCCGTCGGGCTTCCGCAAGTTCACCCACCTGCACGTGGAGCAGTTGCGCTACATCCTCACCGAGCAGCGCGACCATTACCTCCCGCTGCGGGTGATCAAGGATCGGATGGCCGAGGAGCTCGGTCGGCCCCGGGCCGTCCCCGGCGCGCAGGAGACGCAGGAGGTGCGGCTGAGCCGCGCCGAGCTGCTGGAGGCGGCCGGGATCGACGACGAGACCCTCACCGAGCTGGAGGACTACGGCCTGCTCGCCGCGCACGCCCGGCGCTACGACCAGGACGCGCTGGAGGTGGCGCGCAGCGTCGGCGCGCTGGCCCGCTTCGGCCTGCACGCCCGGCACCTGCGCGCCGTCAAGGCGGCCGCCGAGCGCGAGGCGGGGCTGGTCGAGCAGACCGTCGCGCCGATACTCAAGCGGCGTGCGCCCGGCGCGATCGGCGAGGCCGACGAGGTGGCCCGCGAGGCCTCCACGCTGCTGCTCGACCTGCACGCCGCCCTGGTGCGGATCGGCGTGCGCACCGCGCTCGGCCGCTGAGCCGACCGAGCCGGACCCGGCTCGGTCGGCGGACGGCGGCCGGCCGGACGCGCGGCCCGGGGGCGGCCGGGCCGGACCGGACCGGGCCCCCTCCGGCGGGACATCAGGGGCCTGCCGGGTGTTACGTTGAATTGCAGAAGCGGACCAGCAATGAGCTGTGCCGGGTCACCGGCCAGTCGAATACGGAGCAGCCCGTGTTGCAGATGGAGGTCGTGGGCGTACGCGTTGAGATGCCCACAAACCAGCCGATCGTCCTGCTCAAGGAGGCACACGGGGAGCGGTTCCTGCCCATCTGGATCGGCATGACCGAAGCCACGGCCATCGCGCTGGCCCAGGCGGAGGAGCCGCCGCCGCGGCCGCTGACGCACGACCTGTTCAGGGACGTGCTGAGCGCCCTGGGCGTCGGCCTGCGTGCCGTCAACATCGTCGCCCTGCGCGACGGCATCTTCTTCGCCGATCTGGTGTTCTCCAACGGGGTGGAGGTGAGCGCGCGGCCGTCCGACTCGATCGCGCTCGCCCTGCGCACCGGGGCGCGCATCTTCGCCAGCGAGGAGGTCGTCCAGGAGGCCGGAGTGATCATCCCCGATGACCAGGAGGACGAGGTGGAGAAGTTCAGGGAGTTCCTTGACACGATCACGCCCGAAGACTTCGGCAGGGCGGGGTAGGTATTTCAGTGCATTTACGCTTCACGACGCGCCGAGCCGGATCGTTGACTGAGCATGGTCACAGTCCTACGGTGCAAGTGAAACCCGTGGTCGCCCTTTTACGAACCCCCAGATCAGGCCACGGGATGAGAGAAAGCCGGAGGTCCGCGTGGCGGTCAGCAGCGGCGAGGGAAAGACGGCCGGCCAGGAAGATTCGGTGCGGCGCGAGAGCGCCCGGCAGCGTGCCGGGGAGCAGGGCCTGCTCTTCGACGAGCAGCCGACGGCGTTGCCGGGTGACATCGGATACCGGGGCCCGACGGCCTGCGCGGCGGCCGGCATCACCTACAGGCAGCTTGACTACTGGGCGCGCACCGGCCTGGTCGAGCCCACGATAAGAGCCGCCCAGGGCTCGGGCTCCCAGCGGCTCTACAGCTTCCGCGACATCCTGGTGCTCAAGGTGGTCAAGCGCCTGCTCGACACCGGGGTGTCCCTGCAGCAGATCCGCACCGCCGTACAGCATCTGCGTGATCGCGGGGTGGCCGACCTCGCGCAGATCACGCTCATGAGCGACGGCGTCAGCGTCTACGAGTGCACCTCGGCCGACGAGGTGATAGACCTGCTCCAGGGCGGCCAGGGCGTGTTCGGCATCGCGCTCGGCCGGGTCTGGCGCGAGGTCGAGGGCAGCCTCGCGGAGCTGCCGGGGGAACGGGCGGCGGCCGCGGACAACGTCCCGGCCGACCACCCCGCTGACGAGCTGGCCCGGCGGCGACGGGCGCGCCGTCTGGGGTAGTAACCTGGAGAGCGCAAGGCTGACGACCCCGTGCGGGAGAGTCCCCGGGCCGGTCCCGGGGGCGCCGAAGGAGCAACCCTCCCCGGAATCTCTCAGGCACCTGTACCGCTCGGGTGAGGCGACTCTGGAAAGCAGCCGCGCCCGCCAGGCGCGTCTCACCGACGGTGCAAGCCCCTGACCGGGGTGAAGCTCTCAGGTCGAGATGACAGAGGGGGAGATCCGGCACACGTCCGCGCCCTGGCGCCGGTCTCCACAGCCTCGGGAGGCATCTCCATGACCGACCTGTCAGCTCCGCCGTTCTCGACCCGCCACATCGGCCCGTCGGAGCCAGAGCGGCAGCGCATGCTCGAGGCCGTGGGCTTCGAGTCCGTGGCCGACCTGGTGGCCGTGGCCGTCCCCGAGGCGATCAGGGCCAAGGACCGGCTCAAGCTTCCCGCCGCCGTCGGCGAGACCGAGGCGATCGCCGAACTGCGCGCGCTGGCCGGACGCAACCAGGTGTTCACTTCCATGATCGGCCTTGGCTACCACGACACCGTGACGCCCGCGGTGATCCGCCGCAACCTGCTGGAGAACCCCGGCTGGTACACCGCCTACACGCCGTACCAGCCCGAGATCTCGCAGGGCCGCCTGGAGGCGCTGCTCAACTTCCAGACCGTCGTCTCCGACCTGACCGGCCTCGACGTGGCCGGCGCGTCGCTGCTCGACGAGGCGACCGCCGCCGCCGAGGCGATGACGCTGGCGCGCCGGGCCGGCCGGGCCAGGAGCGACGTGTTCGTGGTCGACGCCGACGCGCTGCCGCAGACCAAGGCGGTGCTCGCCACCCGCGCCGAGCCCCTCGGCATCACGCTGGTGGAGCACTCCCTCGACGGCGACCTGCCCGAGTGCTTCGGCGTCCTGGTGCAGTACCCGGGCGCCTCCGGCCGGCTGCGCGACTTCCGCGCCGTGGCCGAGGCGGCGCACGCGGCGGGCGCGCTGGTGGTGGCCGCCGCCGACCTGCTGGCGCTCACCCTCGTCACCGCGCCCGGCGAGCTGGGGGCCGACATCGCGATCGGCTCCTCGCAGCGGTTCGGCGTGCCGTTCGGCTTCGGCGGCCCGCACGCCGCCTACATGTCGGTGCGCGAGGGCCTGCAGCGGCAGCTTCCCGGCCGTCTCGTCGGCGTGTCCGTGGACGCCGACGGCGATCCGGCCTACCGGCTCGCCCTGCAGACCCGCGAGCAGCACATCCGCCGCGAGAAGGCCACCAGCAACATCTGCACCGCCCAGGTGCTGCTCGCCGTCATCGCCGGCATGTACGCCGTCTACCACGGCCCCGAGGGCCTGCGCCGCATCGCCGCCCGCACCCACCGGCACGCCGCCGCGCTCGCCGAGGCGCTGCGCCGGGGCGGCGTCGAGGTCGTGCACGGCGAGTTCTTCGACACCGTGCTGGCCCGGGTGCCCGGCAGGGCCGCCGAGGTGGTCCGGCTCGCGGCCGGGCGGCGCGTCAACCTGTGGCCGGCCGACGACGACCACGTCTCCGTCGCCTGCGACGAGACGACCTCCGCTGGCCACCTGGAGCAGGTGCTGGCGGCGTTCGGCGAGGCCCTCGGCCGGCAGCCGGTCACCGGTGACGAGCTGGCCGGGCTGCTCGGCGACGCGGACCTCGACCGGCTGCCCGCCGTGCTGGCCCGCGAGTCCGCCTACCTGACCCACCCCGTCTTCCACAGCCACCACTCCGAGACCGCGATGCTGCGCTACCTGCGCCGCCTGCAGGACAAGGACATCGCGCTCGACCGGTCGATGATCCCGCTCGGCTCCTGCACGATGAAGCTCAACGCCAGCACCGAGATGGAGCCCATCACCTGGCCGGAGTTCGCGGCGATCCACCCGTACGCGCCCGAGGAGCAGGCCGCCGGCTACCTGGAGCTGATCTCCACCCTGGAGGACTGGCTGGCCGAGGTGACCGGCTACGACGCGGTGTCGCTGCAGCCCAACGCCGGCTCCCAGGGTGAGCTGGCGGGCTTGCTGGCGATCCGCGCCTACCACCGGGCGAACGGCGACGAGGGCCGCGAGGTGTGCCTCATCCCGTCGTCCGCCCACGGCACCAACGCCGCCAGCGCCGTCATGGCCGGCATGCGCGTGGTCGTCGTGGCCTGCGACGCGGGCGGCAACGTGGACCTGGCCGACCTCGACGCCAAGATCGCCAAGCACCGTGCCGAGCTGGCCGCGATCATGGTCACCTACCCGTCCACGCACGGCGTGTACGAGGAGACCATCACCGAGATCTGCGCCAAGGTGCACGAGGCGGGCGGCCAGGTCTACGTCGACGGGGCCAACCTCAACGCGCTGGTGGGGCTGGCCAAGCCGGGCGAGTTCGGCGCCGACGTGTCGCACCTCAACCTGCACAAGACGTTCTGCATCCCGCACGGCGGCGGCGGCCCGGGCGTCGGCCCGGTCGCGGTCCGCGCGCACCTCGCCGACTACCTGCCCGGCCACCCCCTGCGCGACGCGGACGCCGCGGCGGCGTCCGACCGGGTGGGCCCGGTCTCGGCGGCCCCGTTCGGCTCGGCGGGCATCCTGCCGATCTCGTGGGCGTACATCCGGATGATGGGCTCCGACGGCCTCACCGCGGCGACCGAGCAGGCCATCCTGTCGGCCAACTACCTCGCCCGGCGGCTCGCCCCCCACTACCCGGTGCTCTACACCGGGCGCGGCGGGCTGGTCGCCCACGAGTGCATCGTCGACCTGCGGCAGATCACCAAGGAGACCGGCGTCACGGTCGACGACGTGGCCAAGCGGCTCATCGACTACGGCTTCCACGCGCCGACCATGTCGTTCCCCGTGGCCGGCACGCTCATGATCGAGCCGACCGAGAGCGAGGACCTGGCCGAGCTCGACCGGTTCGTCGACGCGATGATCGCCATCCGCGGCGAGATCGCGAAGGTGGCCTTGGGCGACTACGACCGCACCGACAACCCGCTGCGCAACGCCCCGCACACCGCCGAGGCGGTCGCGGCCGACGAGTGGTCCCACCCCTACACGCGTACCGAGGCGGCCTACCCGGTGCCGGCGCTGCGCGACGGGAAGTACTGGGTGCCCGTGCGGCGCATCGACCAGGCCTTCGGCGACCGCAACCTGGTGTGCTCCTGCCCGCCGCTGGAGGCGTACGAGGACTGAGGCCGGGCCGCCTTCGCGCCGACGGCACGCCGTGCACGCACGGCGTGCCGTCGGCGCGTTCGGCGAGGACCGCGGGCAGGTGGTCCTCGCAGAACCGCGACCCGGCCCCGGAGGCGGCGCGGGGCCCGCCGCCCGAACACGGTACGCGGACGTCGGATGGCGTTCGCACCCACGGTCTCAGACCTTCCCCGGCAACCAGGCAGACATGATCGTCATAAGTCGTTAGGCTCGGGGCGATCGCCGCCGAAGGGGAGCCTTTCGTGACATCTTCAGAGCTGGAGACCCCGCCTCTGGACACCGCCCGCCGTCTGGCCGAGCAGGGCGATCTCGACGGAGCGGCGGCCATCCTCTCCGAGCTCGCCGCCGACCCCGACGGGCCCGACCGGGCGCAGGCCGCCGTCGGCCTCGCCGTCGTGCTGGAGGAACGGGGCGACGTCGAGGGCGCCCGCGCCGCCGCCCGGGCCGCGCTCGCCACCGGGCACCCCGAGTTCGCCGCCCAGGCGGCCTGCCACCTCGCCCAGGGCTTCGAAAGACAAGGACGGGCCGAACAGGCCAGGGGCGCCTGGCAGGCGGTGCTCGGCGTGGGCACGCCCGCCTACCTGCCGCTCGCCCACCTCGCGCTGGCGCGGCTCGCCGTCCAGGCCGGCGACGACGCCGAAGCCGAGCAGGCGCTCCGCCAGGCACTCGCGGCCGGTGAGACCGCCGGCGACGCCGAGTCGGCAGCGCACGCCGCCCAGCAGCTCGCCGGCCTGCTCCTGGAGCGAGGGGAGGCGGGAGAGGCCGCCGACCTGCTCCTCGATGCGCTCGCCGTCGCCCCGGCCGAGTCGGTGCCGCGGCTGCGGGTGCAGCTCGGCATCGCGCACCTGGAGCTGGCGTGCGCGGAGTTCGCGGCCGCCGTCGAGGACGGCGCCGACGCCGGGACGGGCGCGCTCGCCATCGAGCTGCTGGCCCGCACGCTGCCCCTGCGCGGCCGCGACGAGGATGCCGGCCAGGTGTGGGCGTACGGGCTCGACCACGAGGACGAGACCCTGGCCGCCGAGGTCCGCCTCCGCCTCGGCCGCGAGACCTGACCCCGCCCGCCCGAGACGTCTGTCAGCCGCCTTCGCTCGCCGCTGCGGCCGCTTCGACGCTCTTGCGCAATGCGGTCGCGATCGGCTCGACGGGGGCGGAAAGCTGCCGGATCCGGTCCCGGAGGGGGCGCGTCTCCCGCCAGGTGGGCGCCACCGTCTTGAGCCGCGCCGCGGTGGCCAGCGCCGCCAGGACGCGGACGTCCACGTCCAGGCGCCCGACCGGCCGGTCGCCGCGGATGGCCCGGCCGACGCGCTCGGCCAGTCTGCGGGACAGGTACGGCCTGCGCGGCGTGATCCGCTCGACCGGGAACAGCAGGATCCGGCGCCGCTCCACGCCGATCAGCCGGGCGGCCGCCAGCTCGTCGCGTACCAGGCGGACCGCCTTGCCGTTGTCCTTCTGCACCCACCGGCGCCACGAGCGGGGCGGCGAGGTGGAGATCTGCTCCCAGACCACGGCGCGCAGGGTACCCGGCTCGGCGGCCGGAGCGGTGAGAGCTCGCGCCTTGCCCGCCTCGTCCGCCAGGTTGCCCGCCAGCAGCAGCTCGGCGAGAGCGGCCGCGCGCAGCAGGTAGCCCAGCCCCTCGCGCTGGGTCAGCTTCTCCTTCCGCAGGTCGAAGGCCAGGAGGAAGGCCGATCGGGTCAGTGACTCACTCTGCTCCACTCGCGTCTCCATCCGCCCGCTCCTCCTCCCCCTCGTGATCCGCGCCGTCCTCCGGCGCCTTCCTCGGCCGTCCGCGTGGCCGCATCCGCCCCACCCCGTCGGGCAGGCGTCCGGCCTCGGCCAAGGCCCTGCGCAGCAGGAACTCGATCTGGGAGTTCGTGCTGCGCAGCTCGTCGGACGCCCACCTGGCCAGCGCGTCGTGAACCACCGGGTCCAGCCGCAGCAGGATCTTCTTCCGCTCCACGGTGATCAGTGGTAGAGCGTGCCCGTGTTGACCACGGGCTGGGTGTCGCGGTCACCGACCAGCACCACGAGCAGGTTGCTCACCATGGCCGCCTTGCGCTCCTCGTCCAGCTCGACCACGTCGTGCTCGGCGAGCCTGTCCAGGGCCATCTCCACCATGCCGACCGCGCCCTCGACGATCCGCTGGCGCGCCGCCACCACCGCGCCCGCCTGCTGGCGGCGCAGCATGGCGTGGGCGATCTCGGGCGCGTACGCCAGATGGATGATGCGGGACTCGATGACCTTCACCCCGGCGGACGACACCCTGGCCGCGATCTCCGTGGACAGCCGCTCGTTGATCTCGTCGGCGTTGTCCCGCAGGGACAGCCTGGGCTCGCCGTGCGCGTCGTACGGATAGCTGCCCGCGATGTGCCGTACGGCCGTCTCCGCCTGGATGGCCACGAACTCCACGAAGTCGTCCACCTCGAAGACCGCCTGCGCGGTGTCCTGCACCTGCCAGACCACCACGGTCGCGATCTGGATCGGGTTGCCGTCCGCGTCGTTGACCTTCGTCACGTCCGTCTCGTGGTTGCGGATCCTCGTGGACACCCGCCGGCGCACCGTGATCGGGTTGACCCACTGGAAGCCGGGGGTGCGCAGCGTGCCGACGTACCGGCCGAGCAGCTGCACCACCCTGGCCTCACCCGGCGCCACCGCGGTGAGGCCGAAGCACAGGAACGACCCGAGCAGGATCATCAGGCTGCTCACGATGACCATCCACATGCCGCCCGACCCGGTCTCGGAGGCGAGGATGACGATCCCCGCGACGAGCAGCGCGATCCCGGCCAGGGCCAGCGCCGTTGCCACTCCCAGCATCACGAACCCGTTGGCCGCCCGCACAGGGTGCTCGTTCGTGCGCGGTGCGGGCATGTCCACGACGGCGGCCTCAAGTGCGGCCTCGCCCGATGCGTTCGCCATCGTTCATCCCTTCTATGTGACTCCATCTTGATAGTAAAGTGATATCACTTTTTTGGCGACCCTGTCAGGCCCCTTCTTCGACAGACGCGGAGGGGCACGGGTGGCGGCACGGTTGAGCCGCGGGATGAGTTCGCCGTACGAAGCCCTGACGCCGGAGGTGGTGGGAGAGGCGCGCCGGATCGGCGGGCTCTTCAGTGTCGCGGCGCGGGAAGGGAGCGCGGGAAGGGAGTGGCGGCCGTGACGTCGCCGTGGCGGGGCTTTTCGGCCTGAGGTGGTGACGGCCTGAGGTGGTGACGGCCGGGGGGAGGGGCGCGGTCGTGACGGGTGGGAGCCGGGGGTCAGCGGCGGTGGAGCATGGTGGCCGCGGCCGCGACGTTGACCGCGATGATGGCGAGCCAGGCGATGAGCAGGCCCGTCGTCCCCGCGTGGGAGGCCGCGATGGCGGTCAGCGGCACGCCGAGCGCCAGCGAGCCCAGGGCGATCGGGGCCATGCCGCCGCTCGTGGGCTTCCGCGGTGCACCCGGGTGGGCGTCGAGCTCCGCCTGCACGCGGGCTGCGATGGTGGCGTCGAGCCGGGCCATGAACGACTCGACGAGCGCTGCCTCGTAGGCGGGGCCGAGGTCGCGGTGGGCGTCGAGGGTGGCCTGGAGGTCTTCGCGGAGGGGACGGATGTCCTGCATGCGGTCATTCTCCCCGCCGAGCGGCCCGCCGTCATCAGCCCTGAGAGCTAGTGCCGGATCGTCCGAAGGTACGGTTGCGCCATGAAGGTCATGACGCCGCGCGGTCCGGCGCGGGTCGAGGTCGACGAGGCGGCGCGGCCCCGGATGCTGCTGGTGCTGACCCACGGGTCGGCCGGGACGGTGGACGCGCCCGACCTGCTGGCGGTCCGCGACGCGGCGCTCGGTGTGGGGGCGAGCGTGGCCCGGGTGACGCAGCCGTTCAGGGTGGCGGGGGCGCGGGCTCCGGGCCCGGCGGCCCGGCAGGACGAGGCGTGGGGCGTGGTGCTGGCCGAGCTGCGGGCCCGGTGGCCGGGGCTTCCGCTGGTCCAGGGCGGTCGCAGCAACGGCGCCAGGGTGGCCTGTCGCACGGCCGCGGACGTGGGCGCGGCGGGGGTCGTGGCGCTGGCGTTCCCGCTGCACCCGCCGGGCAGGCCCGAACGGTCGCGCGCTGAGGAGTTGCGCGGCGCGGGCGTGGACGTGCTGGTCGTGAACGGCGACCGCGACCCGTTCGGCGTGCCCGACGCCGCCGACGCGGCGCGGCTGGTGGTGCTGCCGGGGGAGGGGCACGAGCTGAAGAAGGACCCGGCCCGGGTGGGCGAGGTGGTCGCCCCATGGCTCGATGCCCTGGCGCGCGCCCATAACGTCGGCGGGGAGCGTCCGGGGAGCCCCACCGGCTGGCCGTGAAGGCGGGGCGGCGGGGTCCGGGGATCGCGATGAGAGGCGGGACGCCCGCTCCGGGTCACCGGTGTGGACTCGGGGGAGCGGATGCGTCGGACCGCCAGGTGGGGCGGCGGTCGTGGAGAGGCGCGGCGGTCAGGCGGTCGCGACCACGCGGCGTGGGCGGGTCAGGCGGCTCCCACCACGGGCCGGTGCGGGGCGATGGCGGTGCCACCCGGCAGCAGCTCGCCGGTGTCCTCGAACAGGACCACGCCGTTGCACAGCAGGCTCCACCCCTGCTCGGGGTGGCAGGCGATGGTACGTGCGGCCTCGCGGTCGGGCGCCTCGGCGGACGGACAGACCGGGTCGTGCGGGCACATCGGCGTGCCTCCGATATCTCGTCGAAGCCCCCGCGGGAAGGGCGGGGGCGGCTCGGGTTCGTCGTTGTAGCAAGTGTGCGAGGTACGTCACACCATCCGACATAGTCCGTTAGGACGGTTGGAGGAGGATGTCGGGGAGGTGTGACCCTCGACACAGCGTGCCTTAAGCAGGATAACGGTCCAAGCTCGACACGCCACTACGTTTCGAGGCCTTTGAGCAATGCCTCCAGTCCCCGTTCGAAGTCGACGTCGGCCCGCTCGTCGCGGCGGACCCACTCGTCCACCTCGGGATCGGCCCAGCCGGACTGCTGCACCTCCACCGCCACGCTGCCGAAGACGAACGCGCGCAGCGCCCGCACGGCCTCGGCCGCGCCGGGCAGACCGGCGTCGGCGAGCTGCTCGGTCTGCTCCCTGATGGCGATGGCGGTGCCGCCCTTGGGTGGTTTGGTCAGGGCGAGCGCGAGCACGCCCGGATGGTCGCGCAGCAGCTCGCGGCTGGCCCGGCACCACGCCCTGGCGGTGTCCTGCCAGGTGGCCGCGGGCTCGACGTGGACCGCCGTGACGTGCTCGGCCAGCGCGTCCATCAGCGCGTCCTTGCCGCGCGGCAGGTGGTGGTAGATGGCCATCGCCTCCACCTGCAGGGCGTCGCCCAGCCGGCGCATGGTCAACCGGCGCAGGCCCTGCGTGTCGGCGATGTGCAGTGCGGCCTCGATGATGCGCTCCCGGGAGAGCGGCACGGGCGGCCTCTTGGCTGGCATGGAGATCATCTTACTATGTAAAGGGCGTCGGGCCGGTCCGATGGCGAGGCGTGGCGCGAAACGGCGTACCCTTGTCGCTGGTAAGCAGTGGGTGCGTGAAAGGGCAGATTCGATGGCGTTTTTCCGTCCGCGGGTGAGCCGGGAGGCCGAGGTCCGCTACCACGCGGATCTGGAGATCTCCAAGACGTTCCCCGAGTCGCTGGAGCAGGCCAGGCGGGCCGAGCGGACGCTGCGCGAGCTGAGGGCCGCCGACGCTGACGAGATCGAGCTGCTGGGCGCCGCGCTGGCGTTCGACAAGACGCTCACCGAGGCGCTGCGGGCCGCCGAGGCGGGGCAGTGGGCCACGTTCGGCGTCCGGTCCTACGACGACCGCATCGCGCGCCGCAAGGCGAAGGCCACCCCGGCCGGCGCCATGTGGACGGCGGAGGTCGAGCGGCTGCGCACGCTGCGCGAGGAGAACCGGATGTGGGGCATCCCGCGCCTGCCCCGCCCCGTCCCCGCCCAGCGTTAGACCTGCCGCGACGTCGTCGTCCGACCCCCGTCCGGCCGATCATGACGGTCATCGCGGTCGCCGTCCCGGTGGGCCGGGATCAGACGTCCTCCGGCGGGTGGTGGTCCGTGAGGGCGGTCCGGCCGTCCACGGCCCGTTCGACGGCGCGCTCCAGCGCGCGGGCGCGGCTGCTGCCGGCCTCGGCCGTGGCCTCGTCGAGCACCGCGGCGGGCGGGTCGGCCAGCACGAGACGGGCCAGCGCGAGCTGCTGGCGTTGCGCGCCCGTCAGCCGGTGGCCGCCCTCTCCGACGACCGTGGCCAGACCGTCGGGAAGGGCCTCGACCCAGGTGAGGGCGTCAACGGTCGCCAGGGCGGCACGGAGATCGTCATCGTCGGCTCCGGGACGGGCCAGCCGCAGGTTCTCGGCGAGGGGGCCGGCGAAGACGTGCACGCGTTCCTGCTCGACCTCGCTGCGGCGTTCGAGCGGCTTGCTGAGCAGGTGCCCCAGCCACAGCAGCGCCGGCGTGCCGAGCAGGACGACCAGCCCGAGCGGGACCGACATGCGCAGCAGGACCACGGTGGACACGGCCAGGCCGCTGATCGCGGCGAGCACCGCCATGAGCACCGCGCCGACGCGGCGGGCGTCCTCGGTGGCGATGCTCGTCAGCGCGCCGGGCAGGCGGCCGTCCTCGGCGCCGCCCTGGGGATGCAGCACCCGGCGGGCACGAGGGCCTCGCCCGCCTGGTGGACGGCGCCGAGCAGAGACCCGGACGCCAGCCTGCGCCGCTGGCCGGCGATCGAACGGAGCAGCACGTCACGCCCGGACTCCAACCGGCGCTCCTTCACGAAGATCGGTACTTAGGAGAGCCTACTTAACATCCCCGCCGGTTCGGGGGGTCGCCGGGCATGACGAAGCCCCGGCCGGTCCGGCCGGGGCTCCCTCAGTCAGGCGCTTCAGTCAGGCGCTTCGGTCAGGCGCCTCGCTGTCGCGAGCGGCAGCTCAGCTCGCCCAGTCGAGCAGCGGGCGGGTGTTGCTCGGGTGGCGCAGCTTGGACAGCGACTCCTTCTCAAGCTGGCGGATCCGCTCCCGGGTCAGGCCCAGGTGCTTGCCGATCTCGTCCAGCGTGTGCGGCTTGCCGTCCACCAGGCCGAACCGCAGCGCCATGATCTTCGACTCGCGCGGGGAGAGGTTCTCCAGCACGCCGCGTAGCTGGTCGCCGAGCAGTTGACGGTCGACGATCTCCGACGCCTCCGGCGAGTCGACGTCCTCGATGAGGTCGCCGATCGTGGTCTCGCCGTCCTCGCCGATCGTGGCGTTCAGCGAGATCGGCTGACGGCTGGTGCGCAGCAGCTCCTCGATCTGGTCGGGGGTCCTGTCCAGCTCGACGGCCAGTTCCTCGGGCGTGGGCTCGCGGCCCAGCCTCTGGTGCATGTCACGCTCGATGCGCGACAGCTTCGACAGCATCTCCAGCACGTGGACGGGCAGCCGGATGGTGCGCGCCGAGTCGGCGAAGCCGCGCTGGATGGCCTGCCGGATCCACCACATCGCGTACGTGGAGAACTTGAAGCCCTTGGTGTAGTCGAACTTCTCCACCGCCCGGATCAGGCCCAGGTTGCCCTCCTGGACCACGTCGAGCAGCGACATGCCGCGGTCGGTGTACTTCTTGGCGACCGAGACGACCAGCCGGAGGTTGGCCTCCAGCATGTGGTCCTTGGCCTCCTTGCCGTCGCGCACGACCATCTCCAGGTCGTCGCGGGCGGCGGGGGACAGGGCGGCGTCGGTCTCCAGCTTGTACTCGGCGTACAGGCCGGCCTCGATGCGCCGGGCCAGCTCGACCTCCTGCGCGGCGGTCAGCAGGGTGCGCCGGCCGATCGACTTGAGGTACGTGTGCACCGAGTCGCCCATGACGGACTGGTTGTCGTCGAGGTCGAGAACCTCGTCGGCGTCCACGTCGGTGTCCGCGACAGTGTCCGCGGCAGTGTCCGCGCCGGCGTCCTCGGCGACGAGGACGGGCCCGTCGGGCTCGGAGTCCGGGGAGGTGGCGGCCTCGGGGACGACGGCCTGCACCGCCTCGCGGGGCTCGGCCGGGGTCCGGTCCGTGGAGAGGCCCGCGGTGGAGTCCGCGGTGGGGTCCGTGGGAAGGTCCGGGGTGCGGTCGGTGCGCGCCAGGGCGGCGTCGGCCGCGGCCGCGCGCTTGGTGCTGGTCGTGCTGCCGGTCGCCTTCGCCGCGGTCCTGACGGCCTGTGCGGGCTGTGCGGTCTGTGTGGCCTGGGCGGTCTTGCGTGGGGTCCGCCTGGCGGGCTTGCCCAGGGACGGCTCGTCCTCCGCGGCAAGGCTGACGCCGGCTTCGGTGAGCTCGCGCAGGATCGACCGGCCCTGTACGGGGCTGATGCCGGCCTGCGCGAACGCGTCACGCAGCTCCGCGAGAGAAAGGTGACCCTGTGCTCGCCCTCGGTCAAGCAACTGGTCGAGGGTCGCGGGTGGGGTCGCCACGGCGGTTCGGGGCATGAGGACACCTCCTCCATACGGAGTCGAAGCGATCGGGCAGTTTGTGGTGGGGCGGCTCCGGCCGCTCAGCGCACCAGTATCAATAACGCCATTCGCCGCAGATTGTTCCCGCATGGACGAAAAAAGGGGCGGACCACCGCAAAAGTGACCCACCCCACCAGGGGATCTACTCTCCGACGAGGACGTCGCCCGGCTTCACCTCGGGCATCGGCATGGGCTGGGCGTCCTCCAGCCGGTCGTCCGACCAGTATTCGAGCACCTCGTCCGGCTCGGGGTTGACCTCCTGGGACACCACGACGTCGGCCGGCGCGCGGGTCGCCTCGGTGAGCTGGTCGACCGGCTGCGGCGGCTGCCCGGACGGCTGGGTCGCCCGCGTGCCCGGCACGACCGGCTGCTCGGACGGTGCGGCCTTCTCCACCACTGCTCGGGTCTGCCTGGCGACCTGGTCGAGCCTGCCCGCGGAAGCGGTCGCCGCGATGGAGACGCCGCCGACGACGATCACGCCGACGACCGCCGCGGATGCCCACAGCTTGCGGGTCTGGTCCATGAAGGCTCCCTCCTTGCTCTCCCCACTATGACGCATCCGAAGGTCACCGGGTTCCGGAGCGCAGCCGCTGGAGGTCGGGCTTACCGTTCGGCAGCAGCGGCAGACCCGGGACGACACGCAGGTCCCGCGGGGCGGCGTAGGCGGGCAGCCGGTCGGCGCAGTAGGCGCGCAACTGCGGGAGCGTGGGCGGCGCCGCCGGGTCGGCGGGCACCACGACGGCCACGACGACCTCGCCCCACTCGGCGTCGAGCCGTCCGACCACGGCGGCCTCGGCCACCGCCGGATGACCGGACAGCACCGCGGCCACCGCGCCCGCCACGACCTTCTCGCCACCGGTGTTGACGACGTCGTCGGCCCGGCCGAGCACCCGCAGCCTGCCCCCGGACAGCTCGCCCAGGTCGGAGGTGACGAACCACTCGCCGTCGCGCGGCACCGGCTCGCCCGACCGGTAGCCGGACAGCAGCACCGGCCCCGCGACGCGGATCAGCCCGTCATCCCCGATCTTGACGTCCACGCCGTCGAGGGGCCGCCCGTCGTAGACGCAGCCGCCGCAGGTCTCGCTCATGCCGTACGTCGTCACCACCCGGGCGCCGAGCGCACGCGCCTCGGCCAGCAGCCCGGGCCGGGGCGCCGCGCCGCCCAGCAGGATCGTCCGGAACCCCGACAGGTCGGCTCCCAGCTCGACCAGCCGGTGGAGCTGGGTCGGCACCAGGGAGACGTGGTCGGCGCCGGACTCCAGCACGAGCCGGGGGTCGAACCGCGGATGGATGATCGGCTCCGTCCCGCCGAGCATCGCGCGCACGAGCACCTGCAGCCCCGAGACGTGCGACGGGGGCAGGCAGCACAGCCACCGCTCGCCCTCGGCCGCCCCCAGGCGTCGCAGCGACGCCGCCGCCGAGGCGCGCAGCGCGCGCGCCGACAGCAGCACGCCCTTGGGTGCTCCCGTGCTGCCGCTGGTGGCGATCACCACGGCCACGTCGCCCGGCACCCCCGTGCCGTCGTCGCGGCGCGCGCCGCCGACGTGGGTCGGACGCAGCGCGGCGATCGCGGCCCCGGCCTGGCCGGGCGGAAGCGGCAGGACGGCCGGCCCGGCGCCGGACAGCGCGTCGTGGACCGCCGCGAACAGCTCCGGACCGGGCGGCAGCACCAGGGCGTGCAACGGGCGGTCCGGATGCGGCGACGTGCTGGGCATGCTCGTAAGGTTAGTGGCGCACAGCCGTGCCGACGGTGTCAGCCGCCGGCCCGCGCTGCGCGACACAGACCCAGCCCGCAGTCGAGACCCGATCTCCCTCGTGGCTTCGCCGGATCCAGGAGGCCGCCCAGTGAACCCCGCAACCGCGCTGGCCACGGTGCTCGTCGACGAGCTGGTGCGCTGCGGCCTCACCGACGTCGTGGTGGCGCCCGGCTCGCGTTCGGCGCCGCTCGCGCTCGCCTTCCACGCCGAGTCGCGGGTGCGGATGCACGTACGGGTGGACGAGCGGTCGGCGTCGTTCCTGGCGCTCGGCCTGGCCAGGCGCTCCGAGCGGCCCGTCGCGCTGCTCTGCTCCTCCGGCACGGCCACCGCCAACTTCCACCCCGCCGTCATCGAGGCGAGCGAGTCGGGGGTGCCGCTGATCGTGCTCACCGCCGACCGCCCGCCCGAGCTGCGCGCCACCGGCGCCAACCAGACGATCGACCAGGTCAAGCTGTACGGTGCGGCGACGCGGTTCTTCGCCGAGGTCGGCGTGCCCGAGGAGCGGCCCGGCCAGGTGGCCTACTGGCGTTCGCTGGCCTGCCGCGCCCACCAGCGGGCCGCGGGCCCCGCCGACCCCGGCCCGGTGCACCTCAACCTCGCCTTCCGCGAGCCGCTCATCCCCGACGGCGACACCTCCTGGTGCGAGCCGCTCGACGGCGCCGAGACCGGGCCGTGGGTGCGCGCCCGCGTGGCGCCCCCGCCCATCGCCCTGCACCTGCCGCCGACCCGGCGTGGCGTGCTCGTGGTCGGCGACGGCGCGATGAACGTGCGCCGCTACGTCGCCGCGGCCGGGATGGCCGGTTGGCCGGTGCTGTCGGAGCCCAACGGCGGCGCCCGCTACGGCGACCACGCCGTCTCCGCCTACCACTACCTGCTGGGCACCCCGGAGTTCGCCGACGCCCACGTGCCCGACGTCGTGGTGACGCTGGGCCGGCCGGGCCTGTCGCGCCCGCTGCTGTCGTGGCTGAAGCGCGCCCCCGAGCACATCGTGGTCTCCTCGGGGCTGGAGCGCTGGCCCGACCCGACCCGGTCGGCGACCCAGGTGGCGCAGGCGGTCGAGATCCCCGTCGCCTCCGGCGACGACAGCTGGCTGCACGCCTGGCGGCACGCCGACCGCACGGCGCGGCAGGCCGTGGACGAGGTGCTCGACGCCTCCGGGACGAGCGAGCCGCGCGTGGCCCGCGACCTGGCGGAGGCGCTGCCCAACGGGGCGCTGCTGTTCTGCGGGTCGTCGATGCCGGTCCGCGACCTCGACCAGGCGATGCGGCCCCGGCGCGGGCTGCGGCTGATGGCCAACCGGGGCGCCTCGGGCATCGACGGAGCGGTGTCCACGGCGATGGGGGCGGCGCTGGCGCACAACGGGCCGGCGTACGCCCTGCTGGGCGACCTGTCGTTCCTGCACGACCAGAACGGTCTGGTCCTCGGGCCGCGCGAGCCCCGGCCCGACCTGTGCCTGGTCGTGGTCAACAACGACGGGGGCGGGATCTTCTCGCTGCTGCCGCAGGCGGCGATCCGCGACGCGTTCGAGCGGGTCTTCGGCACGCCGCACGGGGTGGACCTCGGCTACGTGGCCGCCTCGACGGGCACGCCGTACACGCTGGTCGAGGACATCGCCGACCTGCCCAAGGCGCTGCGGGGGCACGGGCCGCGGGTGGTGGAGATCCGCACCGACCGCGAGGCGAACGTCGCGGTGCACGCCCGCCTGCGCGAGACCGCGCAGGCGGCGGTCCGCGCCGTCGTCGCCTGACGGGAGCTGCCGGCTGCTGTCCGGCCGGGCTCCGACCCGGCCGGTCCGCCGTCCCGGGCAGGCCGGGCGGCGGTGGCCCTGCCCGGGTCAGCGCTCGATGAGGGTGACCTCCAGGGAGTAGTGCGAGGCGCGGTAGACGTGCGAGCCGTGCTCGACCGCCCGGCCCTGGTCGTCGTAGGTGGTGCGGACCATCGTGAGCAGCGGGGCGCCGCGCCGCTCGTGCAGCAGTCTCGCCTCCGTCTGGCCGGCCGCCCGGGCGCCGATGCGCTGGTTGGCGACCCGCATCCGCACGCCCGCCCCGCGCAGCAGCTCGTACAGGCCACGGTCCTCCAGCGCGGCGGCGCCCAGGGGGGCGAGCCCCAGCGGCAGCCAGTTGTGCAGCAGGGCGAGCGGCTCACCGGCCGCGAAACGCAGCCGTTCGACGTAGAGGATCTCCGTGCCCGGCTCCACGCCGAGAATGGGGGCGATGTGCTCGTCCACCGGGCGCGGCTCCAGCGTCAGCACCTGCGTGGCGGGCTCCTGCCCGGCGCGGCGCAGGTCGTCGTAGAGGCTGGTCAGCTCGACCGAGCGCTTGACCTGCCCGTGCACCACCTGGGTGCCGACCCCGCGTTTGCGCACCAGCAGGCCCTTGTCCACCAGGTACTGGATGGCCTGGCGGATGGTGGGCCTGGACAGGCCGAGCTTGTCGGCCAGGAGGATCTCGTTGTCGAGCCGGGAGCCGGGGGCCAGGTCGCCCCGCCGGATCGCTTCGGCGATCTGCTCGGCCACCTGGAAATAGAGCGGCACGGGGCTGGATCGGTCCAGGTCGATCGCCAGATTCGCGGTCATGCCGATCAGCGTACCGAGGTCAGAATGTCCTGACAATCTGACGGCGGAGGCAGGCCGGACTGCCGCCGTTGTGCGCCGATTGTCCCCTTGTGGGCATGAGAGGTTTCTGGAGACCCGTACGTAAGGCCGAAGGAGAGATGGACGTGGCGCGATACCCGGACACGGAGTTGCTGGAGACCGCCGTCGAGGCGGCCAGGGCGGTGGGCCCCCGGCTGCGCAAGGCGTTCCGGTCCCGGCCGGCCGTGACCACCAAGGCCGACTTCCACGACCCGGTGACCGAGCACGACAGGGCCGCCGAGGAGACGATCCGCGCGGTGATCGACGGCCGCTGGCGGGGGAGCGCGATCGTGGGCGAGGAGGGCGGCGAGTCCGGCTCGGGCGACCTGTGCTGGTACGTGGACCCGATCGACGGCACCGCGAACTTCGCCGCCGGGCTGCCGTTCTTCTGCGTCTCCATCGCGGCCGCCGTGGCCGGGGAACTGGTGGCGGGTGTGGTGTACGACCCGATGCGCGAGGACGAGTTCACCGCCTCCGCCGCGGGCGCCTGGTGCAACGGCACGCCGCTCCGCAGCGTCGGAGCCGCGCGCGACCGGGAGGCGATGCTGCTGTCGAGCTACCCGACGCCCCAGGACATGGTGACCGGCCGGGAGGAGGCGCTGGGCCGCTACGGCAGGTTCCTGGCGTCGTTCGCCGCCGTGCGGCGGCCGGGCAGCGCGGCGCTGAAGCTGGCGCACGTCGCGGCCGGCTGGTCCGACGCCGCCTACGGCACGGGCGCCAGCCCCTGGGACGTGGCGGCCGGAGCCCTGCTCGTGCGCCGGGCGGGCGGCGTCTACCTGGGGGACCCGCTGACCAAGGGCGACTACCTGGCGCACGTGGGCGGCTTCGACCTCGGCTCGTCGGCGCTGGCCGAGGTGGTGCCCTGAGCGGTGGCGGCGTCGCGGCGGTAGTCGCCCGCGCGGCGCACGTGGTCGATCATGAGGCGTTCGGCTGCGGCGCCGTCGGCGGCGGCCAGGGCGTCCAGGATGCGTTCGTGCGCCTCCAGGTGCGGGCCGACCTGGGCGTCGTCCAGCCAGAGGGACGCCGTGGCGGGCACCGGGAAGCTGTTGCGTACCGACCGGGCGTGTCTGCCGAGGAAGGCGGGGCCGCCGATGTCGGCGATGCGCAGGTGGAAGAGCCTGCTCTGCTCGCCGAGCCGGTCGTTCCTGCCCGCGCCGGCGTCGTCGACCATCGCGGCGTGCAGCGCGCGCAGCCCGTCGAGCTCCTCGGGGGTGATCCGGGCGGCGGCCAGGCGCGCGCCGAGCCCCTCGACGACCGCGCGCAGCCCGTAGAACTCCTCCAGAGCGTCCTCGCCCAGGTCCACCACGGTCGCGCCGTGGTGCGCCTCGTAGCTGATCAGCCGGTCGTTCTCCAGTCGGCGCAGCGCCTCGCGCACCGGGGTCACCGAGACCCCGAGCCGGCGGGCGACCGCGCCCGCGCGCAGCGCCGTGCCGCCGGGGATGCGGGCGGAGCGGATCTCGTCGAGCAGCACGCTGTAGACGTAGTCGGCCTTGCTCATCGGCGGCCTGGGCTCGCTGGTCGGCATGCCCCAAGTGTCGTGCAATGTCGGTAAAGCTTGCACCTTTTCGTATTTCTTATACGTTATATGGCTATGACGAGTCTCGCCGGCCTGCGGGTCGTGGACGCCGCGACCCTGTTCGCCGGACCCTCCGCCGCGATGATGCTGGGCGACTTCGGCGCCGACGTCATCAAGATCGAGCACCCCCGGCGCGGTGACCCCTCACGCGGGCACGGCGCCGCCGTGGACGGCGTGGGCCTGTGGTGGAAGACACTCTCGCGCAACAAGCGCGCCGCCGCGGTGGACCTGTCGCACCCCGACGGGCAGCGGGTGCTGCGGCGGCTGGCCGAACGCTCCGACGTCCTGATCGAGAACTTCCGTCCCGGCACGCTGGAACGCTGGGACCTGGCCCCCGCCGGCCTGCTGGAGCTGAACCCACGCCTGATCGTGGCCCGCATGACCGGGTTCGGGCAGGTCGGGCCGATGGCCGGCCGGCCGGGCTTCGGCACGCTGGCCGAGGCGATGAGCGGGTTCGCGGCGATGACCGGGGAGCCGGACGGGCCACCGACCCTGCCGCCGCTCGCCCTCGCCGACGGCATCGCCGGCCTCGCCATGGCGTACGCCGTCATGGTGGCGCTCCAGGCCCGCGAGCGCACCGGACGCGGGCAGGTCATCGACATGGCGATCATCGAACCGATCCTCGGCCTGCTCGGCCCCCAGATGTCCGCCTACCGGGCGCTCGGCGCGGTGCCCCGGCGCACCGGCAACCGGTCCAGCAGCAACGCGCCGCGCAACACCTACCGCACCCGTGACGGCCGCTGGCTGGCCGTCTCCACGAGCGCCCAGCCCATCGCCGAGCGCGTCCTCACCCTCGTCGGCCGGCCCGACCTGGTGGCGCAGCCGTGGTTCGCCACCGGCAGCGGGCGGGTACGGCACGTGGACGAGCTGGACGAGGCCGTCGCGACCTGGATCGCCGAACGGGACGCCGACGAGGTCATCGCCCGGTTCGAGGAGGCGCAGGCCGCCGTCGCGCCCATCTACGACGTCACCGACATCGCCGAGGACCCGCAGTACGCGGCGCTCGGCACCTTCCTCGACGTGCCCGACGAGGAGCTCGGCACGGTCACCATGCAGAACGTGCTGTTCCGCCTGTCCGACACGCCGGGCGAGGTGCGCTGGGCGGGGCGGTCGCTCGGCCGGGACACCGACGAGGTGCTGGGGGAGCTCGACTACGGCGCGGCGGAGATCGCGGCGTTGCGCGAGGCCGGGGTGATCGCGTGACCGCCCCCGAGCATGCCGCCGAGCCCGCCGCCTCGCCCGCCCCCGCGCCCGCGGCCGCGCCCGTCCGGGAGCCCGCCGTCAGGGTCACCTGGCTGTACGTGCCGGGGGACCGGCCGGAGCGGTTCGCCAAGGCGGTCGCGTCGGGGGCCGACGTGGTCATCATCGACCTGGAGGACGCGGTGGCGCCCGCGCGCAAGGACGAGGCCCGCGCCAACGTGGCCGCCTACCTGCGCGAGCGCGGCGCCGCAGGCGCGGTGCGGGGTCGCGCCGCAGGCGCGGGCCCGCACCCGGCCGGGGTCGAGGTGCACGTACGGCTCAACGACCTGGCCACCCAGCGCGGCCTGGACGACCTGAACGAGCTGGTGGACCTGCCGGGGCTCGACGCCGTCCGGCTGCCGAAGGTGGAGTCGCCGCGCGCCCTCGACCTGCTCGACCACTTCCCGGTGCCGGCGTACGCGCTGCTGGAGTCGGCGGCGGGCATCGTGGCGGCCGCCGCCATCGCGGCACACCCGCGGGTGGCGGGCGTCGCGCTCGGCGAACAGGACCTGGCCGCCGAGCTGTCGATCACCGACGAGAGCGCACTCGCCCACCTGCGGCTCCAGGTCGTGCTGGCCGCCGCCGCGGCCGGGCTGCCGCCGGTGCCCCTGTCGGTTCATCCCCACGTACGGGACGAGCAGGGCCTGTTCGCCTCGTGCGTGGCGGGCAAGGCGCTGGGCCTGTTCGGCCGGGCGGCCATCCATCCCCGCCAGCTCCCGGTGATCAGGCGGGCGTTCGCCCCCACGGCTGAGGAGACCGCCCGCGCCCGGGAGATCGCCGACGCGGCCGAGCGCGCCGAACGGGACGGGACCGGCGCGGTGGCCCTCCCCGACGGGCGCTTCGTGGACGCCCCCATCGTGGCCCGCGCCCGCCGCACGCTCGCACTCGCCGCCCACCTCGCCTCTCCCGGCTCCGGTCCGCCCCAGCCGGCCCCCGCCTGATCTGCCGTGCCCCGACCCTGCCGTGGCCGGTCGGGGCCTGCCCGGTGCAGCGTGGTCGTGCCGGGTCACGGGTTCCAGCGCGACGACAGCTCGATGTCCTCCGGAGCCGGGCCGGGCAGCGGGCGATGGGCGGGCGGCTCGCGCAGGGAGTCGAGCACCAGTGCCAGGAAGCGGTGCCGCAGTTGTGAGGTGCGCTGCTCGTCGCCCAGCCTGAGCGAGGCGAACTGCTCGAAGAACAGCGCGATGTCGGCGGTCGTCACGTCCGGCCGCAGCACGCCCGCCTCGACGGCCCGCCGGTGCAGCTCGGTCGCCAGCTCGGAGGCGCGGACGGCGTCGCGGAACAGCTCCTCCGTGGGCTGGAACGTCCCGGCCAGCTTGATGGTGAGGGAGTTGGTGTCGGCGTCGACGATGCCGCGCATGTAGCCGGCGAACTCCTCCCACGGGTCGCCGCCCTCGCTCAGCACCCGCTCGCAGACCTCGATGTAGAGCTTGAGCCCGTCGCCGCAGAGCTTCTGCAGCAGCGCCTCCTTGCTGGGATAACGGCGGTACAGCGCGCTGATGCCCACGCCCGCGCGCTCGGCCACCGCGGCGATGGGCGCGCCGGGGTCGGCGGTGAAGACCGCCCGCGCCGCCTGGAGGATCAGCTCGTCGTTGCGCGCGGCCTGCGCCTTGCGGCCGCTCATGGGTGTGGTTGTCATGCCACCAGCATACGGGAACGGATAGTTCCGTTCTACTTTTGTGCACGCGTCGGCCGCTAAGTCCGTATGTCTATACAAACGGTGGGCATTGGGGTAGAACCGGGGCGAGCCCGTTGGTCCTTGGAGGTGTCCCATGAGACGTACCCCAATCGTGCTGGCCCTGATCGGAGCCCTGACCCTGACCGGCTGTTCCACCCCTGCCGAACCCGGCGCCGAGAGCGCTCCGGCAGGGTCCTCCGCCCCGGCCGCGGCCGGGAGCGACGGCAGGTTCGCTGTCATCACCCACGGCGCTCCCGGCGACGCCTTCTGGGACGTGGTGAAGAACGGCGCCGAGGCGGCCGGCCGGCGGTACGGCGCCACGGTCACCTACCAGGGCGACGGCGACCCCGCCAAGCAGTCGCAGCTCATCGACCAGGCGGTGTCGTACAAGGTCGACGGTGTCGTGGTGTCCCTGGCCAACCCGGACGCGCTCAAGGAGTCCGTCGGCAAGGCCGTCGCGGCCGGGATCCCCGTCGTGACGATCAACTCCGGCAGCGACTCCTCCAAGGCGTTCGGCGCGATCACGCACGTCGGCCAGTCGGAGGACGTGGCCGGGCGGGGCGCGGGCGAGCAGCTCAAGGCCGCGGGCGTGACCAAGCTGCTGTGCGTCATCCACGAGGCCGGCAACGTCGGCCTGGACCAGCGGTGCAAGGGCGCCGAGGAGACCCTCGGCGGGACGGTCGAGCGGCTGCAGGTCGACGTGAGCAACCTCGCGGACGTCACCTCCAAGGTCACGGCCAAGCTCCAGTCCGACCGGCAGGTCAACGGCATCCTCGCGCTCAACCCGGCCGTGGCCGTCGCCGCCCGCGACGCCATCGCCGACGCCGGGTCGCAGGCCAGGCTGGCGACGTTCGACCTGTCCGCCGACGTGGTCACCGCGATCAAGGGCGGGGAGATCCTGTTCGCCGTGGACCAGCAGCAGTACCTGCAGGGCTACCTGCCGATCACGTTCCTGACCCTGTACAAGGACAACCTCAACACCGTCGGCGGCGGCCTGCCCGTCAACACCGGCCCCGGCTTCGTCACCAAGGACAACGCCGAGCAGGTCGCCAGGCTCGCCGAGGCGGGCACCCGATGAGGAGGCGTCCGATGAGCGGGCGCCTGGCGCTCGGGCGTCCGGCGGGCGGGCGCCCTCCGGCGGGCGTCCGCGAGGAGGCGGCGTGACGTCGGTGGCCGGGCGCGCCGACGAGCGGGTCGCCGCCGGCGGGCTGCTGCGGCGCCTGCTCATCCGGCCCGAACTGGGCGCGGTCGTCGGGATGGTCGTGGTGTTCGCGTTCTTCGCCGGCCAGTCGGCGGTGTTCCGCTCGCCCGCGGGCATCGCCAACTGGCTCGACCCGGCCGCCACGCTCGGCATCATGGCGGTCGCCATCGCGCTGCTGATGATCGGCGGCGAGTTCGACCTGTCGGCCGGCGTGCTGACCGGCACCACCGGGCTGATCGTCGTCACGCTGGCCACCCGCTACGGGCTCGACGTGTGGTCGGCGATGCTCGCCGCGCTGGTCGTGGCGCTGGCCGTCGGCTTCTTCAACGGCATGGTGGTGACCCGGACCAGGCTGCCCAGCTTCATCGTCACGCTCGGCACGTTCCTCATGCTGCAGGGCGTCAACCTCGGTGTCACCAAGGCGCTGACCGGCACCGTGCAGGTCAGCGGCCTGCGCCGGGCCGCCGGCTTCGAGCAGGCCCGCACGGTGCTCGCGGGCACCGTCCAGATCGGCGGCACCTCCTTCCGGGTGGCCATCCTGTGGTGGCTGCTCGTCACCGCCGTGGCCACCTGGGTGCTGATGCGCACCCGCGCGGGCAACTGGATCTTCGCGGTGGGCGGCAACGAGCAGGCCGCCCGCGCGGTCGGCGTGCCGGCCGCCCGCACGAAGATCGCACTGTTCATGACGACGGCGTTCGCCGCCTGGCTGGTCGGCTCGATCCTCGCGCTGCGCTACACCTCCGTGCAGGCCAACATCGGTATCGGGCAGGAGTTCATCTACATCATCGCCGCCGTCATCGGCGGCTGCCTGCTGACCGGCGGGTACGGCTCCGCGATCGGCGCCTCGATCGGCGCGGTCATCTTCGGGATGGCCGACAAGGGAATCGTCTTCCTGGGCTGGGACGCCGACTGGTTCACGTTCTTCCTGGGCGGCATGCTGCTGCTCGCCACGCTCGCCAACCGCCTGGTCAGGCGGTACGCCGAGGAGGTGCGACGGTGATCCTGGAGACCCGCGGGATCGGCAAGACGTTCGGCTCGGTGCTGGCGCTGCGCGACGTCTCGATGGGCGTGGAGGCCGGCCGCGTGACGTGCGTGCTCGGCGACAACGGCGCCGGCAAGTCCACACTCATCAAGATCCTGTCGGGGGTGCACCAGCACGACACCGGCACGCTGCTGGTGGACGGCGAGGAGGTGCGCCTGTCCGGCCCGAGGGAGGCGCTCGACCGGGGGATCGCCACGGTCTACCAGGACCTGGCGATGATCCCGCTCATGTCGGTGTGGCGCAACTTCTTCCTCGGCTCCGAGCCGCGCAGGGGCCTGGCGTTCGACGTCGCCAGGGCCCGGCGTGTCGCCCGGGAGGAGCTGCTGGCCATGGGCATCGACATCCGCGACGTCGACCAGCCCGTGGGAACCCTGTCGGGCGGCGAGCGGCAGTCCGTGGCGATCGCCCGGGCGGTCCACTTCGGCGCCCGGGTGCTCATCCTCGACGAGCCCACCTCGGCCCTCGGCGTCAGACAGGCCGGCGTGGTGTTGCGCTACGTCGCCAGAGCGCGCGACCGCGGGCTCGGTGTGGTGTTCATCACGCACAACCCGCACCACGCCTACCCGGTCGGCGACCGCTTCCTGCTGCTCAACCGGGGGGCGAGCCTCGGCGAGTACGGCAAGGCCGACATCACCCGCCAGGAGCTGACGACGCTCATGGCCGGCGGCGCGGAGCTGGAGGAGCTGGAGCACGAGCTGAGACGCGAGGGGTAGCCGCTATCTGCGGCCGGTGGCGAGCGGCAGCATGACGTGGTCGACCAGGCGGCGGGCCAGCTCGCCGTCCACCGGCTCGCCGCTGACCAGCCCCCGGAAGAACAGCGTCGCCGGGCCGACCTGCCACAGCAGTTCGGTGTCGGCGGCGGCGTCCAGCTCGCCCCTGGCCCACGCCCGCTGGAAGATCTCCAGCGCCAGGCGGCGGCGCCGCTCGACGTAGTGCGCGTCCACCGCGGCGGCCAGCGGCGGGTTGTGGCGCATCTCCCCGACGAGGACCACGAGGACGTCGCCGAGCCGGTACAGGTCCTCGACCAGGAACTCCATGAAGGAGAGCAGGTCGGCGCGCAGGGCGCCCGTGTCGGGCGGCTCGGGGACGGGGGAGGCGGCGGCGGCGAACGCGGCCGCCGCCAGGTCAGCCTTGGTGGGCCAGCGCCGGTGCACCGTCTGCCGCCCGGCGCGGGCCCGCGCCGCGACGGCGTCGGCGCTCAGCCGCTCGTAGCCGCCCTCGGCCAGCACCTCCAGTGCCGCGCCGAGCAGCTCGGCCTCCCGCGCGGCGCCTCCTCGAAGGGGCGTCACGGACATGACTCCCACAGTAAGCGGGGAGGGGGCGGCCGGTAAGGGGCAGCCCTGCCGGACTGTGAGGTCCATCGAGACGTAGTCGGAGACGCCGCCGTGGTCGCCCGGCGAGCGGCGCGAATCTACGTTGTAAAGGCGCCCGGCGGGCGCACCGTCAGCGCAGGCCGGTGAAGAACTCCCGGACGTCTCGGACGAACGCCTCGGGCTGTTCGAGGGCGGCGAAGGTGCCGCCCCGGTCGTGCTCGACCCAGCCGACGATGTTGTTGTCCCGCTCGGCGAAGCGGCGGATCGGTCGCAGGATGTCCTTGGGGAAGACCGAGACGGACGTGGGCACCGTCGCCGGCTTCAGCTCCCACTCGACGCCGGTGTCCTGCTCGGTGTCGGGCGTCTCCACGAACGATCGGGCCGCCGAGCCGGCGGTGTTGGTCAGCCAGTAGAGCATCACGGTGGTGAGCAGCCGGTCGGTGTCGATGCCGCCGTCGCTCCACTCGTGGTAGACGCCGGCGAACCAGGACAGCAGCGCCACCGGCGAGTCGGCCATGCCGTAGGAGAACGTCTGCGGCCGGGCCGACTGGATGAGCTTGTAGCCGTACTGCTCGGTCAGGTAGCTCGCGCGGAACGCCATCCGCTCCTGCTCCACCTCGGTCAGGCCGTCGAGCTCGCCCGGTGCGCCGATGGGGAAGCAGATGATGCCGTTGCCGTGCATGCCGACGACCCGCTCGGGGGCGAGCACGCCGGTTTCGCGGGAGATCCAGGTGCCCCAGTCGCCGCCCTGCACGCCGAAGCGCTCGTAGCCGAGCCGCGTCATCAGCTCCAGCCACGCGCGGGCGACGCGGGTGGAGCCCCAGCCCATCTCGCGGGTGGGCCCTGACAGGCCGTAGCCCGGCAGGGACGGGATGACGAGGTGGAAGTCGCGGCTGAGCGGCTCGATCACGTCGAGGTACTCGACGGGGGAGCTCGGCCAGCCGTGTGTGACGAGCAGCGGCAGCGCGTCCTCGCGGGCGGAGCGGACGTGCAGGAAGTGGATGTGCTGCCCGTCGATCTCGGTGGAGAACTGGTCGTGCCGGGCCAGCTCACCGAGCGCGCGCTCCCAGTCGTAGCCGGTGCGCCAGTGGTGCACCAGTTCCTTGAGGTGGGCGAGCGGCACGCCCAGCCGCCAGCCCTGGCCGGGCACCTCGTCCGGCCAGCGCACCCGGTCGAGCCGCTCGTTCAGGTCGTCGAGGGCGCCCGCGGGCGCCTCGAAACGGAAGGGCCGGATGTCGTGGTGGGTCAACGCGTTCCTCCATCGTGTTCGGTACGCTGTACCGTACAGCATACGGTTGAAGGGCGCAACCCGCCTGCCCGGCACTCCCCGCCGCTTCTGTACGCTCTTGGGGTTTGTGTCGGGGGGCCGGGGGAGTCGCGTGCCGCTGGAACAGGTGCTGTTGCTGCTGCTGGCCGCGGCCGGGGCGGGCTGGGTGGACGCCGTCGTGGGCGGCGGCGGGCTGCTGCAGCTTCCCGCGCTCATGGTGGCCGGCGTGTCACCGGTGCAGGCGCTGGCCACCAACAAGTTCTCCTCCATCTTCGGCACCGCCTCCGCCGCCGTCACCTACGCGCGCACCACCAAGGTCGACCGGCAGGTGGCGGTGCCCGGAGCGGTCCTCGCGGTGGCGAGCGCCGGACTCGGAGCCTCGGCGGCGGCCGCGATCTCGGTGGAGGTGCTGCGGCCGGCCGTGATGGTGGTGCTCCTGGCGGTGGCCGCGTTCGTGACGCTCCGGCCCGCGCTGGGATCCGCGCCCCAGCCGCAGCTACGGACCCGCGGCAGGGCCGTGGCCGCCATCGCCGTCGGCGGCGTGGGCCTGGCCTTCTACGACGGGATCATGGGGCCGGGCACCGGCACCTTCCTGATCATCGCGTTCACCACGATCCTGGGCTGGGACTTCGTCTCCGCCTCCGCCACCGCCAAGATCCTCAACACCGGGACGAACCTCGGCGCGCTCCTCGTCTTCGGCTGGCAGGGCCACGTGCTGTGGGGACTCGGCCTGGCCATGGCGGCCTGCAACATCGCCGGAGCCCAGGTGGGCGCCCGCATGGCGCTCAGGCGGGGCACGGCCTTCGTCCGCGTCGTGCTGCTGTGCGTCGTGGTGGCGATGGTGATCCGGCTCGGCTGGCAGCAGTTCGCCTGACCACGACGAACCCGCCGGGCCGGCGGCCGGCCGCCCGCCGACCCGGCGGTCCTCAGCCGGAACGGGAGTCCTGCGCCCGGCGGGCGGCCACCACCACCGCGATGCCGAGGACGGCCAGCGCCAGGTTCGCGAACACCTCGTATCCCTCGAAGAGCGCCACCCTGTTCACCACCAGCCGGTTGAACGCGTTGAGCACGATCCCCATGAACGGCTGCACGGCGATCTCGTCGATGGTGCCGCTGACCCCTTCCAGGATCATGAGAATCCCCAGGAGGCGGATGGCGTTGCGCATGGACCCACGCTAGTGACGGCGGCCCGGCCGAGGATCGGCCATCCGGCTCGCCCGCCGAGATCCAAAGACGGTCCTTGGTCGCGGCGCCACCGACCAAAGTCGCGTCTCACACCGCCCGGGTCCCCAACGGCGTCCCGGGCCGCCCGCGCGGCGTCCGTAGAATGGCCGCCATGCGCGCCGGTCGCCTGCTCTCCCTCCTCCTGCTCCTGCAGACGCGCGGCCGGATGACCGCCCCCGAGCTGGCGGCCGAGCTGGAGGTGTCGGTCCGCACCGTCTACCGCGACGTGGAGGCGCTGGCGTCCGCCGGAGTGCCGGTCTACGCCGACCGCGGCCCGGCGGGGGGCTACCAGCTGCTCGACGGCTACCGCACGCGGCTCACCGGGCTGACGGCCGAGGAGGCGTCCTCGCTGTTCCTCGCGGGGCTGCCCGGTCCGGCGGCGGAGCTGGGGCTGGCCGAGGTGGCGGCCACCGCCGAGCTGAAGCTGCTGGCCGCGCTGCCGCCCGAGCCGCGCTCGCACGCCTCTCGGATGCGCGAGCGGTTCCTGCTCGACGTGCCCGGCTGGTACCGCACCGCCGACGACGTCCCGCACCTGGCCGAGGTGGCCGATGCGGTGTGGGAGCTGCGGCCGCTGGAGATGACCTACCGGCGGTGGGGCAGCCAGGAGGTCGAGCGGGTCGTCCACCCGTACGGGCTGGTGCTCAAGGGCGGCTCCTGGTACATGGTGGCGGCGCCGCCGGGGGAGCGGCCGCGCACCTACCGCGTCTCGCGCATCCTGACGGTGCGGGCGCTGCCCGGCCGGTTCGAGCGGCCCGCCGGGTTCGACCTGGGCGCGTTCTGGCAGGCCTACGCCCGGGAGTTCCGCGAGCGCATGTACACCGCCGAGGCCGTCATCCGGCTGGCACCCGGCATGGACGGGCTGCTCGCGTACACGTTGGGCGGCGACGTGGTGACCGCGGCGCTCGCCGCGGCCGGGGAGCCCGACGCCGACGGCTGGAAGACGCTGACCGTGCCGGTCGAGTCGCTGAGGCACGCCCGCTGGCTGCTGCTGCGCCTGGGCGCGGGCGTGGAGGTGCTGGATCCGCCCGAACTGCGCGCCATGATGGCCGAGGCGGTCGCCGACCTCGCCAAGCTCTACGGCTGACCCGCTCCTGGTCTACCGTGGACCCATGACGAACGACCTGGCGAGCCTCATGCGGCAGGCGCAGGACGACGACCCGTTGCGCGCCCTGCAGGCCACCACGGCGTTGCGCCACGAGCTGGAGCGCATGGAGGCGGTGCAGGTCCGCCGGGCCCGCGTGGCCGGACTGCCCTGGTCACAGATCGCCGACGCGATCGGCGTCAGCAAGCAGGCCGTGCACAAGAAGTACGGCCGCCGCTAGCCGGCCGCGCCGCCGAGCGAGCGGGCGAACCACCTCAGGGCGACGCTCCGGGAGTAGCCGAGGCGGATGCGTCTCGCGGCGAACCCATCCGCGACGTGCTCCGCGAAGTCCTGCAGGCCCAGCCGGACCTCGACGTCGTCGCCGTCGCCCAGGACGCCGAGGAGGCGATCCACCTCGCCGAACGACACACGCCGCACGTCGCCATCCTGGACGTGTGCATGCCCGGCGGCGGCGCCCACGCCGCCCGCGAGATCCGCCGACGCTGCCCCCGCACCAGGATCATGGCGTTCACCGCCTACGGCGACGCCGGCGCCGTCGAGGAGATGCGCCGCGCCGGGGTCTCCGAGTACCTCCTCAAGGGGCTCTCCAACACCGACATCGTCGCCGCCGTACCCCTGACCGCCCCCTGGCCGCCCCCTGACAGGCGCCTGACCGGCGTCGGCCGGCGGCCCCCGACGGTCAACCGGCGGACATCGAGTGACATGTGTCACACCCTGTCACAGCCTTCGACCGGGCGGTGTCTTGATGCCGAACCTCTGAGCAGGAAGGCATCCCGTGACCAAAAGCATCAAAGTGATCGTGATCGGCGGTGGATACGCAGGAGTCCTGGCGGCCAATCGGCTGACTCAGCGCGATGACGTGTCGGTGACGCTCATCAATGCGCGGCCGAGCTTCGTCGAGCGGATCCGCCTGCACCAGCTCGTGGGCGGATCCGACGACGCGGTCGTCGGCTACCGGGACGTCCTGGCCGGCGGTGTCCGGCTGGTGGTCGACACCGTGACCCGGATCGGGGCGGCCGACCGCAGCGTGACGGTCGCGACCGGCGGCATGATCGGCTACGACTACCTGATCTACGCGGTGGGCAGCGGCAGCGCCGCTCCGAACGTGTCCGGAGCGGCCGAGTTCGCCTATCCGATCGCGACTCTGGAAGAGGCGCGGCGACTGCGGCCGGCTCTCGACGCCGCGCCCGCCACGGCCGCGGTGACGGTGGTGGGGGCGGGCCCGACCGGCATCGAGATCGCCGCCGAGCTGGCGGAGCTGGGCCGCACCGTGACGCTGGTGTCCGGCGGGGTGCTCGGTCCGTACCTGCACCCGCGGGGACGGCGCTCGGTTGCCAAGCGGCTGGCCGCGCTCGGTGTGACCGTGCTCGAAGGCGCCGAGGCGAAGGTCACCGCGGTCGGGCGCGAGGCGGTGCGCCTCGGTGACGGTCACGAGCTGCCGAGCCAGGTGACCGTCTGGACCGCGGGGTTCGGCGTGCCCGACCTGGCCGCGCGCAGCGGGCTGAGCGTCGACGCGCTCGGCCGCCTGCTCACCGACGAGACGTTGACCAGTGTGGACGACGTGCGCATCGTCGCGGCCGGGGACGCGGCGGCGCCGTCGGATCTGCCCTTGCGGATGAGCTGCCAGTCCGCCACGAGAATCGGGGCGCACGCCGCCGACACCGTGCTTCGCCGCATCGCGGGCGACCAACCTGCGCCTCTCGACCTGGGATTCTTCGGCCAGTGCATCAGCTTGGGGCGTCGGGCCGGCATCTTCCAGTTCGCCCACCGGGACGACACCGCCAACAGGTTCCACGTGGGGGGCCGCCCGGGCGCGAAGCTCAAGGAGTTCGTGTGCCAGAGCACCGTCAAGCATCTGGCGAACGAGGCGCGCAGGCCCGGCTCACTCACCTGGGTCAAGGACGCCCATCGCCGGGAACTGCTGCGAACCCGACGCGGTGAGGCTTCGGGCGCGGCTGACCCTGCTGACCCGGCTGTCCGGCCGGGCATGCGTGGACGGTCCGGCCGGCCATGAGCAGACTTGGACCTTCGACGTCGGCTACAACGCTGCTGACGCTTCTCGCCACGCTCCTGTCCATGCCGGGCGGTCTCGCCGGAGCCGCCTCGGCCAGCGCTGATCCAAGCCCGGACATCATGTCCGGTCGCCTCGGCCGCGCTGGGCGGTGACCGCGTTGGGCAGGAACAGCGCCCCGAGCGCCAGCCCGATCAGCCCGGCGACGACTGGCGCGCCGGTCCACAGCTCGGGCACCGTGGGCAGGCCGCCCCCGGTGGCCGAGGCGACCCCGATGTACAGCGACCAGGTGGCCGAGGCCGACAGCCCGGCGAAGGCCCAGTAGGCGGCGCGCCGCTCACCTGATGGCCGCAGCCGGCGGATCAGCAGGTCGCTCACGAACCCGGCGACCACGAACGACAGCAGGATCGGCAGGTTGCGGAAGGCCGTCTGCGCGCCCGGCATGAGCACCATGACCGCGTACATGAGGGTCACCGAACCGAACGGCAACAGCCAGCGGCGCAGCAGGAGCAGCACCGGGCTGAGCATGATGACGTTGGTGACGACCATCGCGACGGCCACTCGATCGGCGCCCACGGCGACAGGTCTGGGGCCGGAGCCCTGTGGCGCGGCGCCCGAATCCTGCGCCATGGAGAACGCCTGGACGATTGCCTGGGGCCGGTAGTGCAAGGCGTCGCCGTACGACAGGAACAACGACACGAGCGTGGTGGCGAACGCGAGCCCGAGCAGCGCGGGCAGCAGGCGGCCGAGCCGCGGCCGGGCATCGACATGGGGGGCGTTCCAGGCCGAGCGCAGCGGTGTCGTGATGATGAGCATCATCGTCACGACGAGGCCGAGGTGTGACGGGCTGAAGAAGATGTCGATGCTCGTCTCGATGCCGAGGATGGTGTGCCACATCATGTCGGCGAGTCCGAAGGCGGCGAACGCGGGAATCGCCATCAGCCCGCCGAGGTATCCGGTGGGGACGGCCGCCAGCCCCTGCCGTCCGGCGCGCACGTTGCGCCACACCTGCCAGATGATCCAGCCGGAGACCACCGCGAAGCCGGAATAGAACACCGCGTGCCATGGGGTGAAGAACGTCTCCAGCTCCGCCAGGTTGCTGTGCGCCCAGGCGTCGATCATCAGCCCGGCCCCGAACCAGATGCCGAGCAGCGCCGTCACCAGGTCTGTCCTGGGGGACACCCATCCGCGGGGCTCTGCCGTGTCCGCGGTGAATCGCCGAGTGCCGGCGGCCTCAGATGCCACTTCGCGATTCCCTTCCGTCGATCAGTTCGATGCTGAGCGGGGCCGTTCAGGCGGTTTCGGCATTGAGGGCCTGCGCCACGGGCCGGCGGGCCGCCAGGCGTGCGGGCAGGGCGGTGAGTGCCGCCGTCACCAGGAGGGTCGCGAGTGCGGCGCCGAACAGCCAGGAGGAGGGGGCGTCCACCGCATTACCGGCGGCGAAGAGCGAGAGCAGGCCGATGCCCAGAGGGACGCCGATGACGGCGCCGGGCAGCGCGGGCAGGAGCTGCGCGACGGACAGTCCCGCGGAGATCTGCCCTGGGGTGGCGCCGAGCGTACGTGCGATGGCCATGTTCGCCCGGGCCTCCATGGCAGTGGTCCAGGTGAACGTGAGAGTGTTCAGGACGGCGAGAGCGACCAGCAGGATGGTGACGGCGAGCATCAGCCGGCGGTCGTGCTCGCCCCGTAGGTTGGGCAGGACGGAGGAGCCGTCCAGGCCGTAGCCCCTCTCCGGCTGGGCGTGGAGGGTCAGCAGGGCGACGATCGCGATCATCGTGGTGGCGGTGGAGCACGCTTGCAGCACGGACCGGCCCGGCCGGCGGGCGGTCAGCCGCAGCCCGAGCAGCAGCGGCGTGGGCAGCAGCGCGGACAGCGCGGTGAGCCAGGGCCGGTGACGGGGCTGGTGCACGGTGACGGTCAGCGCCGTGACCGTCGCCGTGCGCATGGCCCGCAGCGTGGGACGCAGCGTGGAAAGCACCGCCACCGCCACGGCGAGGATGGTCGCCGTGACAACGGTGGCGCCGGTCGGCCCGGCCGCGTCGCCGATCCGGCTGGCGGTGGGGCTGGCGATGGCGGGCGCGGTCAAGCGGGCGATCACCAGGCCGAGCGCGTCGCCGGCCAGCGCCAGCGCCAGGTATTCGGTGATCAGAACGGCGGCGATCAGGCCGGGGGTGGCGCCGACGGCCTTGAGCAGCCCGGCCCGGCGCGTCTGCTCGACGGCGCGTCCCGCGGCCAGCGCGGCCACGGCGGTGATGGCCAGGAAGCTGAGCAGCCAGCTGCCGACGACCAGGATCGGCTGGCTGTTCCTGAGGATGACCATGTCCTGCTGGGCGCTGAACTGCCAGGAGCGGAAGGTGGTCCCTGCAGTGGAGCCGCGGTGGGCGTCGCTGAAGGCCTCGGTGGCGGCGGGGTCGCGCAGCTTGAGGTCCACGGCCATGGTCACCGCCAGATCTTGGGACGAAGCCAGTGTCCGGGCATCTGATCGGGTCATCCAGGCCAGGCCGGTGTAGTCGCTGGGGTCGCCGCGCGGGCCGATCTGCGCCGCCCAGGGGTAGACGGAGGTGGCCGCGGTGACGGCGATCCCTACGACGGGGTAGGAGCGGCCGGCGATGGTGACGTGGTCGCCGACGCCGACTCTCAGCGCGGTGGCGAAGCCGCGTTCGAGGACCGTGCCGCCGGAGCGTACCCAGTGACCCGAGGTCACCAGCGGCCGGTTGACCGCGCTGGGCTTCCCGGCGAAGCCGTGCACCACCACCGGGGACGACATGGACCCGCGCGTGGTGAGGTCGGCGTAGACGATGCGATAGGGGCCATGGTGGGCGACTACTTGGGGCTCGTCCGCCAGCGAGGCCAGGGCCGAGGTCACGGCGGGGCCCGTGTCGCCGGACAGTGCCACTACGTCCGGGCCGGCGGTGGCCGCGCGGGTCTGTTCGTACAGCGCGTCGCTCACGCCGCGCAGGGACAGGCCGAGGGCCATTGTGGCGGTGGCCACGGTCACCGCGAGCAGGAGCATCGCGGCCTGGACCTGGTGCCGACGTACGTCGGCCAGGACGAGGCGGGCGACGAGCACGATGGAGCTCATGATGTTCAGCCCTCCAGCCCGATCAGCCCGCCGAGCCCACGCGGGGGAGCGCCGGTCAGCCGGGTGTCGTCGACGAACATCCCGTCGCGCATCGAGACCAGCCGGTCCGCGGTGGCCGCCACGCGCTCGTCATGCGTGACGATCACGAGGGTCTGCCCCGCGGAACGCAGGTCCTCGAAGATTCTCAGCACCTCGAGCGTGGCCGCGGTGTCGAGGTTGCCGGTCGGCTCGTCGGCCAGAACGACCAGCGGGTCGTTGACCAGCGCGCGAGCGACGGCGACCCGCTGACGCTGCCCGCCGGACAGTTGCGACGGCAGGTGCCTGGCGCGGTCGCCGAGCCCGACCCGGTCCAGCAGCAGGCTCGCGCGTCGTCTGGCCTGGCGGCGTGAGTGCCCGGCCAGCAACGCGGGCAGCTCCACGTTCTCGGCCGCCGACAACTCCTCCACCAGGTGGAAGGCCTGGAAGACGAACCCCACCGACCGGCGCCGTAGCCGCGCCAAGGCCCGCTCGCTGAGGCCATCGATGCGCCGCCCGGCCACCCACACCTCTCCATCGGTTGGCCGCTCCAGGCCACCCAGCAGGTGCAGCAGAGTGGACTTCCCGCATCCACTGGGCCCCATCACCGCCAGCGTCTGCCCCTGAGGCACCTCCAAGTCGACCTCGTCCACCGCGCGGACCCGGCTCTGCCCCTGACCATGCGTCTTCACCAGGCCGTAGGCCCGGACCGCGGCACCTGACACGTTCATCCACCCTCGACTTCGTCATCGACCTTGGACCAGGCCCGCTCACAGGCGTCCAGCCAGCGCAGGTCCGCCTGCAACCGGAGCACGACCCCTTCCAGCAGCAGCCCGGCGCCGGACTCCGCCGGCTCGGCCAGCGCCGCCTGCTGCGCCTCACGCAAGCGGCGCAGCAGCTCACGGCGCTGCGCCGCCACCAGCTCCACCGGGTCGGCCAGCCGGGCCGCCGCGGCGGCGGCGAGCTTGAGATGAAACTCCGCCAGGTCCGGCTTCGGCCAGCCCACCTCGTTCAGCCAGGCGGTCACCCGCTGCTGCCCGGCCGGCGTGAGCGCGTAGACCTTGCGTTCCGGCCGCTCAGGCAACCCCTCCGCCCGCTCGCAGACCACGAGCCTCGCTTTCTCCAGCCGGGCCAACGTCACGTAGACCTGACCGGGGTTCAGCGACTCGCCCAGCGGGCCGAGGCTCTGCCGCAGCCGAGCGCGTAGGCCGTATCCGTGCGTCGGCTCTTTGGCGAGCATCGCCAGCACTGCGTCCTGCACTCCATCCCCCTAACGGTTAGCCAATAGATAGCGGTTATCCATAGAGGGTGTCAAAACGCTACACCTGGCGATCTCCTGCTACGCCCGGTCACCGGTTGCGAGAAGGTGGCCCGCATCAGGCCCCGCGCACCCTGCGCTGAGCACCGGCGGCACGACAGCCGTCCGCCCATCACCCGCGACCCCGGACGAGCACGGCCGCCCGGGGCGACCGTCTCCGCTCCGCCCGCGCGCGGTCCAGGCCGGCTTCGGCAAGCACACGGCCTTGACCTGGAGTCGGCTCCAGCTCCTAGGTTGGTGACCCTGAAGATCCGCGTACGGAGATCACGAGGAGCACCCATGCGCTACCGCACCCTCGGCGGCACCGGCATCGAGGTGAGCGTCCACTGCCTGGGCGCCATGATGTTCGGCGCCGTCGGCAATGCCGACCACGACGACTGTGCGCGCATCATCCACACCGCCCTCGACCAGGGCGTCAACTTCGTCGACACCGCCGACATGTACTCCGCGGGCGAGTCGGAGGAGATCGTCGGCAGGGCGCTGAAGGGCCGCCGCGACGACGTCGTCCTCGCCACCAAGGTGCACTTCCCGATGGGGGAGGGCCGCAACCGGGGCGGCAACTCGCGGCGCTGGATCCTGCGGGCGGTGGAGGACAGTCTCAGACGGCTGGACACCGACTGGATCGACCTCTACCAGGTGCACCGGCCCGACCACACCACCGACGTCGAGGAGACGCTGTCGGCGCTGACGGACCTCGTCCGCGAGGGCAAGATCCGCGCGTTCGGCTGCTCCACCTTCCCCGCCGAGGAGATCGTCGAGGCGCACGTCGTGGCCGAGCGCCGTGGACTGCACCGTTTCCGCACCGAGCAGCCGCCGTACTCGCTGCTGGCCCGCGGCGTGGAGTCGTCGGTCCTGCCGGTCTGCGCCAGGTACGGGATGGGGGTGCTGACGTGGAGCCCGCTGGCCTCGGGATTCCTGACGGGCAGGTACCGCAGGGGCCTGCCGATTGACCTGACGTCCGGCCGGGCGGCGCTCACCCCGGCCCGGTTCGACCCGGCGCTGCCCGAGAACGTCACCAAACTGGATGTGGTGGAGCGGCTGGTGGAGGTCGCGGAGGACCTCGGGTGCACACTCCCCGAGCTGGCCGTGGCCTTCGCCGCCGCGCATCCCGCCGTCACCTCGGTGATCGTCGGGCCGCGGACGACGGAGCAACTGGAGGCGCTGCTGAAGGGGGCATCGCTGACGCTGGACGACGCGACACTGGACCGGATCGACGCGATCATCCCGCCGGGCACGAACCTCTACCAGCCCGACGGCGCATGGCGTCCGCCGTCCCTCACCGACCCGTCTCGCCGCCGTCGCCCCCTCGCCGACCGCGCGGCGGCGTAGCGCGCCGGGCGGCCGGCCCCCCACGTCAGGCGGCCCTGAGCACCTTGTCCAGGACAGCGGCGAACTCCGCGGAACGGGCGACGAAGCCGCCGTGGTCCCCCGGGAACACGGCGGGCGGTGTGCCGAGCCGCTCGGCCAGCGCGACCGCGCTGCGGTAGGCGTACTGCCGGTCCGTCGAGGCGTCCCCGACGCCGAGCACCACTTTGGCCGGACCCTGCCGCAGGGCTGCCACGTCGGGCAGGTAGCCGCTGACCGGGCGCAGCACGTGGGCGAGGAAGAAGTCGAGGTTGCCGCCGATCCGCCCCCAGCCCTCCATCATCTCGGGGCTGGGCGGGGCCTGCGGCGGCTCCTGCTCCTCGCCGCTGAGCCCGACGAACTCCTCGAACCGCTTCATGGCCGCCTCGACGCCCTGCTCGCGATAGGTCCGGTAGACCTCCTCGCCGCCCGCGAGGTACGCCTCGGCGTCGGGCAGGACGCGGCCGCACGGCGGCTCGTGCGCCACCAGGACGCGCACCTGGCCGGGGTGGCGGGCCGCCAGGTTGAGGCCGATCACGGCGCCGCCGCTGGAGCCGAACACGTACGCGGGCTCGTCGCCCAGCTCGGCGAGCAGGCGGTGCGCGTCGTCGCCGTGCACGTCGGCGTGCACGTCCTGCGCAGGCCCGTCGAGGACGCTGCGGGAGTTGCCCCGCGGGTCGTACGCCACGACCGTGTAGCGGTCGGTCAGGTGCGGCACGAGGTCGGCGAAGATCGCGGCGTCGGTGGGGCCGCCGGGGATCATCAGCAGCAAGGGGCCGCTGCCCCGCACCTGGTAGTAGAGCGTCGCGCCGGGGACCTTGAGTGTCTTGTTCGCTGCCATGCCACAGACTCTCTCACCGACAAAAATATTTGTCAAGGCTCTCAAGCCGCTCGGCCGAGGGCCGTCGCATGGGCGTGCTGGGCGCATGGGGGCGCCTGAGTGTCCGGAACGGTTGAGGCGCGTCCACGCTTCGACGCGCGGCGAGGTGTCCGGACCCTAGGTTGCGGTGCGGGGCGTCAACGGTCTCCGCCGCGCGGGGCAGCGGTGCGCCCCGCCCGGACCGTGAACGCATCGACTGGAGGCCTGCGATGTCCGACGAGATTCCGACCACCGACGAGCGCGAACCCGCGCTGGTCGTGACATCGATGATCGATCGGGTGCTGGAACTGGCGGCGACCTGGACGGCCTGGGACGGTCGCCCGCTACGCGCCGACGACCGGGTCCACACTCCCCACAAGGCGATCCGCCGGGTCGCCGACCACCTCATCGACCACCTCGCGGAGGTGGAGGCACGGCTGGCCGGGCATGCCACCATCCCCGATCACTGGCACGCGTCGGCGAGCACGACCCCCGCCGACCTGGCGCCCTTCACCGACCAGGACCTGGACGAGGCGCGGAGCCGGCTCACCCGGCTCGGCCGGATCTGGGCCGAACGCCTGGTCACGCTCACCCCGGACCAGCTCGACCGTTCGCCGGGCGAGGGCTGGACGTTCCGGCAGATCGCGTTCCACGTGGCCGGCTCGGTCTACTACGCCGACGCCGTCGGCGACCTGTCCGCGGCGGGATCCGAGCGCTGACCCGCCATCGGGACGGCCGTGGCCGGGGATGCCGAACCCGCGAACGCCTGCTCAGGCGGGCGTCGTCATCGCCGACACCTTCGCGGCCGTCATCGACGCGGTCGAGGGGTTCACCGCCTGGGTGACATCAGGGCAAGGAAGAGCCGCCGTCCGGCTGGCTCGTGCGCGTCTCGGGGGTCAGGTCCGGCCGGCGGGATCTGATGAGGAACCCGGCGGCGGCCGCGGTGAAGAACATCAGGACGCCGTACGTCGCCGCCGGAACGGCCATGCGGGCGTCGTTCAGCAGGGCGGGACTGAGCGCGACGGTGATCGCGAGGGTCGCGTTGTGGATGCCGATCTCCATGCAGGAGGCGACGGCCTGGCGGCGGCCCACTCCCGCCAGGCGGGGCGCCCCGTAGCCGACCGCCAGGCTGATCACGCTGAACAGGGCCGTGATCAGGCCCACCGAGGCGATGTAGTCGCCGAGGTGCTCCAACTCCTGCAGCAGCGCGCCGAGGATGACCACGACGAGGATGACCGCCGAGGCGATCTTCACGGGCCGGCCCATGCGTTCGGCGAACCGCGGGGCCAGCGCCCGCACCGCCATGCCGGCCGCCACCGGGACGAGCACGATGGCGACGACCTGCAGCGTCTTGTCGAACTGGAGCCCCAGCGTGCCCGCGTCCCCGAAGTGGCTGAGCGCCAGGTTGGTGACGAGGGGCAGCGTGAAGACGGCCAGCACCGAGTTGATGGCGGTGAGCGTCACGTTCAGCGCGACGTCGCCGCCGAACAGGTGGCTGTAGAGGTTCGCGGTCGTGCCGCCCGGTGAGGCGGCCAGCAGCATCATGCCGACGGCGAGCGCGGGCGGCAGGCCGAAGGCGAGCACCAGTGCGAGACAGACGACCGGCAGGAGGATGATCTGGCAGGTCAGTGCCACGACGGTGGCTTTGGGATAGGCGAGCACGCGGCGGAAGTCGGCGATCGTCAGGCTCAGGCCGAGGCCCAGCATGATGACCGCCAGGGCGATGGGCAGGAAGACGCTGGCAAGGGCCATGGGGGGGCGAGTCCTCTCCGTGCCGGTCGAGGCGGTGTAGACCCCACGATCACGGATCGCCGGGCGGCTGCGGAAGAGGGAGGAGACGGCGAAGTCATCACGAACCCGAGGCGGCGCGTCCGCGGGTGACCGGCCCGCCGGACCCTGCCCGTCCGCGCGAGTGATCTACGATGTAAAGGCGTTGGGTCGTCAGTGCACCGAGAAGCCGCCGTCCACGAAGAGCATCTGGCCGGTCACGAAGTCGCAGGCGTCACCGGCCAGGAAGACCGCGGCGCCGGTGAAGTCCGCGGGCACGCCGTTGCGGCCGACCATGTGGCGGGCGGCGAGTTGCTCGGTGCGGCCGGGAATCGCCTGGGCGGGTGCGGTCAGAGGCGTCAGCACGAAGCCGGGGATGATCGTGTTGACCCGTACCCCGTGCCGCGACCAGGCCTCGGCCTGCGACCGGGTCAGCCCCGCGATGGCGGCCTTGGCGGCGCCGTAGACGCCGCTGTCGCCGAAGGCGCTGACCGTCTGCTGGGAGCCGACGTTGATGATGCGCCCCCAGCCGCGCTCGGCCATCCGCGGGCCGAAATGCTGCCCGAGCAGATACGGAGCGGTCAGGTTGACCGCGATGGTCTGCTCGTAGTCGTCGGGGGTCAGCTCGGCCATGGGTTTGCGGATGTTGTTGGCGGCGTCGTTGACCAGGATGTCGATGTGGCCGGCCTCGTCGCAGACGCGCCGGACGGCGTCGCGGTCGCCCAGGTCGGCGCTGATCGCCGAGGCGGTGACGTCGTGCCGCCGGAGCGCGGCCACGGCCTCGTCGAGCGCCGCCTGCCGGCGGGCCACGATGACCACCTCGGCGCCGGCCCGGCCGATCGCCTCGGCCATCGCGTAGCCGATGCCGGAGCTGCCGCCGGTCACCAGCGCGCGGCGGCCGTCGAGGGAGAAGAGTTCGTGTAGGTAGTGCGCCACGGCCGATCAAGCTAGCACCTGGCGCCGGGGTATTCCAGGGATGATGGGATGATTTCATCGGCCGAACCCGGCGATTCCCGCGTGCCGGCGGAGCGCGGCGGCTACGCCGGCTGGTCGCGGAGGGTGGGCAGGCCGGCGGCGAGGGCGGCGAGGGCGCGGCGGAGGGTGGGCAGGAACGGCGGGCACAGCGCGGCGAAGAGGTGAGGTTCCTGCTGGTACAGCTCGGTGATGGCGGGCGAGGGGTGGGCTGCCGCGTACAGGCAGCCGGCCAGCCAGGCGGCGAGCTGGGTGAGCTCGACGGCCTCGTCGTCGGTGAGGGCGGGATGCGCGCGGGCGATCGCCTGGCCGAGCCCTCTGACCAGTTCGAGGGCGGTCTCCTTGAAGGCGCGGGCCGCGGTGAGGGAGACGTTGTGCTCAAGGTGCTGGGAGAGCTGTCCGAGCAGGTCGCAGAAGAGGGGGCGGTCGGCCAGGGTCTCGGCCAGCACGGTGACGACGTCGTCGGACGGGGCCGGCCGGCTCAGCCGTTCGACGACGGCGTCGTGCCAGTCGCGGCCGGCCTCGGTGAGGAGTTCGAGATAGATCTCCTCACGGCTGCCGAAGTAGCGCACCACGTTCGACTTGGCCAGTCCGACGGCCGCGGCGACGCCGCCGAGGGTGACATTGCGGACGCCGGAGTCCAGGGCGAGCCGGCGGGCCGCGTCGAGGATCGCCTCGCGTCGTTGCTGTTTGTGCTCCGGCCGTCTGGCCCGCACGAACGTGGGTCGGGTCATAGCCGACCCAGCATACGCCGGGCTTGTAACGGAACAGCAGTCTCTTGTTAAGGGAACAGCGTTCTGTTACTGTCGGCCGGGCATGCCGCACCCCTACGGCGGGGCATGCTGGACGTCGACGGACGCGATCGGAGACACCAGATGGTCGAAGTGCGGATGCGGGTCAACGGCGCCACCGCGACGCTCGACATCGAGCCCCAGGTCAGCCTCCTGGACGCGCTGCGCGAACACCTCGGCCTGACCGGCGCGAAGAAGGGCTGCGCGCAGGGCGCGTGCGGCGCCTGCACGGTGCTCGCCGACGGCGAGCGGATCGTCTCGTGCCTCGCGCTGGCGGTGCAGTACGAGGAACGCGAGATCACCACGGTCGAGGGCCTCGCCGACGGCGAACGGCTGCACCCGCTGCAGGCCGCGTTCATCGCCCACGACGGCCTCCAGTGCGGTTACTGCACCCCAGGGCAGCTCTGCTCGGCGATCGGCATGCTGGCCGAGCACCGCGCCGGAGCGCCGAGCGCGGTGACGGAGCCGCCGGCCGCGCGGGACCGGGCGGCCGGGCTCCCCGAGGCCGAGCTGTCCGAGGCCGAGCTGTCCGAGGCCGAGATCCGCGAGCGGATGAGCGGCAACCTGTGCCGTTGCGGCGCCTACAACGGGATCGTGGCCGCCATCCGCGACGTGGCCGCCATGGGTGAGGAGACAGGCCGGTGAGGCCGTTCGCGTACGTGCGCGCCGGGGACGTCGCCGAGGCGGTGCGCGAGGCTGCGCGGCCCGGTGCGAAGTTCCTCGGCGGCGGGACCAACCTCGTCGACCTGATGCGCGAGGACATCGAGCGGCCGAGCACGCTCGTCGACATCACCCGCCTGCCCCTCGCCGAAGTGACCGAAGCGCCGGACGGCGGCCTGCGGATCGGCGCGCTGGTGCGCAACAGTCACCTGGCGGCGCACCGGCTGGTGCGCACCCGCTACCCGATGCTGTCGCAGGCGATACTCAACGGCGCCTCGGCGCAACTGCGCAACATGGCGACCGTGGGCGGCAACCTGCTCCAGCGCACCCGCTGCCTGTACTTCTACGACGGCGCCGCGGCCTGCAACAAACGGGAACCCGGCAGCGGCTGCGACGCGATCGGCGGGTTCAACCGCCACCACGCCGTGCTGGGCACGAGCGAGAGCTGCATCGCCACCCATCCGTCCGACATGGCGGTGGCGCTGGCCGCCCTGGACGCGGTCGTGGAGGTGACGGGCGCGGGCGGCACACGCCGGATCGCGCTGGCCGACTTCCACCGCCTGCCCGGCGACACGCCGCACCTGGAGACGACGCTGGAGGCGGGCGAACTGGTGACCGCCGTGGAACTGCCCGGACTGCCCGTCGCGGCCCGGTCCCGCTACCGCAAGGTGCGCGACCGGGCGTCCTACGCCTTCGCCCTGGTGTCGGTGGCCGCGGCCCTGGAGGTGCGGGACGGCGCGGTGAGCGCCGTGCGGCTGGCGCTGGGCGGCGTGGCGGCCAAGCCGTGGCGGGCGCACGAGGCCGAGCGGGCGCTGCTCGGCGGGCCGGCGACGGAGGAGGCGTACCGGCGGGCGGCCGACGCGGAGCTGGCGGCGGCGACCGGCCGGCCGGGCAACACGTTCAAGATCGAGCTGGCGCGGCGGACCGTCGTCGCGACGTTGCGGCAGCTCACGGCCGAGGCCGGCGCGAAATGACCGGCCGGCGCACTCACCCGAGCCCGGTACGTACGGCCTTCGAGAGGAGCACGGCATGACCACGGTGACCGAGGCGCCGGCCCCGCCCGGCGGCGCGACGCGGGCCCGCCCCGTGGGCACACCGGTCGACCGGGTGGACGGCCGGGAGAAGACGACGGGCGCCGCCCGCTACTCGGCCGAGTACCCGTACCCGGACCTGGCGCACGCCGCGCTCGTGCCCGCCACCGTCGCGCGGGGCCGGATCACGCGGATCGACACGGCCGAGGCGGCCGCGGTCACCGGGGTGCTGGCGGTGCTGACCCACCTGAACGCGCCGAAACTCAAGCCGGTACGGCGGGTCACCCCGCTCGACCTGAGCAGCGCCGTCTCCGGGACGCCGGTCGACTACCTCGACACCGACGAGGTCCACTGGGACGGCCAGCCGGTGGCGGTGGTCGTCGCCGAGACCCTGGAAGCGGCGCGGCACGCCGCCCGGCTCGTGCGCGTCGGCTACGAGGCGGCGCCGGCCACGGTGGACTTCGCCGCCGAACTGGACAACGCCGAACCTGACAAGGGCAACCCCCTGCAGCCGGGCCGGGCCGTCAAGGGCGACGCGCCGGCGGCGCTCGCCGCGGCGGCCGTCTCGGTGGACCTGCGGTTCCGCACGCCACCGTACAACCACAACGCGCTCGAACCGCACTCCACGACCGCGGTGTGGGACGGCGACCGGCTGACCGTGCACGAGGGCACCCAGAACATCGGCTGGCTGCGCAAACACCTGGCGAACCGGTTCGGGGTGCCGGCCGACGCAGTCCGCGTCGTCTCGACGTACGTCGGCGGCGCGTTCGGCGGCAAGTTCCGCGTCTGGGCGGGCACCCTGCTGGCGGCGCTGTCGGCCCGGGCGGTGGGCCGGCCGGTGCGGCTGATGCTGTCGCGGGAGGAGGTCTACCGGACCGTGGGCGGCCGCACGCCGTCGGTGCAGCGGGTGGCGCTCGGCGCCCGGCCGGACGGCACGCTGACCGCGATCGTGCACACGGCGGTCACCCGGACGGGACGCTCCGGCGGCGACAACGAGCCCGTGACGGGCGTGTCGCGGCATCAGTACGCCTGCGACAACATTCTGGCGGAGCAGAAGCGGGTGAAGCTGGACGTCCTGCCCAACACCACCATGCGCGCGCCGGGGGAGTCGATCGGCACGTTCGCGCTGGAGTCGGCCGTGGACGAGCTGGCCGTCCGGTTGGGCCTGGACCCGATCGAGCTGCGGCTGCGCAACGAGCCGGACGTGGGCCCGATGGACGGCAGGAAGCACTCCCACCGCAGGGTGCGGGAGGCGTACGCGGTCGGCGCCGAACGGTTCGGCTGGGCCGGGCGGGACCCGCGGCCGGGTTCGACGCGGGACGGCCGGTGGCTGGTCGGCATGGGCGTGGCCACGGCCTACCATCCGGCGCTCATGATGGGCGCGCAGGTGACGGTCCGTCTGTCGGCCGGCGGGTCGGTGCTCGTGCGGTGCGGGTTCCACGAGTTCGGCAACGGCGCCTCGACGGCGCAGACCCAGATCGCCGCGCAGGCGCTGGGGGTGCCGGTCGAGGCGGTGACCGTCGAGTACGGGTCCTCCGACCAGCCGGTGGGGCCGCTGGGCGGTGGGTCGATGCAGACGGCGAGCGTGGCCGCCGACCTGCTGGCCGCCTGCGAAAAGGTCAAGCGGGAGGTGCTCGGCCTGGCCGGGCGGTCACCGGACTCACCGTTGCGCGGGTGCGCGCCCGGCGACGTCGTGGCGCGCGACGGCGGGCTGTTCCGGGCGGACCGGCCCGGCGCGGGGGAGACGTACCCGGCGATCCTCGGCCGGGCGGGGCGTGACGAGGTGGCGGCGGCCGTCGGGACGGGATCGCGGCTGGCCGGGGTGGCAGGGCAGGTGCGGTCGTTCGGCCGGGCGCTGCGTGGCCTGCGGGGACCGGGCCGGGCGGCGACCGGGGCGCAGTTCTGCGAGGTGCGCGTCGACTCCGACACGGGCGAGGTGCGCGTCTCACGGTGGACCGGCGTGTTCGACATCGGCACGGTGGTCAACCCCAAGCTGGCCGGCAGCCAGCTACGCGGCGGGATCGTCATGGGCCTGGGCATGGCGCTGGGCGAGGAGACGCTGGTCGACCCGCGCAGCGGCCGGATCATGAACCCGAGCCTGTCGGAGTACCACATCCCGGTCCACGCGGACGTGCCGCGGATCGACGTGCACGTCCTGGACGACCCCGACCCGACGATGCCGCTCGGCGTGGTGGGGGCGGGGGAGGTGGGCATCACCGGCGTCGCCGCCGCGATCGCCAACGCGGTGCGGCACGCGACCGGGCGGCGGCTGACCGAGCTGCCGATCACCCTGGACCGGCTGCTGTGACGAGCCGCCGGCGCCGACCCGGCGCCTGACGAGCCGTCGCGGTCACGTGCGGGGGTCGTCCTTCCGAGGGCCGTCGTCCTCGTGCAGCGCCGACGCCTTGTGCACGGCCTTCTTGCCGGTGCCGGAACTGCGGACGACGTACTGGGGCTCCTCTTCGGACGCCGCGACCGTGCGGCCCGCCTCCCGCGTCCGGCTGGTGATCTTCTCCTCCACCTCGCCGTGGACGGTGTTCCCGTGGCTGCGCCAGGTGACCTCGTCCCCGACGGCCGGCTCTTTCCCGCGCTTGTCACCCATGCGGTCCGCGCTACCCTCACGCGCGCGTCCACTCCGCGCGGCCGGCAAACTCCTTCTTTACGGTCGGATCGGGTTGACCGGCGGCCCGTACGGAACTCTCCTGGGCAGCCGCCGACAGCGAAGGGGAAGCCGTGGCGCGTTGTCTGGTCACCGGGGCGACCGGTTACATCGGAGGCCGGCTGGTTCCCGAGCTGCTCGCGGCCGGCCACGAGGTCCGCTGCATGGCGCGGTCCCCGGGCAGGCTGCGCGACCTGCCGTGGGCGGACCGGGTCCAGGTGGCCGCGGCCGACGCCACCGACCCCGAAGCGTCCCGCGCGGCCCTCGACGGGGTCGAGGTGGCGTACTACCTGGTCCACACCATGGGCGCGGCCGGGCGGTTCGCCGAGCGTGACCGGCTGGCCGCGCGGACGTTCGCCGAGGCGGCGGCGCGGGCCGGGGTGCGGCGCATCGTCTACCTCGGCGGGCTCGTCCCCGACGAGCGGCTCTCCCCGCACCTGCGCTCCCGCGCCGAGGTCGGTGACATCTTCCTGCGCGGGGACGTCCCGGCGGTGGTGCTGCGCGCCGCGGTGATCATCGGGTCGGGTTCGGCGTCGTTCGAGATGCTGCGCCACCTGACCGAGCGGCTGCCCGTCATGACGACGCCGCGCTGGGTACGCAGCCGCACGCAGCCCATCGCCGTACGCGACGTGCTGCGTTACCTCACCGCCTGGGCCGGCGTGCCCGGAACCGTCAACCGGGCGTTCGACATCGGCGGCCCGGACGTGCTGACCTACGCCGGCATGATGCACGGCTACGCGTCCGTCGCCGGCCTGCCCCGCCGGGTGATCATTCCCGTGCCGCTGCTCAGCCCGAGGCTGTCGAGCCTGTGGGTCGGGCTGGTCACGCCGGTTCCGCCGGGCATCGCCCGGCCGCTGGTGGAGTCGCTGCGCAACGAAGCCGTCTGCCGCGAGCACGACATCGCCCGGTACGTCCCCGACCCGCCGGACGGGTTGATCGGCTTCAGCCGGGCCGTCGCCCTGGCCCTGGCGAAGATCAAGGGAGCCGACGTCGCCACCCGCTGGTCGTCGGCCTCGACCCCCGGCGCTCCGAGCGACCCGCTGCCGACCGACCCGGACTGGGCAGGCGGCAGCCTGTACGTCGACGAACGCAGCCGCGAGGTGGCAGCCGGCCCGCAGGCGCTGTGGCAGGTCATCGAGAGCATCGGCGGGCCCAACGGCTGGTATTCCCTGCCCGTCGCCTGGCAGGTCCGGGGGCTGCTGGACCGGCTCGTCGGCGGGGTGGGGCTGCGGCGCGGCCGGCGGGACGCCGGACGGCTGCGGGTGGGCGACTCCATCGACTTCTGGCGCGTGGAGGAGGTGCTGCCCGGCCGGCTGCTGCGGCTGCGGGCCGAGATGCGGCTGCCCGGCCTGGCGTGGCTCGAACTGGGCGTCACCCGTTCCGGTGACCGCACCGTCTACACCCAGCGGGCGATCTTCCACCCGCGCGGTCTGCTCGGCCACCTCTACTGGTGGGTGATGTCACCGTTCCACAACCTGATCTTCGGGCGGATGCCCGTCAACGTGGCCGCCGCCGCCCGCCGCGAGTCCCGTCCGCCCGCTTCGGCGTGAACTTTCCGCCCGCCGGGTGCATCCAACCCGGTAAGGAGCCGTCGGTCATCGTGAGGCCGGTGACTCCGCACGCGAAGAGCCCATCCGCCCCTCCCGGGCGGGTGGGCTCTCGCTCCATCGGCAGAGGTACGCAGCGCGGTCCGTTCCGAGGTGGAGCGCGACCTGCGACATCTGCCGGAACGGGGGAGTGTCATCCCGTTCCGCTACGGTGATCCGCCATCAGAGCCTCCCGAGGGGACCGGCGGCTTCAGCCGCCGGGGGAATCGGGAGCGGGAGGGCCGTCAAGGCCCGAGCGTGCCGTGACCTGTCAGGTCTGCGCATCACGGGTCTCCTTCCGGGTTTTGTCGGTGCCTGTCGGTACCGTGGTCGCGTCGTTACTGAGCGTGGGAGGTGGGTGTGCGCAGGTCGTTCAAGTTCCTGCTGCGTCCCACCAGCAGGCAGGCCGCCGCGCTCGCCGCTTGCCTGGAGGATCACCGGCAGCTGTACAACGCCGCGTTGGAGCATCGGCGGACCGCCTACGCCAGGGCCGGGGTGAGTGTCCGCTATGGCGATCAGTCGGCGGAGTTGAAGCACATCCGCGCCGACGATGGGGAGGGTCAGGGCCGGTGGTCGTTCTCGTCCCAGCAGGCCACGCTGCGACGGCTGGACAGGGCGTTCCGGGCGTTCTTCGACCGGGTCAAGGCCGGGCGTACGCCGGGGTTCCCGCGTTTCAAGGGGCGGGGCTGGTTCGACACGGTGCAGTGGCCGAAGGACGGCGACGGCTGCCGGTGGGACTCCCAACCCGAGCATCCGGCCGCCACGTTCGTGCGTCTTCAGGGCGTCGGCCACGTCCGGGTGCACCGGCACCGGGCCGTGAAGGGCCGGGTGAAGAACGATCGCCGTCAAGCGCGAGGGCTCCCGCTGGTACGTGGTGCTGTCGTGCGACGACGTGCCCGCGCAGCCGCTGCCCGCCACGGGTGCGGTCGCCGGGATCGACCTGGGTGTCGCCTCGCTGGTCACCACCAGCGACGGCGAGCATCTGGCCAACCCGCGTCACCTCGCCGCGACCGCCGATCGTCTCGCGACGGCGCAGCGCGACCTCGCCCGCAAGAAGCGGGGCTCCAAGCGTCGTCGCAAGGCGGTGGCCCGTGTCGCCGCGCTGCACGCCAAGGTGCGGCGGCAGCGCCTCGACCACGCGCACAAGGCCGCGCTCGCCCTGGTCGGCGACTACGACGTGATCGTGCACGAGGACCTGCGGATCACCCACATGACCCGCTCGGCGTCGGGCACGATCGAGGCCCCCGGCCGCAACGTCGCGCAGAAAGCCGGGCTCAACCGAAGCATCCTGGACGCGGGTTGGGGGGTGTTCCTGACGATCCTCGCGCACAAGGCTGAAAGCGCCGGTCGAGAGCTGATCGCAGTCGATCCCCGCAACACCTCCCGCACGTGCTCGCGCTGCGGGCACGTGGCGAAGGAGAACCGTCTCACCCAGCCCGCGTTCGCCTGTACGGCGTGCGGGCACACCGGGCACGCCGACGTGAACGCGGCGATCAACATTCTGAGGGCAGGGCTTGCCCTTCGCCAGGCCACCCAAGCGGCTTAGCGAGAAGCCGCTCCCTTCAGGGAGCGGAGGAGTCACGGATGATCACTTCCCCCCGGCCGAGGACGTCCTGGTCCTCTCCGAGCCCCTGCGCCGAGATCTGCACCCCCGGCGGGGCGGCGCGCTCCCCGCGGAACCGGGCGTCTCCGACCGGGCGCTGGGCGAGGTCGCGCCCGGCGACGCCGGCAACACCGTCGACACCGGCGCCGCGGACGTGGCAGCGAAGCTGACCGAGAAGCACCGCGGCCGCATCGAGGCCGCGCTGTCGGCGGGCAGGAGCGACAAGGCCCTGGTCGGGCACGCGCGGGCGTACCTCAGCGGCGCCGATGACCCCGCCGGGGCGGCGGCGATCGCATCGATCGTCGACCGCGTCGAGAACAGTCATGGGACCCAGCGGACCTTCACCGACGGGTGGATCGCCTCCCGTGGGCTCGCCTTCGCCGCCTGCGCGCTTGCCGAGCTGAGCGGCATCGCCTCCTCGGCGGAAGACCTGCGCCCGCTGAAGTCCCTTCGGCAGGTCGACTCCGTGAGTTTGCGCCGGGTCCGGGGCCTGCTGGCCTTCTGCGCCGAAGAGGAGTACCAGCGGGCGGTGGAACGGCTGGCCGCGCACCGCGGCACCCGCTCCCGGCAGCTCGTGGCCTCCTACCTGGTGCCCACCCGGCACGACTGGGTGGACGAGTGCTGCGTCAACCCGCCGTCCGCCGAGTGGGGCTCGAACGCCTTCTACCGCGAACGGCTGTGGGCGTCGGTGAGCACGCCGCGGCACCTCGAACTGCTCGGCTGGCGGCTGGAGGAGTCCGACTTCGACGCGTTCACGTACGGGATGCGCGCCACAATGGCCGACGGCTTGGGCCCGGCGGCCGCCCCGCTCCTGGTCGACGCCTGGGACCGGCTCAGGATCTACAAGCCGTGGCGGGAGCGGTTCGTGGAGCTGATCTCCCTGATCCCGAGCGACGAGGCGTTCAAGCTGCTGCTGGAGCGGTACGAGCGGGAGTTCGCGGGTGCGTACCTGCTCGCGGCGATGGAGCGCTTCCCCCTGCGACCGGCGCTCGCTGGCCGACCTGGGCTGGGCGCTGTTCCTGCACGGCGACGCCTGGGCGCTGGCCGCGCTGGGCTGGCTCGGCGACGGCCGGACGGCCCGCGACCTGGTCGCCCTGATCCCCGGCTGGGTGGCACGGGGCGCCAGGGCCCGCGCGGTCAAGGCGATCGACGCCATCGCCCGGACAGGCGCCGCGGAGGCGCTGGAGGTGCTGGACGAACTGGCGGAGACGGTCCCGGACCACACGGTCCGGGACGCTGCGGCGAGAGCACGTCCGTAGCCACGCAGGTGCTCCCGCGACGTGGTGGCACGCCCGTACCGCCCGCTGACGTCACCGCGCTCGAACAGGCCCGGCGGGAGTGGGCCGCTACGCCCACTTCTTCGGCATCCAGGCCGGCGGCTACCGCGCGGATGCCGAGCTCGGCTGACGGTGTTTCCCTGGACACCGGCGCACAAGATCATATAGAGAGGAGCAGCACTCCTTCCTCCCCCGATCGGAATGCCGCGTGTCCCCATCATCGAGATCGTCGCTGCCACGCCCCGAAGCCGCACCCGCCCCGGCTTCCGGGCCGCGGACGCACCGCGCTGTCCGCGCGGTGACGGCGGTCGCGGTCGCGACACTCCTCCTCGTCACGACCGCCACGGACCAGGGGCCGGAGAAGGTCACCTCCGCCGCATCGAAGGAATGCGCCCCCTGGAAGACGTCGGTGTACATGAACAAGCAGCCCGCGCCAGGGGAGCGGGAGACCGCGTTCATCTGCGCGAACAGGCACCGCATGGTCTTCAACGGCCACTACGCCCACATCCCCGACGTAAGCCTGCTCAAGATCGGCCGGAACCTGTGCCAGGTCTCGCTGCGTGACGACTCGCGGGAGATGCACACCGTCATGCAGACGCGGGGTTTCGTGGTCAACACGGAGGAGAACACCAAGGCGCTCGGATATCTGTGCCCGGCACTCAATCGGCGCCAGTGGGCGAAGGATGAGGCCCTGCGGCAGCAGGAACGCGACGGCATCACCACCGCCGAGCGCCGCTGCGCCGCTGCCCCGAAGCATCGGCCGCGGACCCGCCCCGTGCTGCGGGACAGCGAGATGTTGTGGGTGGCGGAGCTGGGCATGCTCGTCATCTGGGAGGAAGGATCGCAGGACGACGTCCACCCGTCATCTCTCGCCAAGGCATCCGCCACCAAGGTGGTCGGAGCCACACCCGGTGACCTCACCATTCTCACCGCCGACACCGACAAGCACGTTTGCGTCGCCGTCGAGGCGTACGCCAGACGCCCCCCAGTTGAGGTCGAAGGCTGGGAGAGGGTCGTCGAGGTCGGATATCGGAGCACCACCGGAGAGATGACGTTCACCGGCGAGGACGAGGATGGGAACGTGATCGAGGTCGACGAACTACCCAATCTGGCCATCCGCGGTGCCAGCCGCTACCGGGTGCGGGTCCACATGCGGGGGGCGAAAGCGGCTCTGGCCGACGACGGAGACGCTCGGCAGCAGTTCCTCGTCGTCGTCTATCCCGGGGACTCCAGGCGGACCAGGATCTACAGGTAGCTGCGCGCTCGCCGATGGGCGCGTGGCACGTCGGCAGTTTGCACGCCCTGGTCCTGTCCGAGATCGGCCGGCGCACCGCCGCGGGGGAGCGCCGTCACCTGCCGCCCGGCCTGCCGGAGGCGGTCAGTCCCGGCGCCGGGCGCGCAGCACCGTGTCGTGCAGGGTGACGGGACGGCCGTCGGGATCGGTGGCGGCGCGCGGCCTGCTGGCGCGGGTCTCGACGGTCCACCCGTCCGGTGGCAGGTCGCCCGCCAGCTCGTCGGCGGTGAAGAACAGGTCGGGCTCGAACGGGCGCGGGACGATCTGCTGGTCGTCGGGGTGGTGACCGATGATGAGCAGGCTCCCGCCCGGCGCCACCGAGGCGGCGAGGGCGGCGTACGCGCGCCGGCGCGGCTGCGAGGGGAAGTGCATGAACGCCGCGACGACCAGGTCGTAGCCCGGCCGGTCGGCACCGGCGTCCGGGATCTCGGGAGCGGGGCTCATCAGGTCGGCCCGGCGCCAGGTCACCCGGTCGGCGACCTGCGGCGTGGCGTGGGCCGCGGCGCGCCGCAGGGCCGTGGCCGAGACGTCGAGCGCGGTCACCCGCCAGCCTCGCCCGGCCAGCCAGAGCGCGTCCGCGCCCTCGCCGCAGCCGGCGTCGAGGGCCGTGCCCGGCGGGAGCCCGGCGGTCTCCTCGACCAGGGCGGCGTTGGGCCGGCCGCTCCACACCTGGTCGGCCGAGGTGTAGCGCTCGTCCCAGAACTCGGCGGTGAAGCGCGGGTCGGTCATTCCTGCTCCTCTGTCGTGCGGGCTTCAGCGTGTCGCAGCATCGCCCGCCGCGTCGCAGCAGGGCAACCTTCTTTGCGGGAACGGCAAACGCCTGATCACGCGGTGACCTTGTCCAGGAAGGTACGTAGGTTGGCCCGGGTGCGGGTGACCTTGTCCGCCAGGGTGAGGGTCTCGTCGACGACGCCTCCGCCGGCGGCCTCCCTCCTGCCCCGGGTGTAGAGGGAGCACGCCAGGTCGGCGCACAGGTACTGCCCGACCGAGTTGCCCTGGCGGCCGGCCTCGCCGGTCCGGCGGGCGGTCATCAGCGCGACGCCGCCGCCGGTGTGCGTGGTCAGGCACACCGAGCACATGCTGCGCGAGGTGAAGCCGCGCGCCGCGCCGGAGGTGACCCGGAGTGCGACCCCGAGCAGGGAGTCGTCGCGCTCGGCGATCAGGTAGGCGCGTCCGGGCGCGCCCGGATCTCGCCAGCCGAGGAAGTCGAGGTCTGCCCAGGGCAGGTCGGCGAGGTCCGCCGGGAGGCCGAGCCGTCGGGCCTCGCCCTTGGAGCAGTTGACGAACGATGCGCGGATGTCGCGTTCGGTGACGGGTCTCATGGGCGGCGAGGCTAGCCGTCCTTAAGAGTAGTATGCAAATACTTAAAGCCTGTAAGCAGAGGGGCGGCACATGGCACGGGCTGGACTGACCGCGGAACGGCTGACCCGGGCGGCGGCGGACCTGGCCGACCAGATCGGCTTCGACAACGTGACCGTCTCGGCGCTCGCGCGCACCTTCGGCGTCAAGCCGGCCGCCCTGTACTCCCACGTCAAGGATGCGCGGGACCTGCGGGTCCGGGTGGCGGTGCTGGCCCTCGCGGAGCTCGCCGACCGCGCGGCCGACGCCCTCGCCGGCCGCGCGGGCAAGGACGCGCTGGTCGCCTTCGCCAACGCCTACCGCGACTACGCCAGAGCGCATCCGGGCAGGTACGCCGCGGCCCAGATCGAGCTGGACGACGAGACGGCGGCCGCGAGCGCGGCCAGAAGGCACGCGGAGATGACGCGGGCGATCCTGCGCGGATACGAGCTGCCCGAGCCCGACCAGACGGACGCGGTGCGGATGCTGCACGGCTTGTTCCACGGGTACGTGAGCCTGGAGAAGGCGGGCGGCTTCCGCCGCACCCCACGAGACGTGGACGCCTCGTGGTCCCGGAGCCTGGACGCCCTGGACGCCGTACTCAGGAACTGGCCGCCCGCCTGACCGCCACAACCCTCGGATGTTGACCCGTGATCGTTTCGGTCGAAGAATCGACGGCAGTCCACCGAGAAAGCGGGCACGCATGACGTCAGTCGTCGGCATCTGCATCGGGCGTCCATGGGCGCGTACGGTCCTCACCGACCGCACCAGGGAGCTCATCCGGAGGCGGGCCGAGCTCGTCGAGTTCGACCCGGACCCCGGTCCGCGGCGGGACGTCCGCGTCCTCGTCACCGGATGGGGCGCCCCGGCACTGACCGGGGAGGTGCTCGACCGGCTGCCGTCGCTGGAACTGGTGCTGCACGCCGCCGGCAGCGTACGGGGCATCGTCACCGACGAGGTGTGGGCCCGGGGCGTGCGCGTCTCCACGGCCGTCGCCGCCAACGCCGTGTCCGTCGCCGACTTCACCTGCGCCCAGGTCCATCTGTCACTGAAGAACACCTGGCGGCTGGCCCTGGACGCCCGCGCGACGCGCGCCCCGGTGGCCCGGAGGGGCGTGCGCGGCGTGGACGGGGCCACGCTCGGCCTGGTCGGGCTCGGCCACATCGGGCGGCTGGTCGCGCGGCGGCTGGCCGCGAGCGACCTGCGCGTGCTCGCCTACGACCCGTTCGCCGGCGAACACCCCGGAGTCGAGCTCGGGGACCTCGACTCCGTCATCGCCCGCAGCGACGTCCTGTCGCTGCACGCGCCGCACAACGACACCACCCACCACATGATCTCCGCCGGCCGGCTGGCCCTGATGCCGCAGGGCGGCACGCTGATCAACACCGCGCGCGGCGGGCTCGTCGACCACGACGCGCTGGTGGAGTTCCTGACCGCCAGGGACGACGTCTTCGCCGTGCTCGACGTGACCGAGCCGGAGGAACTGCCGTCCGGGCATCCCCTCTTCACCCTGCCGAACGCGCTGATCACCCCGCACATCGCGGGCAGCCTCGGCACCGACGAGGCCAGGCTCGGCGAGCTCGCGGCCGGCGAGCTGTTCCGCTTCCTCGACGGCCTGCCTCTCCGGCACGAGGTGGGCGAGGACAGCCTCGCGCGCTCGGCCTGACCGCCCGGGACCGCCGGCCTCGACCCCTGACGGCCGGCTCGCCGCTGCGTCACCAGCACATCACGGCGCCGGTCCGCAACGCGTGCCGGCCGATGCCGAACGCCGACGTGACCGGGCCCGCCTCCACCCAGTTGAGCTCGGCCAGCGTCCGCACGAGCCCGTGCAGGCTGCTCGGACGCATGCCGTGCACGCCAAGGCTCCGCCGCTGCCCGCCGGGTGAGCGGGAACCGCCCTGGTGCGGTAGGAAAGTGACGTGACTCCTCCGCTCCTTGAAGGGAGCGGCTTCTCGCTAAGCCGCTTGGGCAGCCTGGCGAAGGGCAAGCCCTGCCCTCAGGATGTTGGTCGCCGCGTTCACGTCGGCGTGCGCGGTGTGCCCGCACGCCGTGCAGGCGAACGCGGCTTGGGTGAGGCGGTTGTCCTTCGCCACGTGCCCGCAGCGGGCGCAGGTGCGGGAGGTGTTGCGGGGATCGACTGCGATCAGCTCTCGACCGGCGCTTTCAGCCTTGTGCGCGAGGATCGTCAGGAACACCCCCCAACCCGCGTCCAGGATGCTTCGGTTGAGCCCGGACTTGGCGGCGACGTTACGGCCGGGGGCGTCGATCGTGCCGGACGCCGAACGGGTCATGTTCGCGATCCGAGCGACCGCACCCGTGGCGGGCAGCGGCTGCGCGGGCACCTCGTCGCACGACAGCACCACGTACCAGCGCGAGCCCTCGCGCTTGACGCTGATCGTCTTCACCCGGCCCTTGACCGGGCGGTGCCGGTGCACCCGGACGTGGCCGACGCCCTGCAGGCGCACGAACGTGGCGGCCGGATACTCGGGCCGGGAGTCCCACCGGCAGCCGTCGCCGTCCTTCGGCCACTGCACCGTGTCGAACCAGCCCCGCCCCTTGAAACGCGGGAACCCGGGCGTGCGCCCGGCCTTGACCCGGTCGAAGAACGCCCGGAACGCCTTGTCCAGGCGGCGCAGCGTGGCCTGCTGGGAGGAGAACGACCACCGACCCTGACCCTCACGATCGTCGGCGCGGACGTGCTTCAGGTCCGCCGACTGGTCGCCGTAGCGGACGCTCACCCCGGCTCTGGCGTAGGCGGTGCGCCGGTGCTCCAACGCGGCGTTGTACAGGATTCGGTGATCCTCCAGGCAAGCTGTCAGGGCGGCGGCCTGCCTGCTGGTGGGGCGCAGCAGGAACTTGAAGGACCTACGCACGAACACCCGCCCTGGGCGCCCGCTCGTCCCGCGTGTCGATGTAACGCCGCACCGTCCCGGCGGACACGGCGCCGACGGCGGCCACGAAACAGGACCGTGACCACAGCGTGGGCAACCGGGGAGCCCGCCCGCCAAGGACCGGGCGGCGGTACTTCGGACACCACACCACGTGGTACCCGAGGTCGTACGCCGCGCCAGGGGAGGGGCGCACCTGACGAGTCACCCGATCAATATGACAGCGTCGCACAACCAGTGCGTGGTGAACGGAGGTATCCGATGCGCGGACCTGACAGGTCAGGGCACACGCGGGCCTTGGCAGCAGTCCCGCTCCCGACTCCCCTGGCGGCTGAAGCCACCGGTCCCCTCGGGAGGTTCTGATGGAGCCCGGCTTACTCACCCGCATCCTCCAGACGGCCGCTTTCGTGGTGCGGCTGGCCCTGCTGGCCCTTCTGCTCGCCGGCATGGTGATCATCAGTGCCGGCCTGTCGCCCGCTTCGCGGACGTTGGAACAGTTCCGCGGCGCCGTGCTGGCCGGGGAGGTCGACCGGGTGGACTACCGGGTCGACGGCTCCGGCGACGTGGTGTCCCTGGCGTGGTCGCAGTCGCCGCTGAGCTGGTACCGGGTTCTGGCCCCGATCGCCGACGCCGCAGAACCTTACACCGCCGCACGCCTCATGGCCGACGTGCGCCGCGCGCCCGTGCCGCCCTCCTTGACCTCGGCGCCTTCGGGGGAGTCCGACAACAACGGCGTCTTCCCCGACTGGCCCTTCGGCGTCCCCGGCGGCTGGTGGATCGCCACGTCGTGGGTGCTCGTCTTCCTCGCCATGCTGTCGTCCACACCCCGCCTCGCCAACCGGTGGGCATGGTTCTGGATGTTCACGGTGGGGCAGCTCGGGGTGTTCCTCTACCTCGTGCTGGAACCGAGACCCCTGTGGCGCGGGCCGGGCGAAGGGCTCACCCGGCCCAGGAGAGTGGACGGGGTCAGCGGCTGCGGCTACGCGTTCCTGCTGGGTTTCGGGTGGATGCTCGCGACGTTCGGGATAGGTCGGCTCGTCGCGGCGGCCCTGGGCTGAGCCACCGTGGCCCGCCGCGGCTCCTCTCATATCAGGGCCCGGAGCCGTAAGACCGGCGGAAGGAAACCGTAAGCGCGCTCTGCGAAGGTGAAGTCATCGCAGGGCGGACACGCCGCCGCAACACCCCGGGAGGAACCTTCATGCGCACGTTCAAGCTCCAGGTCCAGATCAGCGTCGACGGCTACATGGCAGGGCCGGACGGCGAGATGGACTGGGTGGCGGGCTCGTGGACCGACGACCTCAGCACCTACGTCGACGAGCTCACCCGGACGGTCGACTGCATCGTGCTGGGCCGCAGGCTCGCCGAGGGGTTCATCCCGACCTGGGCGGCCGGGCCCGAAGGGGAGGACAAGGAGTCCATCGACTGGATGAACGACACGCCCAAGGTCGTGATCTCCGATTCCCTGGCCGAGTCGCCGTGGGAGAACGCCGTCGTCGCGGGCGGCGACCTCGCCGAGACCGTGCACCGGCTCAAGGCACAGCCGGGCGGCGACATCATCACCTACGGCGGGGCCATGCTCGCGGCGGAACTGATCGGCAAGGGGCTGCTCGACGAACTGCACCTGTTCGTCAACCCGGTCGCGATCGGCTCCGGCCTGCCCGTGTTCGCCGCCGGCGCCCGGCGGCGGCTCCGCCTGGTCAGCGCCCGCCCGTTCGAGTGCGGCATCACCGCCCTGCACTTCGAGCCGGAGCGTTCCTGAACCGCCGGCGACCGGGAAGCGGACCTGACGACCCCTTGCGCAGCGGCCCGCCGGCTCTACGGTGGCCTTGTGGGCGAAGCAGCGAAGGAGCCGCCGCGGCCCGGCCGGCGCGGCGGGGCCGGGATCGCGCTGGCCGTCTCGGTCGCGGGGCTGGCGGTGGTGGCCGTGCTGACGTTCCTGCTCTGGCCGCTGGCGGACCTGATCGCCGCGCATGACGTGGAACATCTCACCGGGCCCGAACGCGGCAAGGAGCTGCGGGTGGCCAGGGACGCGGCACGCGGGCGCGTCATCCAGGTCCTGGCCGGCGTCCTCGCCCTCGGCGGGTTCGTCTACACGGCGCGGACCTTCAACCTGGCCCGCCAGCAGAGCGAGCTCAACCGTCAGACGCTGGAACTGGCCATGCTCCAGGCGCGCGAGCAGACCGAGGCCACCCGGCGGTCGCTGGAACAGAGCGAGAACGCCCAGCTGACCGACCGCTTCATGCGGGCCGTGGACCAGCTCGGCAACGAGGCCGCCGACATCCGCCTGGGCGGCATCCACTCGCTGGAGCGCATCGCCCGCGACTCGCCGCGCGACCACCCCGCCGTCATGGAGGCGCTGGCGGCCTTCGTCCGGCGGACGTCGCAGTCCCGGCCGGGCGCCGCGACGCAGGTCCCGCAGGATCTCCAGGCAGCGATGACGGCGCTGGCCCGCCGGTTGGCCGACGCGGACCAGGGGCGGCTCAGGCTGCACGGCGCCCGGCTCGACCGCCTGGACCTCGTGGGCGCCGACCTGGCGGGAGCCGACCTCTCCGGCGCCGTGCTGGCCGGCGCCGATCTCACGGCGGCCGACCTGGGCGGCGCGACGCTGACCGGCGCGGACCTGCGCGGCGCCCGGCTCGACGGGGCCCGGCTGGGCGGCGCGCGGCTCGACGGCGTCCTGCTGAAGGCGGCGGGCCTGCGCGGCGCCGACCTCATCGGGGCGGAGCTGGGCGGCGCCGACCTGGGTGGGGCGAACCTGCAGCGCGCCCGGCTCACGGGCGTCCGTGCGGTGCGGGCCGGGTTCGCGCGGGCGGACCTCACCGAAGCCGACCTGACGCGGGCGGACCTCACCGAAGCCGACCTGAGCGGTGCGCTGTTACGGGACGGCGGGCTGGCCGGCGCGGTGCTCCGACGGGCGACCCTGTCGGGGGCCCGCGCGGAACGCCTGTCCGCCGCCGGAGCCGACCTGGCCGGCGCCGTCGCCAGCGACACCTGCCTGACACAGGCCGACCTGAGCGGATGCGACCTCACCGACGCCAACCTGTCGGGGGCCGAGCTCCGGCAGGCCCGGCTCGACGGCGTGGACCTGACCGCGGTCAAACTCGCCGGCCTCGACCTCACCGACGCGATGGCGGCCGACGGCGCGCGGGTGCCGTCGGGCTGGCAACGCGCTCCCGACGGCCGTCTCGCCCGCCGGCCGAGCTGACCCGCCCGCGCGGCTCGCGCGGGGCGTCCGGGGGCTCAGGTGACGTGGTCGGTCATCTCGGCGACGAGGTCGCGGTGCAGGGTACGGGCCTCGTCGTCCTCCGCCGCCGTCATGACCGAGCTGAGGATCGCGACGGCCGCCGTGCGCTGGCCGGTGCGCGCCAGCGCCCTGGCCAACTCCACCTTGACCGACCGGTCGGCCGGCAGCCGGGCGGCGGCGGCGTGCAGCAGGCCCTGAGCGGCCGCGACGTCGCCCCGGCTGAGCGACAGGCGACCGATCGCCGCCAGCATGACGCCCACGGACGCCTTGTCCCGCTGGGCCTCCAGCAGGACGAGGACCCGCTCGTAGGCCTCCTGGGCCAGGTCGAGCCGGCCATGGGCGAAGGCGAGATTGCCCAGGACGGTGTGCGCGTCGATCTGCAGCCGCAGGTCGTGGGTGGCGGTGGTGGCGGCGTGGCGGGCGTGTCGTTCGGCCCCGGCCTGGTCGCCGTCGGCGAGGGCCTCCAGCGCGGCCCGCAGCCGGTCGGCGGGTCCGAAGACCGGGACGCCGAGCGAACCGGCCTGCCGGGCGAGCTGCCCGAGGGGTGCGAGGAGACGGTGGCCGAGCGCGTAGGCGCGTGAACCGCCGGCGCTGGTCACCCGCAGGATGGACCGCCGGGCCAGCGCCCGCAGCACCGCGTTGGGCATGCCTTCGGTTTCGGCGGGCCCCTCCGCCAGTGTGCCGGCCGCCCCCGACGGGGCGACCAGGTGGGCGGCCAACCACCCGCACAGGCGGACGGGGTCTCGGTCGAAGCCGGCCGCCACCCGGCAGATCACGTCCCACAGCACGTCGCGGAGCGCCTCGTCGGCCGCGCCTGACGGGCCGCCGCCTCGTGGGCCCCCGGGCGGATCGCCGGGCACGCCTCCGGGCAGCCCACTGGACGGGTCTCGGAGCAGCTCGCCGGACAGGGCTCTGGACGGGTCTCGGGGCAGCTCGCCGGGCAGGCTTCCGGGCGGCTCGCCGGACAGGTCGCCGGGGAGCGGGTGGCCGGGCGGCGATCCATGGCCCTGTGGCCAGGCGCGCCACAGCCACAGGCACGTGGCCTGCAACTGCCACGGCTCCACCGCCTCCAGCCGTTCGCGCGCGCGCACCCCGCCGGTCTCGTCGACGATCCGGGCCGTGGCCAGGTCGTCGGCCAGTGCCTCGGCCGCCGTCGGTGGGACGGTGCGGCCCGCGTCGCGCATGGGGCGGCGCAGCGCCTCGGCCGCCGCCGCGGGGGCCAGCCCACCCAGCCTGAACAGGGCGATGTCGGGGAAGAGCCCCTCCACCTCGCCGAGGAGGGCGTCGAGCCGGTCGTCGCGGATGCAGAGCAGCAGGTGAACGTGCCGGACCGGGGCCAGCAGGCCGAGCAGCTCGCGCCGCGCGGCGTCGCGGTCGCCCGCGTAGGCGTCCTCGAGGTGGTCGACGGCGACCAGGGCCGGGCGACCCGGGCGTCCGGCCCGACGCAGGAACCGGTGGACCCCCGCCGGTGGCAGGGGCGTGTCCGGCATCCAGCTCCTCAGCAGGGCGCGGGCGAGCGGGTTGGGCGACGGGATCGCCGCCTCCGGGAAGATGGGACCGGCCGTGACCCCGCCCACCGGAAGGACATCAACGCCGAGTCTCCGCAAAAGGGGTAGAACGCCCGCATGAAGGAGTGAGGATTTCCCTATTCCGGAAGGCCCGTGCAGAACTGTCAATGCCCGGGTGCGCCAGAGTGCGGCGACGCGCGCGGACTCCTGGGCACGTCCCGTGAACAGCCCTTCTTCCGCCGACCGATAAGGACGGAAGCCAGGAAACGGGCAGGAGGTATTGGGGGCCATCACGTTATTCGCGGCCATGACCAGTACCTTGCGACGGTGGACACTGCAGCAACGATAGAGGAAACGCCGGTCCCGGCGTGCGACTTGCACAGGTCGTCGTGGCGTCACAGGGCCCGTGCCGGGCCCGGCGCGGACGCCCGCGCATCACTGCTGCTCGTCGGGCGGCCGGGACGACGGCGGGTCGCCGCCGAAGAGCGGCTCCGCCGGATCGGCGTCGGCGGCCAGAATGCGCCTGACCACCTGGTGGAGACGCCGCTGTCCGATCGATCCCATTCCGGACAGCGATAAATCGGTCAAATCGACAATTTCGGTCTCGACGTCGCGCGGAGAATGCGCCATCGTGGCCCGATCTCCTTCCGTTCACCCCGGTAATCATCATCACTTGCCCATCATGGTCTTGGCTACTGTCTTCCTTGCTCAAAAACCCCGGCGTTCATGTCTACGATGACTGTGTGCTGAGTTTTATGGAGCGGACATGACCGAGATGCGGCGCAGACCTCACGTCTGGGGGCGGGTTCCGCCCCGCAACAAGGATTTCACCGGCCGTGAGGGGCTTCTCGAACAGCTCCGCCGCGGGGGCGGCGGCGTCACGGCCGTGCTGCCCACGGCGCTCCACGGGCTCGGTGGAGTGGGCAAGACGCAAATCGCCGCAGAGTACGCACATAGGTACAAAGCTGACTATGACGTGGTCTGGTGGGTGCCGTCGGACCAGCCGATGCTGATCGCGTCGTCGATCGCCCGCCTCGCCCCGTATCTCAACCTGCCCAAGGCCAACGAGATCGGAGTGGCCGACGCCGCCGAGGCGGTGATCGAGGCGTTGCGCAAGGGCGAGCCGTACGAGCAGTGGCTGCTGATCTTCGACAACGCCCACGCACCCGAGTCGATCATGGAGTTCGTCCCCGACGGGCCGGGCGGCGTTCTCATCACCTCCCGCAACTTCGCCTGGAACGGCGTCGTGGAGACGCTGACCGTCGACGTGTTCTCCCGCGCCGAGAGCCGGCAGTTCCTCGACCGGCGGGTGCCCGGCATCGGCGGCAGCGAGGCCGACGCGCTCGCCGAGGCGCTCGGCGATCTGCCGCTCGCCCTCGACCAGGCGGGCGCGCTGCAGTCCGAGACCGGCATGCCGGTCACCGAATACCTGACGCTGCTCCGCAACCAGACCGGCAAGCTGCTGGCCGAGGGCCGGCCGATGGAGTACGACGTGCCGCTGACCGCGACGTGGGCGCTGTCGGTGGCCACGCTGCGCGAGGAACAGCCCGACGCCGTCGAGCTCCTGCACCTGCTGGCCTTCTTCGGTGCCGACCCGATCCCGCGCGACGTCCTCAGCACCAGCCGGGGCACGGTGGAGCCGCCCCTGGCGGACATCCTCGACGACCCGCTGCGGTTCAGCCGCGCCGTCGGCGCGCTCGGCCGCTACGCGCTCGTCCAGATCGACCGGGAGCGCCAGACCCTCGTCGTGCACCGCCTGGTGCAGGCCCTGCTGCGCGAGGACGTGAGCGACAGCGACCGCGACCGGTTCCGGCACAACGTGCGGCGGCTCCTGGCCGAGGCGGTGCCGAGCGAGCCCGACGACACCGCCACCTGGCCGGCGTTCGCGAAGCTCATGCCGCACCTGGGGCCCGCGGAGATCGCCCAGTCCGCAGACCCGGCGGTCCGGCCGCTGCTGCACGACGTGGTCCGCTACCTCTACCAGTCCGGCAACGCGCCGGCGGCCCTGGCCCTGGCCCGGGAGTGCGTCCAGGTGTGGGAGGCCGACCCCGCCCCCAACCCGCGCGACCTGTGCACGATGAAGCGGCACCTGAGCATCTCGCTGCGCTTCGTGGGCCGCTTCCAAGAGGCGTACGAAGTGGGTTCGCAGGCCCTCGCCGAGGCCGAGCGCGACCTGGGCGCCGACGACGAGGAGACGCTGCGGCTGACCAACAACCACTGCACGGACCTGCGGGCGATGGGCCTGTTCGCCGACTCGTTCGCGCTCAGCTCCGTGGCGGTGGAGCGGCACCGCGCCGCCTTCGGCGAGACGGACGAGCGCACCCTGCGGATGCGCACCAGCCTGGCCCTCGACCTCACGCTCACCAGCCGCTACGAAGAGGCCGAGCGCCTGCTCAAGCACGTCTACAGCGCCCTGCGCGACCTGTACGGGACGCCCAACCATCCGACGGCCCAGATCGTCATGAACAACCTGGTCCGGGTCATCCGGCTGCGCGGCGACTACGCCGAGGCGCGCGAGCTCGGCGAGGACGTCTACGCGGTCGGGGTGGCGACGCTCGGCGCCGACCACCCGACGACGCTCCGGGCCGCCGGCGACCTGGCCATCGCCATGCGCAAGGCCGAGGGCGGCTCGGCCGAGGCCGTCGCCTACGTCGAGGACCTCGTGCAGCGCTACCGGCGCCTCATGGGTGACCAGCACCCCGACAAGCTCGCCGCCGAGATGGCGCTGATCAACGCCTACCGCGAGGCGAGGCGGGTGGAGGCCGCCGTGCCCGTCGCGGAACTGGTCGCACTCGCCTACGCGAGGATCAACGGTTCGGACCACCCCTACACCCACGGCTGCCGGGGCAACCTGGCCCTGCTGATGAGGCTGCTGGGGGAGCACGAGAAGGCGCGGGAGCTGCACGGGTTCGCGGCGATGCGGCTCACCGACCTGCTGGGCGCCGGCCACCACTACACGCTCACGGCGAAGCTCGGCCTCATCGCGGACCTGTCGGCGCTCGGCAGGTGGGACGAGGCGGTGTCGGCGGGGGAGGAGACCCTGCAGCACCTGCGGCACCTGCTCGGCCCCGACCACCCCATGGTGCTGGGCTGCATGGCCAACCTGTCGCTGGACCTCACCCGGCTCGGCAAGGACGAGGCGGCGCTGCAACTGCGGGACAAGGCGCTGGCCCGGCTGCGGCGGCGGCTCGGCGCGGGACACCCGTCGGTCACGGCGATCACGGACGGCGAGCGGCTCGACTTCGACTTCGACCCGCCTCCCATCTGAGCACCGGACCCCCGGCCAAGCCGGGGGTCCGGTGGGGATGCTGTAGTCGCGCCGGCCAAGCCGGGGTCCGATGGGGGTGCTGTAGTCGCGCCGGCTAGGTTGCGGGTCCAGTGGCGGCGCCGTAGTCGCGCCGGTGCCGGTCGGCGGCCCTGCGGGCGAGCTCGACGGCCCGCGAGGGGACGGCTTCGTCGTTGAGGGCGAGCAGCGCGCGCGTCATGCCGTCGACGAACCGGCGGCCGGTCGAGGTGAGGGCGGAGCTCTCGTGGATCACCCGCGCGGTGTCCGCGGCCGCCTCTCGCCACCGGGCGAACTCGGCGTGGGCGCCGTCGCCGCCGTCCACGTGCCGCTGCCGCCGCCAGAACTCGGCGACGCCGAGGTGCGCGTAAGTGCCGTGCAGCAGCCCCGTGATGGGCCTCGGGTCGTGACGCCACGGCGCGTAGTAGCGGGTCCCGGGGTCCACCGCGATGAGATCGACCAGATAGAGCAGCGTGGTCAGCTTGGCGTGCTGCACCTCGTGCGCCAGCGTCGCGGCCAGCGCGGTGGCGTCGCGCGGCCGGGCGAGCGCCACGCAGCCGAACGTCGTGCGCGAGGTGCCGCTGGCCGCCCACGCCGCGCCGGACAGGGGGACCACCACCGAGATCATCGAGCTCACCTCGGCGGCCGTGGCCGGATGGTGGTCGCGCAGGATGCGCCACGCCTCCTGGAACAGCTCCCGCCACCGTGCGACCTCGGCCTCGGACAGCCGCGGCGCCGGCCTGCCGACGGCGGGGAACCGGTGCGGGTCGAGGTCGTCGAGCGTGATGCGCAGGTCACCGTGCGGGTGCTCGGCGACGATCGTGCGCAGCCCCTGCCAGCCCGCGCCTGCGAACTCCACCCGCGAGGCCGGGGTGATGTCCGCTCGTGAGGCCGGGGTGACGTCCGCTCGTGGGGCCGGGGTGACGAAGGAGGCCGCGGGCGGGACGACCCTGATCAGGCAGTCGCCGGGACCGGTCGAGGCCCGGCCGAGCGAGGGGAGCATGACGCCGCCGTCCTCAGCGGGCAGCGAGACCTCGAAACGCAGGCCCGCCCGGATCGCCGCGCCGGCGGCCAGCGCCCCCATCCGGGCCGCGGGCCCATGGTCCGGCGGCCCGCCGGCCCGCAGGTCGCGTAAGGCGGCCAGCGCCCACGCCCCCACCGCCGGGTAGCGCAGCAGCGGTTCGACCCGTTCGGGCGCGGCGTCGTGCATGCGGGCGAGCGCGTCGAAGGCGTCACGGATCGCGCCGGACCCCGCGGCGTCGGCCACGGCCCGCAGGAGCACCAGATGGCGGTCACGGGCCGTGGCGGCCAGGAAGCTGCCCGCCGCCGCACCACCCCGTCCGCCCGCCAGGGCCTCGAACATGTGGTGCGGAATCACCAGACGATTCACCCGGCACGCCCTCGCTTGACCGACCGCTTGACCGAACGCTTGACCGAACACGGCAGGGAGGATTATGCCCCGCTGTCCGGCGATCACTCGCGCGCGCCGACGGCAGGACCGAAGGTCCGTCGCGGGCAGAGGGACAAGGCGCCCGCTGGACGGATCGCCGGGCGCGCGGCGCTGACTGCGCCATTCGTCCAACCACGGGCCCCGTGTCAGAAACGGCCCAGAATCATGGGGATGTGAACCTTCTGAACGACCGCAGATTCGTGATGGTGAGCTCGACGGCGAGCGTGGTGGACCCGGAGGCGCCCACCGAGTTCCGGTACTGGGAGTCCGACGGGGTGGTGTGGGGCAGCTACACCGGCGACACCGTCACGGTCGGCCAGTTCGTCGGCACCAGGGACGGTGACACGATCTCGATCACCTACGTGCACGCGCTGAAGAGCGGGGGCCGCGCGGCCGGCCAGAGCAGCAGCCGGATCGAGACCGAGCCGGACGGACGGTTGCGCCTGGTGGAGGAGTTCCAGTTCGACGGCGACGACACCCGGCACGTGAGCGTGTGCACCGAGGTCGCCGGCGGCGGTCCTGGCCGCTGACGGCCGCCGAACCGCCCGGCGGGCCCGGCCGCCGGGCGCTTCAGTCGTCCTTGCGCAGGGCCGCGCGGCCCTCCGCCGCCCCGACGAAGCGCATCTTGCCGAGTGGCACGTCCCCGCGCTGCTCCTCCTGGACGGTACGGCGCGGGGCGCGGGTCCGCTCGCGGTCCCGGTCGCTCGGCAGCACGTAGGGGCGCCTGAGCACCTCGTCCAGGATGAACACGGTCTCCGTCGCCTTCACGGCGGGGATGTTGGCCAGCCGGTCGGTCACCATGGTGTGCACCTCGGCGACGTCCGCCATCCGCACCTGGATCATCGCGTCGTGCTGGCCGGTGGTGATCGCGCAGTACTCGACCTCCGGCATCCGGGCCAGCTCGGCCCGGAACTGCCGCCACATCTGCTGCCGCACGGTCACGAAGATGAGCGCGGTGATGCCGAGGCCGGTCCGGACGTGGTCGATCTCGGCGGTGAACCGCTTGATCGCCCCGTCGGCGCGCAGCGCCTCGAACCGCGTGTAGGCGTTGGCCCGGGAGATGCCCACACGCTCGGCGAGCGAGGAGACCGAGATCCTGCCGTTCTCCCGCAGGACCTCGAGGATCTTCAAATGGGTGGCGTCCAGGTCGAGACCGATGCCGATCCGTCCAGACGGACCACCACCACTGCCCCCGTGGCTGGAAATATCACTCATTGTTAACCCTTCCCTCGATATATACGTCTCAGTAACCACACGGTGCCTGGACGTTCTGCCCGACAATCCTCGACATCTTTCGGCTAATCGTCCATCTGGAGGACAACCATGGCGACCCGCTCCCAGACGGCGGCTGTGCTGCTCGCCGGTGCTCTCGCCCTCGCCGCTTGCGGAAGCGGCGGCACTCAGGCCCCGGCCGCCCAGAACGGCGCGAAGACGCTGGTCATCGACACGTCCTTCGACCTCAAGACGGCCGACCCCGGCCGGACGTACGAGCCGACCGGCCTGATCGTCGGCAAGGCCACCTACGAGACGCTGCTCACCTTCGACGGCGGCGACGTCACCAAGCCCGTGCCGGCGCTGGCGGAGTCGTACGAGCTGTCGGAGGACGGCAAGGTCGTCACCCTCAAGCTCAAGCAGGGCGCCACGTTCGCCGACGGCTCTGCGGTCACCGCCGATGACGTGGTGTTCTCCCTGACCCGGGTGCGCGACATGAAGGGTACCCCGTCGTTCCTCCTGGACGGCGTCGAGGTGGCCAAGACCGACGACTCGACGGTCACCCTGACCTCGAAGAAGGCCAACCCCGCGCTGCCGTACATCCTGCCGAACCCCGCGCTCGGCATCCTCAACAGCAAGGTCGCCAAGCAGAACGGCGCCACCACCGACCCGCAGGACAAGGCTGAGCAGTACCTGAACTCGGCCTCCGCCGGCTCCGGCCCGTACCTGATCGAGTCGTTCAACGTGAGCAGCCAGGTCGTGCTCAAGGCGAACCCGAAGTACTACGGCACCAAGCCGACCTATGACAAGGTCGTCATCCGCAACGTCGAGGCGGCCACGCAGAAGCTGAACGTCCAGCGCGGCGACAGCCAGGTGGCGCTCAACCTGTCCGGCGACCAGGTCACCGGCATGCCGGCGAACCTGCAGGTCAAGAAGACCGCGTCGGCCAACGTCATCTTCCTGTTCGCCAACCAGAACCAGGAGATCAGCAAGACCACCCCGAACGCGAAGTTCGTCGAGGCGGTGCGCAAGGGCGTCGACTACGCGGGCCTGCTGGAGCTGGCCGGCGAGGGCGCCACGCAGGCTCCGGGCGTCATCCCGTCGCAGATCCTCGGCGCGCTCGGCGCGGACCAGGCGGCCAAGCGCGACCTGGAGGGCGCCAAGGCCGCCCTGGCCGCGAGCGGCCTGTCGAACCCGACGGTCAAGCTGGAGTACCCGAGCGAGCTGACGGTGAACGGCCTGTCCTTCCAGCCGCTGGCCGAGCGCATCCAGGCCAACCTCAAGGAGGTCGGCATCACGGTGGACCTGAACCCCGCGCCGGTCACCACGGCACTGGACAACTACCGCAACGGCAAGGAGGAGATGGGTCTGTGGTACTGGGGCCCGGACTACCCGGACCCCAGCGACTACCTGGTGTTCCTGCCGGGCAAGACGGTCGGCGAGCGTGCCGGCTGGAAGGCCGGTTCGGACAAGACGGTCGAGGAGTCGGGCGAGAAGGCCGCGGTGGCCGTGGGTGACGACCTGCGCAAGCAGGCGTACGCCGACATGCAGACCGAGCTCAACGCCTCCGGCCCGTTCATCCCGCTCATCCAGCCCAGCCAGAACATCGTCACGGCCGCCTCGGTGACGGGCCTGGAGTACCACCCGGTGTGGACCGTGGACGTCGCCGACCTCGGCGCGAAGTAGGGCCCGCGCACGGTGTCGAACCCAGCGTCGAACCCAGCTTCGGACCCGGCGTCGAACCCGGGGCCGAACCCGGCCTCGGGCAAGACCCTCCGGCCGGAGCGCGGGCCGGAGCCGGCCCGCGCCCGGCGGCGGGGCGCGCACCCGCTCGCCCGGTTCCTCATCCGCCGGCTGCTCACCGCCGTGCTGCTCGCGTGCGGCATCACGCTGGTGACGTTCGTGCTGACGAACCTGGTGCCGGGCGACCCGGTGGCCGCCAACCTCGGCCAGCGGGCGCTCGGTGACCCGGCCATCGTCGCCCAGTGGCGGGCCGAGCACGGCCTGGACAAGCCGCTGTGGGAGCAGTACGCGCTGCACCTGCAGGGCCTGCTGCAGGGCGACTTCGGCACCAGCCAGCAGAGCCACCGCCCGGTCGGCCAGGACCTGGCCGAGTACGTGCCCGCCACCCTGGAACTGGCGGGGGCGGCCATCCTCGTGTCCCTCGTGCTCGGCGTCGGGTTCGGGGTGGTGGCCGCGCTGCGCCGCGACCGGCTGTCCGACCACCTGCTGCGGGTGCTCAGCCTCGTCGGCATCTCGGTGCCGACGTTCTGGCTGGCGCTGGTGGCGTTCTACGTCTTCTTCTACCGGTTGCAGATCACTCCGGGCAGCGGCCGGGTGGACCCGGCGCTCGGCGGCGCGCCGCCGGTGACCGGGCTGCAGACGATCGACGCGCTGCTGGCCGGCCGGTGGGACATCTTCGCCTCGGCCGCCGGCCACCTGGTCACGCCCGCGCTCGTGCTCGCCCTCTACACCATCGGCCTGCTGACCCGGTTCACCCGGTCGGCGGTGCTGGAGGTGCTCGGGCAGGACTACGTGCGGGCGGCCCGCGCCAAGGGGCTGCCGGGCCGGGTGATCCTGTTCCGCTACGTGCTCCGCTCGGCGCTGGTGCCGATCATCACCGTGGCCGGCCTCGCCTTCGGCAGCCTGCTGTCCGGCACCGTGCTGGTCGAAGCGATCTTCGCCTGGCCGGGCATCGGCCAGTACGCCTACAAGAGCGCCACCACCCTCGACCTGCCCGCCGTCATGGGCGTCGGCCTCGTCGTGGGCGTGGTGTACCTGGTCATCAACCTGATCGTGGACGTGCTGTACGGCGTCATCGATCCCCGAGTGAGGCTCCAGTGAAACGGGATCCCCTGAGCCGCAAGGGGCTGACGCGGCGGCTCCCCGAGGCCTGGCGGCGTCCGCTGGCCGTCGTCGGCGCCGCGGTCGCGCTCGCCTGGCTCGTCATCGCCCTGGCGGCGCCGGTGCTGGCCCCGTACGACCCGCTGGCCCAGGAGCTGCCGCGCCTGGCCGCGCCCGGCCCGGGTCACTGGTTCGGCACCGACCAGCTCGGCCGCGACATCCTGAGCCGGGTCATCCACGGCGCGCGGGTCACGATCCCGCTGACGATGCTGCTGGTGGCGCTGTCGGTGCTCGTCGGCGGCCTGCTGGGCGCCTGCGCCGGCTACTTCGGCCGGTGGGCCGACGAGACCATCATGCGGATCGCGGACCTGGTGTTCGCCTTCCCCACGGTCATCCTGGCCATGGTGGTGGCGGCGGCGCTCGGCGCCAGCCTGACCAACGCGGTGCTGGCCGTGCTCGTGGTGGCCTGGCCCGCCTACGCCCGCGTCACCCGGGGGCTCGTGCTGGGGGTGCGGGAGCGGGAGTTCGTGCTGAGCGGACGGCTGCTGGGCTTCTCGGCCTGGCGGTCGCTGCGCGTGGACGTGCTGCCGAACGTGACCGGCCCGGTGCTGGTGCTGGCGACACTGGACATCGGCACGGCACTGCTGCTGCTGTCGGGCCTGTCGTTCCTCGGCCTGGGCGCCAAGCCGCCGTCCCCCGAGTGGGGCGCGATGGTGGCCGGCGGAGTCGAGGTGTTCGACAGCTGGTGGGTGGCGACCTTCCCGGGCCTTGCCATCCTCACCGTGGTGCTGGCGTTCAACTTCCTCGGAGACACGCTGCGCGACGCCCTGGACCCCCGCACGGCCCGGGCGATCAAGGAGCGTGCGCTGTGACACTTGAGATCACCGGCCTGAAGGTGTCGCTCGGCGGCCGGGACATCCTGCGCGGCGTCGACCTGCACCTGGAGGAGGGGCGGGTGCACGGCCTGGCCGGCGAGAGCGGATCGGGCAAGACGATGACCGGCCTGGCCGTGCTCGGCCTGCTGCCGCACGGCGCGCGGGCCACCGGGCGGATCGCGCTCGACGGGCGCGACCTGCTGACGCTGCCGCCCAAGGAGCTCAACAAGGTGCGCGGCGGCCAGGTGGCCATGGTCTTCCAGGATCCGGCGACCAGCCTGCACCCGATGCTGTCGGTCGGCAAGCAGCTCACCGAGCACATGCGCCACCACCTCGGGCTGGGCAGGGCCGAGGCGCGGGCCAGGGCGGTCGAGCTGCTCGGCAAGGTCCGCATCCCGGGGGCGGAGGAGGCGTACGGGCGCTTCCCGCACCAGTTCTCCGGCGGGATGCGGCAGCGCATCGCCATCGCCATCGCGCTGGCGTGCTCGCCCAAGGTGCTCATCGCCGACGAGCCGACGACGGCGCTCGACGTGACCGTGCAGGCCGGCGTGCTGCGGCTGCTGCGCGGCCTGTGCGACGAGCTGGGCCTGGCCGTGCTGCTGGTCACCCACGACCTGGGCGTCATGTCGGCCATCGCGGACGAGGTGAGCGTGATGAAGGACGGCCTGGTCGTCGAGACCGGCCCGCGGGGCCGGGTGCTGCGCGAGCCCGCGCACGCCTACACCCGTTCGCTGCTGGACGCACTGCCCGGGGAGCCAGGGGGGAAGGCATGACGCTGCACATCGAGGACCTGGTCGTCGAGCACCGGTCCCCGGGCCGCCCGGTGGTCAGGGCCGTGGCGGGTGCGAGCCTGACCGTCAGTCCGGGCGAGGTCGTCGGCCTGGTCGGCGAGTCGGGGTGCGGCAAGTCGACGCTGGCCCGCGCGGTCTGCGGGCTGAACCCGGTCAGCGGCGGCTCCATCACCTTCGAGGGCCGGCCGGTCACCCCGCTCGGGCTGCGCCGCCGCACGCTGACCGCCGTCCAGATGGTCTTCCAGGACCCGTACGCGTCGCTGAACCCGCGCCGCCGTGTCGGCGACCAGATCGCCGACGGGCTGCGCACCGCGGGTGACCGCACGACGGCGCCCGCCGACCTGCTGGAACGGGTGGGCCTGCCGCGGGGGTTCGCGGCGCGGCACCCGCACGAGTTCTCCGGCGGGCAGCGGCAGCGGATCGCCATCGCGCGGGCGCTGGCGGCCCGGCCGCGGCTGCTGATCGGCGACGAGCCGATCTCGGCGCTGGACGCCTCGGCCCAGGCGCAGGTCGCCACCCTGATGCGGGACCTGGCGGTGGACTCGGGCGCGGGCCTGCTGTTCATCAGCCACGACCTGTCGGTGGTACGGCTGATCGCCGACCGGATCGCCGTCATGTACCTCGGCAAGATCGTCGAAGTGGGCGACACGGCCGAGGTGTGGGCCGATCCCCGCCACCCGTACACGCGGGCGCTGCTCCAGGCGATCCCCAGGCCCGACGGGATGGGGGTGCTGCCCGCCGAACTGCCCGGCGACGTGCCCGACCCGGCGAACCCGCCGGCCGGCTGCCGTTTCCACCCGCGCTGCCCCCTCGCCATGGACGTCTGCCGGGAGAAGGAGCCCGCCCCCGGTCCCGTCGCCTGCTGGCTGCACGAGCCGGCGTGACACCCGACAGCAGGTTGACGGCCGTCCGGGAGGCCATGGCCGCCGCCGAGATCGACGCGCTGGTGCTGCGCCCGTCGCCGGACTTCCGCTTCCTCGGCGGCACGGGCGACGACTTCCTCGTCGTCACGGCGGGCGCCCTGGCCGAGACGGCCGACCCGGCGCGGCTCGTCCCGGACCGGGCGCGGCGGGTGGGCGTGGACCCGGAGATGCGGGTCCGTGAGCTGTTCGGGCTGTCGATCGAGGCCGAGCTGGTGCCCGCCGCGGCGGTGCTGGCGCCGTTGCGGCTGCGCAAGGAGCCGCACGAGGTGGAGGCGGTCGCGCGGGCCGCCGCGGCGGCCGAGGAGGTGCTCGGGCGGGCGCGGGAGCTGGCCTGGTTCGGCGCGACCGAGCGGGCGATGGCGGCCAGGCTGCGGGCGCTGCTGCTGGAGTCGGGCTGCGAGGCGGTCCTGTCGCTGCGGGTGGCCGCGGGCGAGCACACCGCCCGGCCCGCGCACCGGCCGGGCGGGCGGGTGATCAACCCCGGTGACGCGCTGCTGGTGTCGGTCTGCGGCCGGTGGGACGGCTACTGCGCGGAGGTGGCGCGGGTGTTCGCCGTCGCCGAGCCGCCGGAGGACTACGAGGCCATGTACTCGGTGGTGCTGGCCGCGCACGCCGCCGCGCTGCGGTCGATGCGGGAGGGGGCCGCCGCCGCGGGCGTGGCGGCCGCGGTGCGCGACGTGATCGACGGCAGCGGGTACGGCCGGTTCGCCGCCCCCGGCGCCGGCAGGGGCGTGGGCCTCGGCCACGAGGAGGGGCCGTGGCTGCGGCCGGGGGAGGACGCGGCCCTGACCGAGGGGATGACGCTCTGCCTGGAGCCCGCCATCTACGTGCCCGACCTGTTCGGAGCGCGGGTGGCCGACGTGGTGGCCTGCGCCGGGGCGGGCCCGGCGGTGCTGACCGGCGGCCCGCCCGCCCTGCACGTGCTGGAACGCTGACGAGCACGACCCCGGCCGCCGGCTGAGGCCCTCGGCCATGCCCCGGTGGCCGCTCAGCACGGGTAGCCGCTCAGCACTGGTGGCCGCTCAGCACTGCCTCGTCGGCCTCCGACAGCCAGGAGCGCGGGGGCCGGCGCAGCCAGTGCCCCGCTCTCCCGGCCTCCGTCACGGCCTGCAGCAGCGCGTCCAGCCCTGGATGCCGCAGGCCCTCGGGGAAGACGAGGTTCTCCAGGGTGAGCGGCACGGGATCGACCAGGGGCCGCACCACGGCGCCGGGGATGCCGCCGACTTTCGCCGTGGCCAGTACGGGCTCCCGGTGCCGTTGGAGGTAGAGGCCCATCTCGTGGACTCCGACCGGAGGCGCGTGCGGCGTGGCCAGGGTGAGCTCGAACTCCGCTGCCAGGCGCTCGCCCAGATCGGTCCACTCGGTGGTGGCGGGGTTGCCCGTCAGGGCGTCCAGGGGGAAGCCGGCCAGCGCACGCAGCGGCACCTCCTCCAGCGCGGCCAGCGGGTGGTCCTCGGGCACCAGCACGGCGAGCGGATCCAGCCGAACGGGCACCTGGGCCAGTCCTTTGCGCACGTCGGCGGGCAGCCCGGCGAACCGGCCGAACGACACGTCGAGACGCCCCTCCCGCATAGCGGCGACCCCTGAGGCCAACCCGCCCTGGAAGCGGGCCAGCATCTCCACGCCCGGCGCCAGCTCCCTGGCTCTGACCAGCGGCTGCGGCGCCTCGTGCCCCTGCATGTTGACGTCCACGAGCAGCGGCCGGCGCGTGCCGGAGAGCTCCGCGACCAGCTCGTCGTGCAGCGCGAGCAGCCGCCTGGCTCCGGACAGCAGCCGCGCTCCGGCCGGGGTCAGCTCCACCCGCCGGGTGGATCTGGTGAACAGCGCCGCCCCGAGCTGTTCCTCCAGCCGCCGCACGTCGCGGCTGAGCGCCTGCTGGGCCACGTACAGGCGGGCGGCGGCGCGGCCGAAGTGGAGTTCCTCGGCGACGGTCACGAACACCCTGAGCAGCCGGGGATGCAGGTCCACGCGCCAACATTAACAACAGATCTGTGTGAATCACCACGTTTCCGGTGTTGGACCCGACGTCGCGGTCTCCATCAGGCTGGATCCGTGATCCTTATGAAAGAGCTGCTCAGCGGCTTGCCGCTGTCGCCCGCCCAGATCGGCGTCCTCCTGAGCCTGGCCCACCCGCCGGGGATGACCGCTCAGCACGTCACGACGGGTCGCCCACGACGTCGGCGATGAGGCTGACCGAGAACAACCCGGACAGGGAGTTCCGCGCCGGCACCGCGCCGACGTCCGCCCGGCCTGCGGACACGCGTCTGAGCTGCGCGGACGCGGGTAGAGCCTCGGCATGGACAACAGCCGGGGGACACCTGACGCCGTCATCGTCGTGGGAGCCGGGATGGCGGGACTGGCCTGCGCGGTGCGGCTGCACGAGGCGGGCCTGGCGGTCCGGGTGCTGGAGGCGGCCGACGGCGTCGGCGGCCGGGTGCGCACGGACGTCGTCGACGGGTTCCGGCTGGATCGCGGCTATCAGGTGTTCAACACCGCCTACCCCGAGGCCCGCCGCGTCCTCGACATCGACGCGCTCGATGTGCGGCCCTTCGCCTCAGGGATGATCGTCCAGGGGGCCACCGCCCGGGCCAGGGTGATGCTGCCGTGGCGGCATCGTCGGCACGCGCTGAGCGGGTTGCTGGCCGGCCTCGGCACGCTCCGCGACAACGCCGTGCTCGCCGCGATCACCACCCGCGACCTCGTGCTGCCCGGTTCCCGGCTGCGCGCGGGGCGTGACCGGCGTACCGACGAGGAACTGCGCGCCTGGGGCATGTCCGCCAAGATGATCGACTGCCTGATGCGGCCCTTCCTGGCCGGTGTGCTCCTCGAACGCGACCTGGAGACCTCCAGCCGGGTCTTCCACCTGCTCTGGAGGTCGTTCGCGCGTGGCACGATCGGCGTGCCCGCGCTCGGCATGGGGCGGATCCCGCGCCAGTTGGCCGACCGGCTGCCCCCGGGCGCCGTCACCCTCGGCGCCCGCGTGACCGAGGTCGCGGCCGACGGGGTGCGCCTGGCGGACGGCACCACGATCGACGGCCGGGCCGTGGTGGTGGCCACCGACCCCGGCTCGGCGGGCGGCCTGCTGAGCGAGATCGAGGTGCCGCCGATGCGTGCGGTGACCACCTTCTACCATGCCGCCCCCCGCTCGCCCCTGCACGAGCCCGTCCAGGTCATCGACGCCACCGGGGCCGTCACCGACACCCTGGTCCTCACGGACGCGGCCCCGGAGTACTCCGCCGACGGGCGAGCGCTGGTCTCGACGTCGGTCCTGGGCCTGGCCACCGACGAGCGCCCGGTCCGCCGGCGGCTGGGTGAGATCTACGGCACCACTTCCGGCTGGGAGCACCTGGCCACCTATCCGATCCCGGCGGCGCTGCCCGCGATGCCGCCGCCGCACCCGCTGCGCAAGCCGGTGCGCCTGCGCTCCGGGTTGTACGTGTGCGGCGACCACCGCGACACCGCCTCGCTGCAGGGCGCCCTCGTGTCCGGACGACGGGCGGCCCAGGCCGTGCTCACGGACCTCGCGTCCCACCACGCGGGGCACCGCGCGACCCCCGGCAGAGCGACTCGCCGCTAGCCGCGCCCGCCGGGTGCGGGGCCGATGGCCGATCCGGTGAGCGTCTCGCCGACGTCGTGGCGGGGCGGCCGAGGGGCGCCCGGTACTCTCATAGCGAAAGCTGATCAGGTGAAGGAGCGAGGAGTGGAGCGCCCCAGCGCGATCGGGCAGGCGCTGCTGGCCGTCAGCGACCAGTGGACCCTGCTGATCCTGCAGCGTGCGTTCCTCCTGCGCGTCCGCCGTTTCGCCGACTGGCGTGACGAGCTCGGCATGTCGGAGTCGGTGCTGGCGAACCGGCTGAAGGAGATGGTCGCGGGCGACCTGCTGAAGCCGGTGCCGTACCGGGAGGAGGGCCGCACCCGGACCGAGTACCAGCTCACCGAACGGGCCGTGGAGCTGTGGCCGGTGCTGGTGGAGATCTGGTCGTGGGAGCGCAGGTGGGTGCCGAGGCGGCTCGGGCTGCCCGAGCTGACCCACACCTCCTGCGGCAAGCGCACGGACGTGGAGCTGGGGTGCGCGAGCTGCGGCCGCGCCCCGGTGACCGCGCGCGACACCGAGACGGTCCGTGGCGCGGCCACGTTCGCGCAGGTGACCGTGCCGCGCCTGCACCGCAGGACGGTCAGGGGCGCGGGCGACCCGCTGTCGTACTTCCCGGAGACCTTCGAGGTGCTGGGCGACCGGTGGAGCACGGTGATCCTTGCCGCGGCGTTCCTGGGGCTGCGGCGCTTCGCCGACTTCCAGGGGGAGCTGGGGGTGGCGCCGTCCGTGCTGTCGAGCCGGCTGCGGCGCTTCACCGATCTCGGCGTGCTGGAGGTGGAGGAGCCCGGCGCGCGGCCGAGGTACCGCCTGACGGACAAGGGCCTCGACTTCTTCGGCATCTTCGCCTTCCTCGTGGACTGGGCGCAGCGGTGGTACGCGGGCCCGCCCGACACGGACCTGCGTGTCACCCACAGGGCGTGCGGCCTGCCGTTCCGCCCCGGTCTGCGCTGCCGCTCCTGCGGCGAGGAGATCAGCCGGACGCGGGTGCGTTTCGCCCTGCCGGAGCGCGACGCGACTGGGTGACGCGGAAGCGCCCGGTGACGAAGGAGTCGTCGGTCAGCGAGGCGTTGCCGGCCGGGTTGAGCCCGGTGACGTGGTAGTCGCTGTAGGCCGCTGAGAAGTTGAGCGGCATGGGGCCGGTGAGGTTGCTGGTCAGGGCGGCTCCGGCGAGGGAGAAGGCGTGCTCGGCGCGGTCCAGGTACGCCTCGTCGGTGGAGTAGGCGAACGCGGTGATCGCGCCGTGCTCGCGCGCGTCCCGGGTGGCGACGCCGAGCGCCTGGTCGGCGTCGTCGCAGCCGATGACGAAGGCGACGGGGCCGAAGCGCTCCCCGGCGACCAGGTCGTGGTCGGCGACGTCGACGCGGGCGATGAGGGGTCCGCTGGTGCGCGCCTCGGGGTGGTCGGGGTGCGCGTAGGCGGTGGGTTCGAGCACGATCTCGCCGCGTGCTGCGGCCTCCTGCCGGACCCGCTCCAGGAGCGCCAGGGTGGCGGGCGACTGGATCGCGCCCAGCACGGCCGCCGCCCGCCGGGGGGCCGCGGTGATGGCGCGTACGGCCTCCGCGAGCCCTTCGGCGAAGTCGCCGGCGAGGGCGCGTGGCACGTAGAAGTTCTGGGGGCTGGTGCACATCTGGGCGGAGAACAGGCACAGGGAGCCGGCGAGCGCGCGCAGCACCGGCTGGAGCTCGTCGTAGGAGTGGATGAGGACGGAGTTGACGCCGGAGGTCTCGGTGTAGGCGACGGCGGGGAAGGCGTTGGCCTCCACCCAGGAGCCGAACGTCGCCGACCCGGTGAAGTCCACGATCCGTACGGCGGGGTGCCGGACCAGCGCCTTGGTGACCGGCTCGGCGGCCGTGTCGACGGCCAGCCCGATCAGCCCCGGGTCGAAGCCGGCCTCGGCCAGCGCCTCGCGGCAGGCCCGGACGGCCAGCGCCATGGACAGCACCGAGCTGGGATGCGGTTTGACGATCACCGGGTTCCCGGTGACGAGGCTGGCGAAGAGCGCCGGGTAGACGTTCCAGGCGGGGAAGCTGGCGCAGGCGACGACCACCGCGACGCCCTTGGGCACGAGCCGGTACCGCTTGACCAACTCAACCGTCGATGTCCCGAAATTTCGTGACCAGGTTGCCGACTCCGGCACCCGGGACATCGCCGCGTACGCCTGGGCGATCGCCTCGACGCCCCGGTCGAGCGCGTTGGTGCCGCTGCCCGTGAGGCTCATCCCCAGGCTCTGCCCGGTCGTGTGCATGGTGGCGTGGGCCAGCTCGGTCGCGTGGATGCGGTCGCACATCTCCAGGCAGACCCCGGCCCGGACCCGAGGGTCGGCGTCGCGCCAGCGCGGCCAGGCCCGCGTCGCCGCCTCGACCAGCTCCTCCACGCCGGCCCGCCGGTAGGAGACGCCGAGCGGTTCGCCGGTGTACGGGGAGACCTCGTCGTCCTGCGCGTGCCAGGCCCCGGGGCCGTCGTCGTCGAACGGCCGGCCGAGCAGCGACGTGAACGCGGCGTGGTTGGCCGTGGCGGGCTTGTCGTAGGCGGTCCAGCTCTGTCTGGTGCGGCAGGCCTCGATCGCGCGCTCCAGCGTGGCGCGGTGCTTGTCGAACAGGGTCATGGCTCCACTCCGTAGAGGATCATCTGGGTGCAGCGGAACAGCGCGATGGCGCGTCCGGTGGCGGCGTCGCTCACCTCGGCGTCCCAGACCTGGGTGCGCCGCCCGCCGTGGGCGAGCGTGGCGAGGGCGCGGACGGCGCCCTCCCGGACGGTGCCGGTGTAGGAGGTGCTGAGCTGGATCGTGGTGAAGCCCCGCGCGCCCTCCGGCAGGGTGAGGCGGCAGCCGATGCCGCAGGCGGTGTCGGCCAGCGCCACGACGGTGGCAGCGTGCAGGTAGCCGTTGGGCGCCAGCAGCTCGGGCCGTACGTCCAGCTCGGCGGTCACACCGCCGCGGTCGGCGGCGACGACGCGGAAGCCCAGCAGGCCGGGCAGCCGCCCGTCGACCAGGGCGGTGAGGTTCTCCGGCGTGGGGTCTCCGGGGGTGGCCCGTCCGGTCACCCGGGACTTCGGGTGGGTGGCGCGTTCGTGCGGGTCCGACGCGGCAGGGGGCGCGTTCACTCAGGCCTCCAGGACCACGGCGATGCCCTGGCCGACGCCGATGCACGCCGCGGCCACGCCGACTCCGCCGCCGCGCCTGGCCAGCTCCCTGGCGCAGTCGGCCACGGCCCTGGCGGCGGAGGCGCCGAGCGGGTGGCCGAGGGCGAGGGCGCCGCCGTTGGGGTTCACCCGCGTCTCGGGGATCTCCAGTCGGTCCAGGCAGGCCAGCACCATCGCGGCGAAGGCCTCGTTCAGCTCCAGCACCGCCACGTCGGCGAGCGTGCGCCCCGCCTTGCGCAGCGCCGCGTGGATCGCGGGCAAGGGGGCCAGCGCGAAGCGGTCCGGCTCCAGCGCCGCCACCGCGCCGGACGCCACCCGCGCGATCGGGTCCAGTCCCAGCTCGGCGGCGGCCCGGCGGGTGCCCATCAGTACGGCGACCGCTCCGTCGCTGATCGGCGAGGAGTTGCCCGCCGTGAGGGTGCCGTCCGGCGTGAAGGCGGGTGGCAGCGCGGCCAGGTCGCCGCCGGGGCGCACCGACTCGTCGGCCGCGACGCCCACGAGCGGCGCGATCGCCGCGGCGTGGAACCCGGCGGCCCGGCTCGCCAGCTCGTGCGACCTGGCGGCCCACTCGTCCTGCCTGACGCGGCCGATGCCGAGCTCGGCGGCCAGGCGGTCCATGGTGCCGCCCAGCGACTCGGTCCACTGCGGCGGGAAGGCCGGATGGGGCATGCGCCAGCCGACGGTCGTCGGCACCAGCCGCAGCGTGCGCGGCAGTGCCGACTCGATCGGCGGCAGCACGTACGGCGCGCGGCTCATGCCCTCCACGCCGCCCGCCACGACCAGCTCGGCGTCGGCGAGCAGCAGCGCGCGGGCGGCGTGCGCGACGGCCTCCGCTCCCGAGCCGCACAGCCGGTTGACCGTCACGCCGGGCACGGTGACCGGGAGGCCGGCGAGCAGGGCGGCCATCCTGGCCACGTCGCGGTTGTCCTCACCCGCGCCGTTGGTGTTGCCGTAGACGACGTCCTCGACGACCGCGGCGGGGTGGCGTGCGGCCAGCTCGCGCAGCGGGTGGGCGGCCAGGTCGTCGACCCGCACGCCGGACAGGCCGCCCCGGTTCCTGCCGAAGGGGGTCCTGACCGTGTCGAGCAACAGGGCCTCGCGCATGCCACTCCTCTCCGAAGCTGACTTCGTTTATAGTACTGATTGCTCGGCCGTCCACAACCCCTCCAGGAGGCGCACGTGACCATCGGCCTGCTCGTCCGGCGCGCGGCCGCCCGCTTCGGCCCCCTGCCCGCCGTCCAGGGCCCCGACGGCACGCGCAGCTTCGCCGAGCTGGCCGCGCGGGCGGCCGGGCTGGCGGGCGGGCTGCTCTCGCTCGGCCTGACCCGGGGTGACCGGGTGCTCGAACTGTTGCCGAACGGCTGCGCGCTGGTCGAGTCGGACCTCGCGCTGGCGATGGCCGGGCTGGTCAGGGTGCCGCTCAACCCCCGACTCGGCCCGGCCGAGTGGGAACGCATCGCCGACGACTGCGGCGCGCGTGCGCTGCTCTACGACGACCGCTTCACCGGCGAGACCGACTCGCTGCGCTCGGGCCTGCTCGCCCGCCGCTTCGCCGACCTTGAGCCCGGCGCCCCGCTGGTCGCCGACGCCGTCCCGGACGACCTGGCCGGTCTCGCCTACTCCTCCGGCACGACCGGCCGCCCCAAGGGCGCCAGGCGCACGCACCGCAACCGGATCGCCTCGGCGCTGGCGATGACCCACGAGGTGCTGGGCGGCCCTCCCGGGCCCGACGCGGTCTACCTGCACGCCGGGCCCGCCATCCACACCAGCGGCCTGTTCGTGCTGCCGTTCCTCATGGCGGGCGCCCGCCAGGTCCTGCTCGACCACGCGAGCGCCGGCGAGATCCTGGAGGCCGTCGAGGAGCACCGTGTCACCCACACCGCGCTGGTGCCCACCATGGTCAACCGGCTGGCGGAGGCGGCGGACGGCACCCGGCTGCGCATGCTCGCCTACGCGGGCGCGCCCATGCCGTCCGAGCAGATCCGCCGCGCGGCCGAGCGGCTCACTCCCCACCTCGTGCAGTACTACGGCCTGGTCGAGGCGATGCCGCCGCTCACCGTGCTCGACGCGGCCGACCACACGCGCGGCCTGCGCGAGGAGCCGGAGCTGCTCACCTCGGCCGGGCGGATCTGCCGGACCGTCGAGCTGAGCATCGTGGACGAGGACGGGCGGCCGCTGCCCGAGGGCGAGACCGGTGAGGTCGTGGTGCGCGGCGACCCGGTGACGACCGGCTACTTCGGCGCCGAGGGCCGCGCCGATCTCGGCAAGAGCTTCGTGGCCGGCCGGCTGCGCACCGGCGACGTCGGCCACCTCGGCCCCGGTGACCGGCTCTGGCTGACCGACCGCAAGAACGACATGATCATCACTGGCGGCTACAACGTCTACCCGCGCGAGGTCGAGGACGCCGTCACGGCCGTTCCCGGCGTCGCCGAGGCCGCCGTGGTGGGGATCGCCGACCCGCAGTGGGGCCAGCGGCTCACCGTCGCCTACACCTGCCTGCCGGGGCGCCCGGTGCCGCCCGAGGAGGTCGTCCGGCACTGCCGCGCCGTCCTGCCCGCCCACAAGCGGCCCAAGAGCGCGCACCTGGTGAGCTCGCTCCCGCTCAACGCCACCGGGAAGATCAGCCGGCGCGAGGTGCTCAGGCGCCTGGAGTCCGGCGACACCTGGTGACGCCTGGTGACGCCGCCGCCGTCAGCCGTCGTCCGACGTGACGGCGAAGAGCGCGACCGTGGTGCAGCTCCCGCCGACGTTGAGCGTCAGCGCGGTGCGGGCGTCGGGCACCTGGCACCCGCCCGCCGTGCCGGAGACCTGGCGGGCGGCGTCGTGCAGCATGCGCACGCCGGTGGCGCCCACGGGATGGCCGAGGCCGATCAGGCCGCCCGACGGGTTCACCGGCAGGCTCCCGTCGAAGTCGATCACGCCGGCCTCGATCGCCCGCCACGACTCGCCGGGCGGGGTCAGGCCGAGGTGGTCGAGCGCGACGTACTCGGTGATGGTGAAGCAGTCGTGCGTCTCGATCACGTCCACGGCGGCGGGACCGCCGAGACCGGCGCGCCGGTAGGTGTCGAGCGCCGCCTGCCGCAGGTGCGGGAAGAGGTACGGCTCCCGCACGGCCAGCTTGTCCTTCAGCAGCATCGGCGCCGTGCGGTGCCCCCAGCCCGAGATGACGGGACCGCGCCCGCCGTACCGGTCGGAGGCCAGCACCACGGCGGCGGCGCCGTCGGTGATGCGCCCGCAGTCGTACTTGCGCAGCCGCCCCTCGACGACCGGGTTGAGCGCGTCGTCCTCGCCGAAGCAGCCTTCGGGGAAGGTCCACGAGCGGGTCTGGGCGAGGGGGTTGCGCAGCGCGTTGCCGTGGTTGATGTCGGCGATGCGCGCCAGGTGCTCGTGGGAGAGGCCGTAGCGCGCGTCCACCTCCTCGGCGATCTCGGCGAACAGCGCCGGCCACGGGTAGTCGGCCGAGGTCGCCTCGCGCCCCGCCCAGGCGGCGCAGCCGAGGTTCCGGGCGGCCTCCTTGGCGCCGACGTTGCGCATCACCTCCACGCCCACGACCAGCGCCACGTCGTACCGGCCCGCCTCCAGGTCGGCCATGGCGGCCAGCACCGCCATGGACCCGGAGGCGCAGGCGGCCTCGTGCCGCGACGTGGGCAGCATCGCCCACGCGGGGTCGACGGCGGCGACCATGCCGCCCAGGTGCGCCTGGCCGGCGAACAGCTCGCCGGCCAGGTTGCCGACGTGGGCGACCTGCACGTCGCGCGCGGGCACGCCGGCCGCCGCCAGCGCGCCGAGGCACGCCTCGTGGATCAGGTCGAACAGACCCACGCCCGAGCGGGCGAAGTCGGTCTGGTAGCCGCCCAGGATGCGGATCACAGCTTCAGCTCCCGCTTCAGGATCTTGCCGACGGGGTTGCGGGGCAGCGCGTCCACGAGTTCCAGTCGCTCGGGGAGCTTGTAGGAGGCGATGCCCTTGTCACGGAGGAAGGCGACCACCGACTCCAGGGTGAGCTCGCCCCTGGGGACGGCGACCGCGCAGACCCTTTCCCCGAGGACCTCGTCGGGATAGCCGACGACGGCCACCTCGGCGATCGAGGGGTGGCCGGCGAGCAGGGCCTCCAGCTCGGCGGGGGAGATGTTCATGCCGCCGCGGATGACGATGTCCTTGGCGCGGTCCACGTACCGCAGGTACTGGCCCTCGTCGCCGGCGATCTCGAACAGGTCGCCCGTCCGCAGGCAGCCCTCCTCGTCGAACGGGTCGGCGCTCGCGGTGCCGGGCAGGTAGCCCGCGAAGACGGTGGGGCCGCTGAGCCGCAGCTCTCCCGGTGTCCCCGGCTCGGTGATCTCCACGCCGTCCGGCGAGACGAGCTTGACCCGCACTCCGGGCATCGTGGGGCGGGGGAAGTAGCGGGCCCGGATCTCGGGGTCGGGCATGCGTTCGGGGTCGGAGAGCAGGGTGACGCCCTCGTTGGAGCCGAAGAAGTTGATGATGGCGATGCCGTGCCGCTCCTGCCAGCCTCTGACCATGGGCGGCGGCAGCGGCGCCGAGCCCGAGCCGATCCTGGTGAGCGACTCCGGGACCGTGACGCCCTGGTGCAGCAGGAGGGAGAGCAGGGCCGGCGGGGCCAGGGTGTAGGTGACCTGCTCGTCGGCGAGCTGCGCCAGGTAGGTGGGCAGGTGGAAGGGGTGGTGCTGGACCAGCACGGCGCCGGTGCGCAGCCACGGCAGCAGGACGCCGCCGATGGCGGCCATGTTGACCATCGGGAAGGGGTTGAGGATCACGTCGCCGGCGGTCAGGCCGGGCGCGGCGGTGCAGATGGCGGCGACGGCGAGCCAGTCGTAGTGGCACCTGGGCACCCCCTTGGGGGTGGCCTCGGTGCCGGAGGTCCAGCAGATCGTGACCCGTTCGGCCGGGTCCGCGACCCGGCGCGGCGCCTCGTCGGCGGTGACGCCTTCCAGGTCGGCGGGCCATGAAAGCGTCGGCGTGCCTTCGGGCGCCCGTGACTCGGGCCCCGTGATGAGCAGCGTGGCGCCCGACAGCGGGAGGAGCTGGGCCAGCTCGTACGCGCGGTACTGCACGGGGAAGGGCGTGACGGTCGCGCCGAGCCGCACGATCGCGAGGAAGCTCACCACGAGCTCGACGCTGTTGGGCAGCTGCATGGCGACCACGTCGCCCGGTCCGACGCCGCGCGCGTGGAGCACGCCGGCGATCCTGTCGATCTCCGCGTCGAGCCGCGACCAGGTCAGCCGCTTCGGCGGTCCGATCGTCTTGTCGGGCGGGTCGACGACGGCCGTGGCGTCTGGACGCGCCGCCACCTGGTCTCTGAGCAGTTGGTCGATGGTATCGGCCGTCCACCAGCCTTCGGCGGTGTAGCGGGCGATCCGATCGGCGGAATGCGTCATCGCGACTCCCATCGGTCGATGGCCGAACACTACGAAAGCCGAAGCCAGCCCGTCAACGTTGACACCTGACTTCTTCTATCGTAGTTTCCGGCTATGGCCGAAAGTGTCGTGATAATGGACGAGTCGGGCGAGCAGAACCCGTACCTGCTGGGTGTCTACGCCCCGGTCCAGGACGAGCTCACCGCCGACGAGCTCACCGTGATCGGGCAGATCCCCGCCGACCTGAACGGCGTCTACCTGCGCAACGGACCCAACGCCCGCCACCCGATGAAGGGCCGCTACCACTGGTTCGACGGCGACGGCATGGTCCACGCCGTGCACTTCGAGAACGGCAGGGCCCGCTACCGCAACCGCTGGGTACGCACCCGCGCCTTCGAGGCCGAGTCGGCCGCCGGGAGGTCCCTGTGGACCGGCGTCATGGAGAACCCCAAGGGCAACCCGTTCGGCAACGCGCGCGGCCTGCCGTACAAGGACACGGCCAACACCGACGTGATCTTCCACCGCGGGAAGGTCCTCGCCTCCTGGTACCTGTGCGGCACCCCGTACAGCCTGGACCCGCTCTCCCTGGAGACGCTCGGCGCCGACACCTTCCTCGACACGCTCGACGGCGACTTCATGGCCCACCCCAAGGTGGACGAGCGCACCGGCGAGCTGTTCTGGTTCGACTACGGGCCGCGCCCGCCGTACCTGCGCTACGGCGTGGTCGGCCGGTCCGGCGAGGTCGAGCACCGCGTCGAGCTGGACCTGCCGGGCGCCCGGCTGCCCCACGACATGGCGATCACCGAGAACCACGCGATCCTCATGGACCTGCCGCTCTACCAGGACCTCGACGCCGCCCGGCAGGGCCGCTACAAGCTCACCTTCAACAGGGAGCTGCCCTCACGCTTCGGCGTGATCCCCCGGCGGGGCCACCAGGTGCGCTGGTTCGAGGCCAAGCCCTGCTACATCTACCACGTGGTCAACGCCTGGGAGGAGGGCGAGGAGATCGTCCTGGACGTCTGCCGCGTCACCCGCCCGGCGCCCCACGGCGGCGGCTCACCGCTCACCCGCATGATCTCCTACCTCAAGCTCGACGCGCGCATGTACCGCTACCGCTTCGACCTGCGCACCGGGCGCACCTCGGAGGAGTACGTGGACGGCGACCACAACACCGAGTTCCCCTCCATCGACGCCCGCGCCACCGGCTACCGCACCCGCTACGCCTACAACGTCTCCGTCGCCGACGCCGAGACCAACCTCTTCGACGGCCTGGTCCGCTACGACAACGTCACCGGCGCCAAGGAGACCTGGTCCTACGGCCCCGGCGTCTACGGCAGCGAGGCCCCCTTCGCGCCCCGCGACGGCTCGACCGGCGAGGACGACGGCTACCTCGTCACCTTCGTCACCGACTCGGCCGCCGACCGCTCGGAGGTCCAGATCCTCGACGCGTCACGGATCTCCGACGGGCCCGTCGCCCGCGTGCTGCTGCCGCAACGCGTGCCGCTCGGCTTCCACGCCACCTGGGTACGCTCGGAGCAGCTGCGATGAGCGAGGCCTACGTCTACGAGTGCGTCAGGACCCCGCGCGGCAAGGCCCGCCCCGGCGGCGGCCTGGCCGACGTCACGCCGCTCGCCATGCTGGAGGGCCTGCTCGCCGCCCTCGCGGAACGCACCGGGCTGCGGGGGGCGGACGACTTCCTGGTCGGCTGCGCCACCCAGCACGGCGACCAGGGCGGCAACCTGGCCCGCACCGCCGCGCTGACCACCGGCTTCGACTCGCCCGGCATGACGCTCAACCGCTTCTGCACCTCCGGCATCGACGCCGTGCGCACCGCCGCCGCGCTCGTCGCGTCCGGCGCGAGCCGCACCGTGGTCGCCGGCGGCGTCGAGTCGGTCTCCCGCGCCCCGATGTTCTCCGACCGCGGGCCGCTGTGGTCGCTGCCCGTCGGCTCGCTGCACATGGGCGTCGCCGCCGACGCCGTCGCCACCCTGGAGGGCTTCACCCGCGAGGAGCTCGACGCGTACGGCCTGCGCACCCAGACCCTGGCGGCGGACGCCTGGGCCGCCGGCCGCCACGCCCGCTCGCTCGTCGTCGTGAGCGACCTCGCCCACGACGAGCACGTACGGCCGGGCACCACGCCCGGCGCGCTCGCGGCGATGGAACCCTCCTTCGCCGGGACGCCCGAGCAGGACGAGATCGTCCTGAGGCACCTGCCCGAGCTGGACTCCGTCAGCCACCTGCACACCCGCGGCACCTCGCCCAGCCTCTGCGACGCGGCCGGGCTGGTGCTCGTCGGCCGCGACCTCGACCTGCCGCCGCTGGCCCGCGTCGCCGGGTCGGCCACCGCCGTCGGCGACCCGGTCACCATGCTCACCGCCGGGCAGCTCGCCGTCGAGCGGGTGCTGGCCGAGGCAGGGCTGTCACCGGACGACGTCGAGGTCTTCGAGTTCGCCGAGGCCTTCGCGGCGCTCTGCCTGAAGTTCCAGCGGGACCTCGGGGTCGGCGACGACCGCTTCAACGTCAACGGCGGCACCATCGCCATGGGCCACGCCTTCGGCGCCACCGGCGCCATCCTGGTCGCCGCCTGCGTCGACGAGCTGCACCGCCGTGGCGCCCGCTACGGCGTCGCGGCGGTCAGCGGCGCGGCGGGTTCCGGCTCGGCCGTCCTGCTGGAGCGCGTATGAACCTCTCCGTGTCCCTCGGGCTGTGGCAGGACCGCCCGGCCGAGGAGGCCCTGCTGACCGCCCGCGCCGCCGACGAGCTGGGCTACCCCGCGCTCTGGGTCGGCGAGATGGCCACCTACGACGCCTTCGCCCTGGCCACCGCCATCGGCCTGGCCACGGACCGGATCGGGCTCACCGTGGGCCCGCTCGCGGTCGCCGTCCGCGATCCCATGATGATCGCGATGGGCGTCGCCTCCGTCGCCTCGCTCACCGGCCGCCGGGTCGACGTCGCCGTGGGCACGTCCAGCCCGATGGTCGTGGAGAGCTGGCACGGCCGCTCCCGCACCGGATCCGCCGCCGCGCTGCGCGAGACCGTCCAGGCGCTCCGGCCGCTCCTCGACGGCGACAAGTCCGACTTCACCGGCGCCCGCGTGCGCAGCACCGGCTACCGGCTCCGGCTGCCCGCCCCCCGCTCCCGGCTCGCGGTGGCCGCCTTCGGCCCCTCCGCCGTCCGCACCGCCGCCCTGGCCGACCGCATGGTGCTCAACCTCGTCACGCCCGCCTCCGCCGGGCGGCTGGTCGCCCAGCTGCGCGCCGCCTGCCCGGACGTGCCCGTCACCGCCTGGGTCACGGCGGCCGCCGACCCCGACCGCGAGGCCGTGGACCGCGTACGCCGCGCCGTCGTCGGCTACCTGCCCGCCCCCGGCTACGGCGAGATGTTCGTCGAGGCCGGATTCGGCGACGTCGTCGCGTTCGCCCGCACCCGGCCGCACCCGCGCGACCTGCTGGCGGCCGTCCCCGACGAGCTGGTGGCGTCCGTCGCCCTGCTCGGCGATCCGCAGGCCCAGCTCGCCGCCTACGCGGCGGCCGGGGTGGACGAGGTGGCGATCGTCCCGGTCAGCACGGACCGCGACCCCGGCGGCGCCGGCACCCTCAAGGCCTTCGCCCATCGCTGACCCTCCGGCGGGGGGGCGCCCCCGCGGGGGGGGGGGGGCCCCCCCCGGGGGGGGGGGCCCCGGGGGGGGGGGGGGGGTTGGGGGGGGGGGGGGGGGTGGGGGGGCCCCACACACCGGGGCGGCGG